>JANYJE010000098.1 GCA_025408405.1 Nitrosomonadales bacterium | reverse complement strand
TCCAGCGTGTTTTCAATCTGCAACTGGAAGGTTTCAATCAGCTCGAAATTTTCGTCTGCCATTCCTTGTTCCTGCAGCCATTGCTCGACTTTGCGCAACAGCAGCGGTGCCAGGCCATCATCACCGCGCGATTCATTGCCTGCCGCAAAGATGACTACCGGCGCGACCATCAGCTGCATGCCCCATCGCCCAAGCCGCGCCAGAAGCGCGAGACTTCACCAACAAGAAAGGATTTCGCAACAGGGGGCTCACCGAGAGGGAGAAGAACAGTAGAAAGTCGAGTGTGCGTGCCAAAGTTGAACATGCCTTCCTTATCATCAAACGCATCTTTGGCTTTGCCAAGGTCAGCTATCGCGGCATGATGAAGAACGGCAATCGCCTGTTCGTAGTTTCCGCTCTGGCGAATCTGTTCATGGCGCGTCACCATCTGTTGCGACTTCAGCAGGAGAGGTTCGTCTGATGAACGAGAAATCGACCGGAATGGCCGGCCAAACGACCCGTGTCGGGGTAATTTCTGGCCAATTCGAATATCCACAGCAGAATGTGCGTGAGTCGTTCTCATTTGTTGTTACTTATTCAGACCTTCCTTAGATAGTTTAGACAGGTAGCTATCGTTTAGCTCTTTGTGCTCGCGAACAAACAAGAACTTGAGCAATGCGAAAGCACTCGCCGGACTGTTGTGCAAGAAAAGAGAAGGTTTTCCCATTGCTTCATACTTCTCAGAGTGAGATATCTCAAGACGCCTAAATAGCAATTTTACGAGCACAAACCAGATAGCGACCATGCCAAAAAGTATGGCAAAGATAGTCGCAAACAATGTTCCGTGAATAGGCATGGTTTTCCTAACTGCACTTTTTGTATTCGACGAATTTCTCTTTCACATCGTGCATCTGCTGTGCGCTGAGTATGTGCGGCGCGCCGGCCTGCAGGGTGCGCCAGTAAATCTCGCACAGGAACTCGACCTCGACCGCGATGGACAGAGCTTCGTCGAGATCACGCCCCAGCGCGATCATGCCGTGGTTGCCGAGCAGACACGCCTTGCGATCGCGCAACGCCTCCAGCGCATGTTCGGACAACTCCTGTTCCCCGAACACGCTGTAAGGCGTGCAGCGGATGTCGCTGCCGCCCGCCATCGCCACCATATAATGCACCGCCGGCACGTTGCGGCGCAGGCAGGCCATGGTGGTGGCGAAAGGGGAATGCATATGCAGCACCGCGCCGATCTCGCCGCGCGCCTTCAGGATGTCGCAGTGGAAACGCCATTCGCTGGAAGGCTTGCCGCCTTGCAACACTTTCCCGTCTGTAGCCAGCAGCACCATGTCCTGCCCGCCCATCTCGCTGACCGGCAGCGCGGACGGCGTGATCAGGATATTGTCGCCGCAGCGCACCGAGGCGTTGCCCGCCGTGCCGCGATTGAGGCCCAGCTCGACCATGCGGCGCGAGGTGTGCAGCAGGGCTGCGCGTAGTTCGTTCATGCCGCGCCTTTCAATACTCGCCCCGCCACGGCATCGAGCTTTTTGATCATCGCGCCATCGCGCGCCTCCGCTGCGGTGATCAGCGCATATTGCAGGGCGCTGCGGCAAGGGCAGGCGGCGGCATGAGCATCGTTCCACACCCTGGGTGCCACTTGCTTCACCAGGCTGCGCGCCTTGTCGGCATTCTGCGTCAACACGCGGATGATCTGCTCTACCGTGACGTCGTCGTGATCGGGATGCCAGCAATCGTAATCGGTGACCATCGCCACGGTGGCGTAGCACAGCTCGGCCTCGCGCGCGAGCTTGGCCTCGGGCATATTGGTCATGCCGATCACGTCGCAACCCCAGCTGCGATACAACTCGGACTCGGCCAGCGTGGAAAACTGCGGGCCTTCCATCACCAGATAGGTGCCGCCGCGCAAAGCCGTGATGCCAGCCTCACGTGCTGCGGCCTCGATATGGTCGCCCAGACGCTTGCACACCGGATGCGCCATCGACACGTGCGCCACGAGGCCGCTACCGAAGAAGGATTTCTCGCGCGCGAAGGTGCGGTCGACAAACTGGTCGACGATCACGAACATGCCGGGCTTCAAGTGCTCGCGCAACGAGCCGACGGCACTGACCGAGATCACCTCGGTGACGCCCGCGCGTTTCAAGGCATCGATGTTGGCGCGGAAGTTGATCTCGGAGGGCGGCAGCTTGTGGCCGCGTCCGTGGCGCGGCAGGAACACCAGCTCGATGCCGTCCAGCTCGCCCAGCAGCAACTCGTCGGAGGCCGCGCCGAACGGCGATTCCACGCGCTGCCAGCGTTTGTTGGCCAGCCCCTCGATGTCATACACTCCGCTACCGCCGATGATGCCGATTTTTCTTTGCATTTAGAATGAGCCCTCGATTATCTTAAACACTACCAATCAAGCCGCAGAGGACACAGAGAATGTGAAGTACTCAATGGCTTGCGCTTTTCGCCCATAGTTTGATTCACTACAAGTTGCCAATTCCTTGCCTTTTCTCTGTGGCCAAATGTATTTGCATTATTCACTACCTACTTCCATCAACGAAACCTCATTTGCCTTGATCAAGGCCTCTATCTGATCACCAGCCTTGATATCCAGGCGCTGGACCGAGCGCGTGGTGATGATACTGGTGAGCTGCTGGCCGCGATAGTCCAGCACCACCTCGCTTAAGATATCGCCGCTGCGTATGCTCGTCACCGTGCCGAACACGCGATTGCGCAGGCTGATCTGGCCGGAAAGGTTCTTGGCCAGCGACACCTCGGTTTCCTTGAACAACACCCGCACCTCATTGCCCAGCGCCAGATACGCTGCGCTTTGCGGCGTTTCCAGCAGCATGGCCGTGAAAGTGTCGCCGCCGATCTCGATATCCACCAGCGACAGGTGGTCGTTGGACTCGATGCCGACGATGCGTCCGTGCAACTGGTTCATGGCACCAGGTATCCGTAATTTTCGAGTATGTTGCGCGCTCCAGGCGAAGCCATAAATTCCACAAAGCGCTGCGCCGCAGCCGCATTGGTCTCTGCACCATGTTTCAGGATGACGACTCCCTGCGCGATGGGCTGGTAGCTTTCCCTGGGGACTTCGATCCACTTGCCGCGCCCCAAGAGTTGCGGAGCCAGCACCACGGACTTTGCGGTGAAGCCGATGCTTGCGGATTGGGTGTCTATGTACTGGTTCACCTGCGCGATGCTCTCGCCAAAGATCAGTCTGGGTTCAACGGCGGCACGCAGCTGGTAGTAATCGAGCACGCGCATGGCTTCGCGGCCGTAGGGCGCGAGTTTGGGATTGGCGATGGCCACTTTCTGCAGCGCCGGGTCGGCCAGCACTTTCACACCCTGCGCCAAATCCAGCGGGTTCAGGGTCCACAGCACCAGCACGCCATAGGCATAGATTTTGGGAGCACTGACGGCCAGACCATTCTTGTGTAGCGCCTCGGGAAATTCCATGTCCGCAGACAGGAATACATCGAACGGAGCGCCGCCCTGAACCTGTGCGGCAATCTTGCCGGAGGAAGCGACCACACTGTTTATTTCGATGCCCGTGGATTTCCTGAACTCGGCCTGCAAATCGTCAAAGGCAAATTTCACGTTCGCTGCGACCGCAACGGTGAGCGGTGCTGCTGCGGCAACATGGGCAGACAACGACAAGAGCAAGGCAGCCAACGCCATACGCAATAATTTCATCGGTATCCTTTTCTTCTTGACAGCCAGGCATGCAGGCCGCGCATTTTATCAGCCCCCATATCACGCCCCCCGCTGCTTGCGTCGTGCCGCCCGCTTGCGCCATTGCACCAGCACATGAATGCGCCAGCCTATGCGCACCACGATATAGCCCAGCACGGCGAGAACGACAGCCAGCAGCGGCAGGCCGATGGCAAAGGGTTTACCCAGTGACACCACCCAATCCAGCATCACGCTGAACCAGTTGCTCCAGTCCATATCCGGCTCATTGAAATGTGCGGCCGCCAGCGCGTGGCTCTGCCCGGTAACCAGTGCGCCCAGCTTATAGGCCAGCACGTACAGCGGCACGATGGTGAATGGGTTGGTATATAGCGTGGTCGCCATGGCGATGGGCAGGTTGACGCGAAACAGCACGGACATCAGCGCCGCCCCCAGCATTTGGAACGGGCCCGGAATCAGGCCGCAGAACATCCCTACCGCGACCCCGCCCGACACCGAACGCCGATGCAGGTGCCACAGGTTGTGATGCTGCAGCCACGCACCAAAAGGTCGTATCCAGCGGTTTTGCCGGATGGACTCATGGTTGGGCATGAACTTTTTGAAATATTTTTTCGGCACGATGCGTTGGTTTCCGGCAAAATCCTGAGGCAGCGCAGGTTCAATCGAGACTACAGCTTACCCGAATTGTATTGCATCCAAGGGACGCACGCATGAGCCACATTCCGCCCGAGCAAACTTTCCAGCATGGCTTGTCGCAAGCCGAGGCGGTGCTGCGGCTTGCACATGACGGGGCGAATGAACTGTCCACTTCGGGACAGCGCAATTTATTCGCCATTGCACTGGAGGTGGTGCGCGAGCCCATGTTCCTGCTGCTGGTTGGTGCTGGCGCCATCTATCTGCTGCTGGGTGATGTCAGCGACGCGCTGATGCTGCTGGGCTTTGTGTGCGTGGTGATGAGCATCACCATCTATCAGGAATACAAAACTGAACGCGTGCTGGAAGCCCTGCGCGACCTCACCAGCCCGCGCGCGCTGGTGGTGCGCGAGGGGCAAGCCGTGCGCATTGCCGGACGCGAGGTGGTGCGCGGCGACATCCTGATCCTGAGCGAAGGCGACCGCGTGCCGGCGGATGCGGTATTGATCGAGTGCAGCAGCCTGGCTGCGGACGAATCGCTGCTGACCGGGGAATCGCTGGCGGTACGCAAGATCGCCCAGCCTGGCGCCGGTTCAATCACGCCACCGGGCGGCGATGACCAGCCTTATGTCTATTCGGGAACCCTGATTACGCAGGGTCGCGGCTTGGCGCGCGTGCTGGCAACCGGCCCCTGCAGCGAAATCGGCAAGATCGGCCGTGCCTTGCAAGGGGTGGAAATTGCAGCGACACCGCTGCAGCAGGAGATAGGCCGCCTGGTGCGCAAGCTCGCCATGGTCGGCGGGCTGCTGTGCCTGCTGCTGGTGCTGATCTTCGTTTACACCCATGGCGACTGGCTGCGCGGCCTGCTCTCCGGCATCACCCTGGCGATGTCCATACTGCCTGAAGAATATCCGCTGGTACTCACCGTATTCATGGCCATGGGCGCATGGCGCATCTCACGCCATCAGGTATTGACGCGCCGCGTACACACGGTGGAAGCGCTGGGCTCGGCCACGGTGTTGTGCGTGGACAAGACCGGCACCCTCACCCTCAACCGCATGACGGTGCAGCAGCTGAACGTGGCGGGAGCAACATTTGTTGTCGGCGCCGCGCAAACAGAACTGCCCGAGACCTTTCACCAGCTGCTTGAATTTGCCGTGCTGTCCAGCGAGATTGAGCCTTTCGATCCGATGGAAAAAGCCATCCACGCACTCGCGGCAAACTATCTGGCCGAGACTGAACACATCCATCGCGACTGGGTACTCAAGCATGAATATGCGCTGTCGCCCGAGCTGCTGGCGCTGTCGCACGTGTGGCGCGCACGCGACCGCGACGAGTATGTGGTGGCGAGCAAGGGCGCACCGGAAGCGGTGGCCGACCTGTGCCATCTGGCCCCGGCACAGCTGGCCGAACTCGAAGTGCAGATCAATGCGCTGGCCGCACAGGGCATGCGCGTGCTGGGGGTGGCCCGCGCCAACTACAAGGGGCGCGAGTGGCCGGACATCCAGCATGATTTCGATTTTGAATTTCTGGGTTTGATCGGTCTCGCCGACCCGCTACGCCCAACCGTAGCACTCGCCCTGCAAGAATGCGCCACGGCGGGCATACGCGTGGTGATGATCACCGGCGACTACCCCGCCACCGCCGCGGCCATTGCCAGCCAGATCGGGCTGGAGACCGGCAGCGGCGGCATTATCAGCGGGCCCGAGCTCGGCCGGATGGATGACGCCACCCTGTGTGTACGCATCCGCCACAGCAACATTTTTGCGCGCATGGTGCCGGAACAGAAACTGCGCCTGGTGAATGCGCTCAAGGCCAACGGCTGCGTGGTGGCGATGACCGGCGACGGGGTGAACGATGCCCCCGCGCTGAAGGCGGCGCACATCGGCATCGCCATGGGCGGGCGCGGCACCGACGTGGCGCGCGAGGCGGCAGCGCTGGTATTGCTGGACGACGATTTCGCTTCCATCGTGCACGCGGTACGTCTCGGGCGCGGCATCTTCGACAACCTGCGCAAGGCCATGGCGTATATCTTTGCCGTACACATCCCCATCGTCGGCCTGTCGCTGATTCCGCTGCTGCTGGGCTGGCCCGCAATGTTCGCACCGGTACACATCGTGTTTCTGGAAATGATCATCAACCCCGCCTGCTCCATCGCCTTCGAGGCGGAACCCGCAGAAGAAAACATCATGCAGCGCCCGCCGCGCGACCCGCACGAGCCGCTGTTCGGCAGACACATCCTGCTCATCAGCCTGCTGCAGGGCCTGGTCGTGCTGCTCGCCACACTCGCCGTGCTCGGCTACTCGCTGCAGATGGGAGTCGCCGCAGAAGCGGCGCGCGCGCTGACCTTTTCCACGCTGGTCATCGGCAATTTGGGCCTGATACTGGTCAACCGTTCATGGCAACACACTATCCTGGCCGCCCTCTACAGCCGCAACTACGCACTATGGTGGGTGACCGGCGGCGCCTTCTGTTTTCTGGCGGCGACGCTGATCCTGCCTTTCCTGCGCGAGATGTTCCATTTTGCCGGCATCACCCTCTACCAGTTCGCACTGTGCATCGCGGCGGGGCTGGGTAGCGTGCTGTGGTTCGAGGTGTTCAAGCTGATGCGGCAACGCTGATGAAAATCCTTGCCTATCCACGAATGCCGCAGGATTTCTGGACGCCGGCATTTGCGCATCGTGGCGCTAATCAAATAGAATCCCGGTCCGGGCGTCCATTGTTGCGCACGGCAACGTCATTCGATTTTATCTGTCAGATAAGGAAATAGAAGCATGATCAAGATTCCGCTGTTCGTTATTTTTGCCATCATCGCCTTTAACATCACCGCGTTCACGGTTGTACTGCAAATGGATTTGCTGGAATTCCATTCAAGCATTGCCAAGCTTGTCGCATGGATATTGGCGGCAGGCGCATGGGGGCTTGCGTATGCAAACCGCCACAAATCGTATATTTTACGAACCGACAAATAGGCCTGCCAACAAAACAAAGCCCTGCAGCGCTGCAAGGCTTTATATTTTTGCGGGCTGTGCGGGCCCCGTCTTAACCCAAGTCATTCACGGCCGGCCTGGCACAGATTCGGCACATTCATTCTGGCAAAAATACACCCTCCTTTTAACCTCCAACAGAAACTGTCAGGATTAGGAATCACACGTGAGAAAAAATATTATCTATTCTGTCGTCGCATTCTTGCTGGCATTTGTCTTCGTTTGCTCAATGTTTGCGACATCACTGGCTGCGGGTGATTCGGATTGGGGAGACTTGAAATTTGCGCTCGGGATTGCCACCGCGTTGTCATCGGTCGTTGCGTTCCCGTTTTTTTTCGCCATCACGTTTGTTCGAAACCGCTTTTTTCCGGAACCCGAATCCCCCGATTACAAGCCCGGCTATCGCTTCTTTGCCATCGTGGCGACTCTCCTGCTTGCCAGCGTATCCGCTGGTGTGAACCGCATGCAGGCCGTCATTGCCCAGAAGCAACTGACTGCCCAGGCTCAAGAACAACGTGTAGCCCGTGCAAGACTCGGGGGAGAACAGAAAAAAGCTGCGGCAGAAGATGCGGCCCTTAAAGCGGCCACTGCACGCAAGGCTGCAACCATGCAGCCAAGGTGATTTTAATTTGCAATGAATAGGGTCAGGCGATGGTCCGAGTTTTGGATGTGGCTGAAAAGCCAATCCTTAATCGATTGCAACACCATCAGTTCAACTTTCATGCCCAACTTATCCTTGAGGTAACCGATCTCTTCCAGCAGGAGCTGGTGCTCCTTGCGATGCACCCCTGCATTAGGGTAATTGCTCTGGCTCATCAGCCGTTCTTCGGTCGTAAAGTGAAACTGCGTATGCTCTATTAATTCATCCAGCATCCGGACAAAAATTTCGGCGGGCGCGTTATTCTGCAAGGCCTCATCCATCCTGTTAAGCATGCCCAACAACTCCTGGTGCTGCGCGTCGATTTCCGTTACGCCTACAGAGGGCACGCCGGCGCGGCCGGCAGCGGGCAGCATGCTGTCACTCCGCGACTTTGCAAATTTGCCGAAATCCTCGATAGCCAATGGCCTGCTGAAATAATAGCCCTGAATTTCATTGCATTCATGTCCGCGTAAAAAAGCAAATTGCTCGGCAAGTTCCACGCCTTCGGCAATTACCTTGAGTCGCAAGCTGTGCCCCATGGCAATGATGGCCTTGACTATCGCCGCATCGTCCGCGTTAGCGGTAATGTCGCGCACGAAGGACTGATCTATCTTCAGCTTGTCTATCGGGAAGCGTTTAAGGTGGTTCAAGGAGGAAAAACCGGTACCGAAATCGTCGATCGAGATCAGCACGCCCATCTGCTTGAGTTCGTTAAGCGTGCTGATGGTGATCTCGACCTCCTTCATCGAAGCGCTCTCGGTGATTTCGATTTCCAGGTAGCGCGGTTCCAGGCCGGATTCGCGCAGCACCTGCGCAATCGTTCCCTTGATATCCTTCTGGTGAAACTGCAGTGCGGAGAGGTTGACCGCGACAGGCACCTTGAGCAGCCCCTCATCCTGCCATTTCTTGTTTTGGGCGCACGCTGTCTTGAGCACCCATTCGCCGATCTGGTTGATCAAGCCGCATTCCTCGGCGATGGGGATGAACTTGGCGGGAGGTATCCAGCCCTTATCCGGATGTTGCCAGCGCATCAGCGCTTCCATGCCGATTATTTTTCCGCTGTGGGTGTCGATTTGCGGCTGGTAATGCAAGGTGAATTCACCCCGCTGCATGGCCAACCTGAGACCACCCTCCAGCGTGAGTCGTTCCGCCGCTTCAGCATTCATATCCATGGTAAAGAACTGGAAATTATTCCGCCCTTTTTCCTTGGCATAGTACAACGCCGCGTCGGCGTTCTTAATCAGGGTCTGGCTGTCGCTACCGTCCTCGGGATACATGCTGATGCCGATGCTGAACGTAACGACCAGGCGGTGCCCTTCGACAATGTGCGCCTCAGACATGGCCGAGGTAATCTTGGCCGCGATATGCGCCGCATCCTCCGGCTTGTTGATTTCCGGCAGCAGGATCAGGAATTCGTCGCCCCCCTGGCGGCATACCGTATCCGTTTCGCGCACACAGGCGATCAGCTTGTCCGCCACGGACTGCAGCAGCTGGTCTCCCGATAAATGACCGAGCGAATCGTTGATGCTCTTGAAACGATCGAGGTCGAGAAACAGCAGCGCAGCCTGCTTGTTCTTGCGCTTGGCAGCCGCGAGTGCCTGCTGGATCCGGTCGTCGAACAGCCTGCGGTTGGGCAGCTTGGTCAAGGAGTCGTAATGCGCCAGGAACTGGATGTGCTGCTCAGCCGCCTTGCGCTCGGTGATGTCGTTGAACAGGGCAATGTAATTCGCCACCTCATCGTTCTCATTCCTGACCGTGCCGATGGACAACCACTCAGGATAAATCTCGCCGTTTTTGCGCCGGTTCCATATCTCGCCCTGCCACTGCCCGGTCTCGCCGATGGATTGCCACATGGCATGGTAGAACTCCGGGGTCTGCCTGCCCGAATTGAGCAGTTTGGGGTTCTTGCTTATCACATCTCCCGGCTCATAGCCTGTAATCGTGGTGAACGCGCGGTTCACCGCCACAATATTGCGCTCGGCGTCGGTGATGAGAATAGCCTCGCTGCTGTTCTCGAATACCTGGGCAAAAAGATCCAGGCGCATGGTTGCATGTTGCAGACCTTCGACCAGCGCATTGAAGGTCTTCGCCATCTCGCCGATGTCGGCATTGTTCTCGTCTATGTCCACCCGTTTGGACAGGTCCTTATCCTGCTGGATGGCCGCCATCGCCACCTGCAGTTTTTTCACGGGCTTGGCGATGTTCTTGATGATGAGCATGCGCACGAACAGCGCAATGATCAGCGACAGCAGCAGCTGGATGACGAGTTGCCCCAGCCACATCAGCCGTTCGACTTCGCTGACGCCAACCTCCTCATCCGACAGGTCGATGGTGACGCTGGCCGCGCCGTTCACGCTGCCCGATTGGACATGGTGGCAGGAAAGGCAATTGGTCCCGCGGAAGTTCTCCTGCGCGATGAACGGCACCACCACGCGCAGCAAGGGCGTGCCGTCGATTCCTTGCAACCGTTGGAATACAGTTTTCCCAGTCGCCATGACTTCGCGGTCAATCTCGTCCACCGCCTGCTCTTCCGGCAAGCCGTGGCCGAACTGGTCGCTAACCTGTTGCGCACGGATGATGCGCAGTTCGTGGATGCCCTTGGACTGCGCCATCTTGTTCAGAAACAGTTTGCGGTTGTCCTGATTTGAAATCGTGCCGGTCAGCATCAGCATGTTCATGCCGTTGATCAGCCCGTCCGCAGTCCCCACGGCGCGCGCCTCTACTGACGTAGTGACCTGAACCTTGAAACGGCTGACCACCCACTGTGCGGAAATGACAAACAGGATAATGAGGGTACCCTGGATCAGGATGTGCAGCTTCTCCTGCACCCCCAGCGAATTCCACATTTTAATCATTTGAGGTTACACATAGGGACAGGTCGGCCTATTCTTGTGAGCGGTTATCAAGGTTGCGTTACCGGAAAACCGCTTACAGCGATTTCTCGAAGTGCCTGACCAGCAAGTTCAGCTCCGAGGCGGTTTGCGCGAGTTTTTCGGTGGCATATTCGGTGGTGCCTATGCTGCTGGTATTGTTGGATGCCAGTGTTTGAATCTCGATCATGTTGTGCGCCACGTCCTCAGCCGCTGCCGCTTGTTGTCGCAGCATCACGGCAGTTTCATGCGCCATTTCCATTGCACTGTCACTGGCGGAAAGAATATCGGACAGGCTGGAACTGCTCTCCCTTATCAACCCGGTGCTGCGCCCGACTTCGCCGACGGCAGCATCCATGGAAGTGACGGCAGCCGTAGTCGCCAGCTTGATTTCGCTTACCGTACTGCTGATATCCACCGTGCTGCGGGCTGTGCGCTCGGCCAGTTTGCGCACTTCATCCGCCACCACCGCGAAGCCGCGCCCCTGATCCCCGGCACGCGCAGCCTCAATCGCCGCATTCAGTGCCAGCAGGTTGGTTTGATCGGCCACATCCTTGATGGTGCGGGAGAGCTGTTCGATACGCTGGATGGATTCATGCAGGTTGAGTATGGTTGCGCGCGACTCGTTAACCACCCCTACGATCCGTTCCACGGATGCGATACTGCTGCCCATTTGCTGGCTGCCGTGCTGCGCAATCGTGGTGGTTTTGACCGCCATCTCCTCGGCAGTCCTGGTATGTTCGTTGGCGGATTCGATAGACTGGTGCATTTGCTCGACTGCGCTGCTGACGCTGTTGACACGGTCGACCTGGCTGTTGGAACGCTGTAACAGCCCCTGCATTTCTGTCCTGACTTGCTGCGAACCGGCATCCACGTTTTTCGCTGCCAACATGACGTCTGCCATAATGGCGCGCAGGTTGATGCGCATGGATTCGAACTCGTTCAGGATATGGCCGAACTCATCGCGACTGTCCACGCTTACGGAGAAATTGAAGTTGCCCTCTGATATCTGCCCGAGCCCATGGCGCACCTTGGCGAGAAAGCGGCTGACCGTGCCGCCCAACCAGAACCGGGCAAGCACGGTGAGCAGGACGCCGATGCCGACGACGGAGGCGACAATCTGATCCAGCGTGGTCTTGGCTTGCAGGAAGTAATACAGGTTGCTGCCGCCCAGCATGACGACCATGGTGGCAAAAATAAGATTCAGCTTGGCCTGGAAGGAAATGTCATCCAGCCTGAAGCCGCGCTTGGGCAATGACGCACGCCCCTCGCGCATGCTCCGGTACAGCTCCTCGCATGCCCTGACCTCGCTGCGGTCAGGGAGGGTGCGTACCGACATGTAGCCCACGGTACGGCCATTTTCCTTGATGGGGGTGACGTAAGCCTCTACCCAGTAGAAATCGCCGCTCTTGCAGCGGTTCTTGACCAGGCCGCGCCAAGGCATGTTGTGCTGGAGCGTATCCCACAGCCAGCCGAACGCTTCTGGTGGCATGTCCGGATGGCGCACGATGTTGTGGTTCTTGCCGATCAGTTCCTCGCGGCTGTAGCCGCTGATCTCGATGAAAGCCTGATTGGCGTAGGTAATGAGCCCCTTAAGGTCAGTCTTGCTGACGATAGGTCTTTCCGCTTGCATGAGGACTTCATTATTTGTGACAGGTGTATTGATTTTCATGCACTTACCGACTTACTTTCTCCAGATACAACTTTATTTTTTTTAAAAATTTATGTGTCTATTATATACAACAACCACACCGGCAGCCCAAAAGCTTTCATGGGGGATTTAGCCTCCCGCTTATCCGGCATGTTCATTTATCGAAACCGCAACTCACGGAACACCTAGCAAACACATGCTTCATGTAATTCAAAATTCCGGTGTCCGCTTCATGATCCATGATTTAAGGCGCACCTTCATCACCATCGCTGAAAGTCTGGATATTTCTGCCTACGCTTTAAAGCGACTACTTAACCATAAAATGAATAATGACGTCACCGCTGGCCACATCATCATCGACGCTGAACGGCTGCGCGACCTCGACCTCGCAACCAGGCGCCACCAGGAATTGCTTAGCGAAAGGACCAAGAAATGAACGCACCACTTAAAATAATCAAAGGCAGCGACAACGTATTCCGCGACCTCGTCTTTCCAGAAGGCGAAGCCCAGAACCTGCTGCTGCGTACCGATTTGATGATCAAGATCGAGCAACTCGTCAAAAAGAGCGGCGCCACCCAAAGCGAAGCAGCCAAAATGCTGGGGCTTACCCAGCCCCGCCTCAATGCCCTGCTCAAAGGCCGCATCGAAAAATTCAGTCTTGACGCCCTCGTCAACATGCTCGCCCGTGCAGGCATGGAAGTCAAAATGACAGTCAAGAAGGCAGCATAGATACCTGATAGGTATTCCAACACTCCTGGGCAGTTCGTATCGCGACGACAGCGTCTTATGCATTCTGAATGGAGTTAGGTTATGCAGTTCAGTCTTACGCCAGCGGTACAGTTCCTATATTATTAGGCGCTTAAAACCGCCTAATAATATAGGAACTAGCTGTCGTAATGACCGAAAACCAGAACCCCGAACAAAAAGCCCGCGACACCATCGACGCGCTGCTGGAGCAGGCGGGCTGGGTCGTGCAGTCGAAAAACAAATTTGACCCAAGCGCGGGGTTGGGCATCGCGGTGCGCGAGTACCAGACCGACATCGGCCCCGCCGATTACGTGCTGTTTGTGGATCGCAAAG
The DNA here is from genome assembly GCA_025408405.1 of Nitrosomonadales bacterium. Classification (GTDB taxonomy): domain Bacteria; phylum Pseudomonadota; class Gammaproteobacteria; order Burkholderiales; family Gallionellaceae; genus 39-52-133. The sequence goes on along the minus strand of JANYJE010000098.1, from coordinate 5,976 downwards.
CCTGCGGCGTGATCGAAGCCAAAAAGGAAGACCTCGGCCACAAGATCACCGAAGTCGAATTGCAGACCGCTGGCTATGCCGCCGCCAAGCTCAAGTGGGTCAACAACAAAGAGCCGCTGCCGTTCCTGTATGAGAGCACCGGCATCATCACCCGCTGCACCGATGGTCGCGATCCCAAGCCGCGTTCGCGCGAGGTATTCAACTTCCACCGCCCCGAAACGCTCAAGGAATGGCTGAGCCAAAGCGCATCATTACGTGAACGCCTGCACCACATTCCCAAGCTGGAACCGGATAAGCGCCTGCGCGATTGCCAGCACAGCGCCATCGTCAATCTGGAAGAGTCGTTCCAGGCCGACCGCCCGCGCGCCCTGATCCAGATGGCCACCGGCGCGGGCAAGACCTACACCGCCATTACTTCCATCTATCGCCTGCTCAAGTTTGCCCACGGCAAGCGCGTGCTGTTCCTGGTCAACACCAAAAACCTGGGCGAGCAGGCCGAGCAGGAAATGATGTCCTACACCCCGCTCGACGATAACCGCAAGTTCACCGAGCTCTACAACGTGCAGCGCCTGAAGAATTCCTTCATCGCCAAGGATAGCCAGGTCTGCATCAGCACCATCCAGCGTCTGTATTCCATCCTCAAGGACAAGCCGCTGGACGAAGCCGCCGAGGAAATCGACCCGAACGAGCTGGTTCAGCCCAAGCAGCCCATGCCCGTCGTCTATAGCGAAAAAATCCCGCCGGAATTTTTCGACTTCATCTTCATCGACGAATGCCACGAATCCATCTACAACCTGTGGCAGCAAGTGCTGGATTACTTTGATGCCAGCCTCATCGGCCTCACCGCCACCCCGGACAACCGCACCTACGGCTTCTTCAAGAAAAACGTGGTGAGCGAATACAGCCACGAAAAAGCCGTGGCCGATGGCGTGAACGTGGGCAACGAGGTGTATGTCATCGAAACGCAGATCAGCAAGCAGGGCGAAGTCATCAAGGCGCAACAGCAAGTCGAGCGCCGCGAAAAACTCACTCGCAAAAAGCGCTGGGGACAGCACGGCGCAGACGAAGCCTACGATGCCAAGCAGCTTGACCGCAGCGTGGTCAATCCGGATCAGATACGCACCATCATCCGCACCTTCCGCGACAAGCTGCCCGAAATTTTCCCCGGCCGCGAAGAAGTGCCCAAGACCCTGATCTTCGCCAAGACCGACAGCCACGCCGACGACATCATCAACATCGTGCGCGAGGAGTTCGGCGAGGGCAACGCCTTCTGCAAAAAGCTCACCTACAAGATAGACGAAGACCCCAAGTCGGTGCTCTCCGCCTTCCGCAACACCTTCTACCCGCGCATCGCCGTCACCGTGGACATGATCGCCACCGGCACGGATGTGAAGACGCTGGAATGCCTGCTGTTCATGCGCGACGTGAAAAGCCGCAACTACTTCGAGCAGATGAAAGGGCGCGGCACGCGCACCTACGACCTCGACGAACTGAAGAAAGTCACCCCCTCCGCCAAGAGCGCCAAGACGCATTACGTGATAGTGGATGCTGTCGGCGTCACCAAATCGCTCAAGACTGCCAGCCAGCCGCTCATCACCAAGCCCACCGTGCCGCTCAAAGACCTGGCCATGGGCGTGATGCTGGGTGCGAGCGACGAGAACACCGTGTCCTCGCTGGCCGGTCGGCTGGCGCGGCTCAACAAACAACTGGATGTGGACGAACAGCGCCGCATCCGCGAAGCCGCAGGCGGCATGGAGCTTTCGCAACTGGTGAGCCAACTGTTCAGCGCCATTGATGCCGACAACATCGAAGCCCGCGCGCTGGAACTCGCCAGGCAACCCATCGGCACCGACCCCGGCGACAGCAAGCGCGCCGAAGCGCAGCAGCAGCTGGTGGGCGAAGCTGCCCGCGTGCTGAACGGCGAACTGATCGAACTCATCGACGCCATCCGCCGCGACAAGGAACAAACCATAGACCACGACAACCTCGACACCGTGCTGCGCGCCGAATGGGACAAGGATGCCGCCCTCAACGCGCAAACCCTGACCGACGAGTTTGCCGACTACCTCAAGACGCACCGCGACAAGATCGAAGCCCTCGCCATCTTCTTCAATCAGCCGCAGCGGCGACGCGAAGTCACCTACGCCATGATTCGCCAGGTATTCGACCGCCTGAAGACCGACAAACCCAAGCTCGCCCCGGTGCGCGTGTGGCAAGCCTATGCCCAGCTCGATGACTACAAAGGCCAGCCCATCAACGAACTCACTGCGCTGGTCGCCCTCATCCGCCGCGTGTGCGGGCTGGATGAAAAGCTTATCAACTACGACACCACCGTGCGCCGCAACTTCCAGAACTGGGTGCTCAAGCACCACAGCGGCGGCGGCGAAAAATTCAACGAAGAACAAATGAACTGGCTGCGCATGATCCGCGACCACGTCGCCGTCTCCATCCACATGGAACGCGACGACCTCGAAATGGCTCCGTTCGACGGACAAGGCGGGCTGGGCAAAATGTATGCACTGTTCGGCGGGCGCATGGATGCGCTGCTGGATGAATTGAATGAAGTGTTGGTAGCGTGATGATCTTTAGTGCTGAAGTACTTCCAGAAAAATGGCAAACCGCCAAACTTTCTGAAATCACCGTTGTAAATCCTACGCTGGATAAGGCGGCAATCGCTGATAATCTCGATGTTTCATTTGTCCCGATGCCCGCTGTACAAGCTGAAAGCGGGATTATTGATGTCAGCAGTACACGCAAGTTTTCGGAAGTAAAGAAGGGCTATACGCCATTTCGTGAGGGTGATGTTCTTTTTGCAAAAATCACTCCCTGCATGGAAAACGGAAAAATGGCTGTCGTTCCGGAAGTCATAAACGGCATTGGTTTCGGCTCGACTGAATTCCATGTTCTGCGCTCGTTGCCAGGCGTAGATGCGAAATTCGTGTATTACTGCGTCTCATCTCAGTCCTTTCGCCGCGAGGCGGAACACAATATGTCTGGGGCAGTTGGTCAGCGGCGCGTAACCACTCCTTACCTGAGTGAGTGTGAAATTCCACTGCCACCTTCAAACGAACAACACCGCATCGTCGCCAAAATCGAGGAGCTATTTTCCGAACTAGACAAGGGCATCGAAGCTCTCAAGACCGCCCGCGAGCAGCTCAAGGTGTATCGGCAGGCGCTGCTGAAACACGCATTTGAAGGCAAGCTCACCGCCGCAGGGGAAAGGCAGGAAAAAACCTTGGGGCAACTCCTTGGATTCCTAACTTCTGGTTCCCGTGGGTGGGCTGCCTATTACGCAGCCAAGGGCGATCTATTTGTACGCGCGCAGAATATTAAACATGATTGCCTCGAACTCGATGACGTGGCATTTGTCTCTCTGCCAAATAAGACTGAAGGCCTACGGACACGCATTCAACGCGGCGATTTGCTTGTTACGATTACTGGCGCAAACGTTACCAAGGCAGCTTTGGTCAAGCATGAGCTAGGTGTCGCCTATGTAAGTCAGCACGTCGCCCTCTGCCGACCGACCGAGGAAGTTTGGCCGGAATTTCTTTACTGGTTCATTGTTGCCGAGGCGGCGGGTCGCAAGCAGCTAACTGAGATGGCTTATGGCGCTGGAAAGCCAGGGTTGAATCTGGAAAATATTCGCTCGGTGCGGGTACCGCTACCAAGCCTGAAAGATCAGCAGGAAATTGTTGAACTGATCGAATCGCGTCTTTCCGAAGCCGACCAGCTCGATCAAACCCTCGCCACCTCCCTGCAACAATCCGAAGCCCTGCGCCAGTCCATCCTGAAGCGAGCCTTCTCCGGCCAACTGGTGGCGCAAGACCCGCACGACGAATCCGCTGCCGTGTTGCTTGCGCGCATACTGGTGGAGCGGGCAACTGGCGGGAAGAGCCCGGCGGTGCGGCGCAGCAGGACGAAGATTTGACATGAGAACGTTCGTTCTTTACGATGCTTTGGCCTGCCTTTCCTGATAAGGAACCCTGACCATGCAACCACAGCCCGCCCTTTTTGAAGAACACGAAATCCGTCGCGTTTATGACGAAGCCACGGAGACTTGGTGGTTTTCGGTGGTGGATATTGTGCAGGTATTGACCCAGCAGCCGGATTATCAGACGGCGCGCAAGTACTGGAACAAGCTGAAAGAGCGGCTGGGCAAGGAAGGCAGTGAGTCGGTGACAAATTGTCACCGACTGAAATTGCCTGCTGCCGACGGCAAGAATTACCTGACCGACGTAGCCACTGCCGAAACCCTGCTGCGTCTGGTGCAGTCCGTCCCCAGCCCGAAGGCCGAGCCGATCAAGCTATGGCTGGCTAAGGTGGGCTACGAGCGCATGCAGGAGATGGCCGATCCTGGACTGTCGCTGGATCGTGCGCGCGAGACCTGGCAGAAGCACGGGCGTAGCGAGAAGTGGATACAGCAGCGCATGACCGGGCAGGAAACGCGCAACAAGCTGACCGATTACTGGAAAGAACACGGCATCAAGGAAGGCGAGGAATACGCGATCCTGACCAACATCATCCATCAGGAATGGGCCGAGGTGGATGTGAAGCAGCACAAGGCGATGAAGGGGCTGAAGTCACATAACCTGCGCGACCACATGAGCGAGGCGGAGCTGATTTTTACCGCGCTGGCCGAGCTTTCCACGCGGCAGATCGCCGAGAGCGTGGAGGCCACGGGTCTGGGTGAGAACGAAACCGCCGCAAAGAGCGGCGGCGGCATCGCCAAGAAGGCGCGATTGGAACTGGAAGGCAAAACTGGCAGGCGGGTGGTGTCATCGGAAAATTATTTGCCACCTGCGCAAAAGACGCTGCCGAAGAAAAAGGGAAATGCGGAATGAATAACGACGCCGAGCAAAACCTCCTCATCTACCACACCGCAGATGGCAAGGCTGCCGTGTCGCTCTACGCTCGTGATGGCAACGTATGGATGAACCAGAGTCAGTTGGCGGAGCTTTTTTCCACCTCGGTTCCTAATATCAGCACCCACATATCCAAGATATTGAAAGATAAGGAGTTGGATAGGAATTCAGTTGTTAAGGATTATTTAACAACTGCCACCGATGGCAAGCAATACAAGATCATCTTTTACGCGTTGGATATGATTCTGGCGATCGGCAAGGCCGTCATCCCCGAATGCTTTTATCGGGGATCCAGAATTTTTGGTTGTTTAGAAACTGGATTCCCGATCAGAAGCGTCTCGGGAATGACAGTGGCGGGGGCGCTCCGGGAATGACGGGTTAACCAAGGCGTTTTATGGACAAACAACCGGCGGTTTATATTCTGGCGAGTGGTTACCACGGCACTCTGTACATAGGCGTAACCAGCAATTTGATCCAGCGGATATGGCAACACAAGAATGATTTGGTTGAAGGGTTCACTGAAAAATATGAGGTTCATTCTCTCGTGTATTTCGAGTTGCACGGAGATATGCAGACAGCCATTCAGCGCGAGAAGCAGCTCAAGAAATGGAACAGGCAATGGAAAATAGAATTGATCGAAAAGGAGAATCCGATGTGGAGGGATTTATGGGAAAAATTGACATGAGCAGGATCGTTGCAGCTCGTCATCCCCGAATGCTCTTATCGGGCCGTCATCCCCGAATGCTTTTATCGGGGATCCAGAATTCCGGTCGCTTAGCAGCTGGATTCCCGATCAGAACCGTCTCGGGAATGACGGGAGCGCTGAATGATGACTTGCTGAGGGCCATAGCATGAACGCAACCGCAACCATCGTTTCCAAAGTCTGGAGTTTCTGCACCACCCAGCGCGACGACGGGGTGGGCTATGGCGACTATCTGGAGCAGTTGACCTACCTGATTTTCCTGAAAATGGCCGACGAGTACAGTCAGCCGCCGTATAACCGCAAGGTGGGCATTCCTGCAGCATACAACTGGCAAAGCCTGAAGGCCAAGCGCGGGGCGGAGCTGGAGGTGCATTACGTGACGTTGCTGCGCGAGCTGGGCAACAAGCCGGG
>JANYJE010000097.1 GCA_025408405.1 Nitrosomonadales bacterium | reverse complement strand
CTTGACCAGCAAGTCCAGACTCTTTTTGTATTGCTCACGGTTCGCCGCATGAGCATCGGCAAAAGTCCTGATTTGATCATTGACGGCAGGTGTCTCGCTCAGGCGGAGGATGTTCTGAGCTTCTGCGGCGACTTTTTGGTACTGTGCTTCATAGCTCTGCCAGTTCTTGTTCAGCGTGTTCTGGTCAGTGCTGCGCAACAGCAAGTCTTTCCATTCCTGAACTTCGTTTTTGAACTCAACCTGGATATTGTGGACCGCAGTATTCTGATCCGTGGCTGCGCTCAACTTGGCATTCAGATCCGCTGTGCTCATCCAGATCATGTAGATCCAGAAAAAAAAGATCGCGGTAAAACCGATACGTCCAGCCGTGCTCCACGAGTAGAACTTACTCCTGGTTCCTTCGGTGCTTTTCACAATCACTCCTCATTTCATGAAATTCATCCAACCACTTGCAAGTGCATGATCACCTCATCGAGGCGACAGGCCCATGTATATTCTACAGAATCAGGCAGTCACTGATTCAAAGACGTGACTCAACACAGGGGCGAAACATACACCCCTGTGTTGCAATCGATCTTTGAGATCAGCGATTAAGAGAAGCTGGCCACGCTTGCGACGGTTGCGATCGCGGTGGCAGCTGCGGCGAGCCAACCCAAGACCATAGTGAACGTTGTATCTTCACGCTTGGTATCGTTGCTGTCTTGATAGGTCATTTTGAATCTCCTTTATGTCTTCGTTGAAACAACACACTACGTTTCCCCCAAAACATTCTGGGTAACACTATGACTGGTCATTCGGAAATAAATTCTACCGTTCATCTTTTTCAGCGCAGCCGTTTGTCGGGCATCTACTTGAGTTGATGCGTCTGGGTTTTGCCACAGGCTATCTTCCAGAGTGCTTCATCTATACCGTTTGTAGATACGGTCATCGACTCCATGGGGCTTGATTTGTAATGGATAACTCGTCCTTTTCCCATCTTTTTGGAGTGCAGGGAACTTGCCAGCATCCTTGATTTTTCTTCTTTGCAGTCGTATTCGCCCTGCTGTTGTGTGGACAGGTATGAAAATGAATCCGTGATGTTGGTTTGAACTGATCTGTACTCATACATGGACATCAATTTTGCAAAATGCCCGTGTCTTCGAATCGAGGCGTGATCGGCATAGGTTGTGAATTCTTTGTTGTTATCAACCTTGATCCATTTCGCCATCGCACTGCTGCTGCTGAGCGCCAAAAGAATCATCAGTATCGATCTTGTCATTGATTGCTCCGTTGCAGTTGCACAAGTGTTTTTGACTCGGTCATGACATCACACTCTTGTTGGGCCAAGGGGGAACCGATTTTGCCGGTTAATAACATTGCTATCCTTGGCAGGTGTCTTGCAGGCTGCATCGAGATCGGCCTTCTCTGTCTTGGCCGTGAGTCTGGCTTCGGTCATGCACTGACCTTGTATCCACGCGCGAACGAATTGCAACTCTTCTGGTTGACCCGGTACTCGGCAGCGATCTCTTTCCCGGCAGCCCTGTATTCGCTCTTCGTCATGTTTTCCGCCGTGGCCATCGCGCTGAACGAGAGTGACGCGATAGCCAGGATTGCGGCGATGTGATCCGAGTTCATTGGTTTCCTTCATTGCGTGAATTGAGCAGTATCGTGCTGATGGAGTCTGCGTATGTCTCCAATTTTGGCGAGTTATAGATTTCGATTTCCGGGGTGTCTGAGGAACTGCGGATCTCCTGCTTATGTCCGGACAAGTGCTCATTCTTTCCCGTGGCCACGCCCAGTTCATCGAAAGTGATCTTCCCCCATAGTTGTTTGGAGTTGCCCTTGAATTGTTTCAAAATTCCTTTGATACGATCCGGGTGCATGCCGAGTCCTTTGGGTTGTCTGGGTGCGCAGTGGCATTTGAATGTGCCGCGACACCGAATGCATTGTGCCTGTTCCCGGGGGGATCCTCTGTGCGCTTGCGCACATGGATGACTGGTGGGCTGAGGTCGTTGTCGCCGATCATTGAAGCCCCGATGCTTGCGGTTGAAACCCTCTGTTATCATTGCACCATGCTGAATATTCAAAACTTGACGTACCTGCAAAGTGGCACTCCGCTGTTCCAATCCGCAAACCTTCAAGCTTTCGCCAACCAGCGCATCGGGTTGGTAGGCAAGAATGGCTGCGGTAAATCCACTCTGTTCAGGCTGATTCGTGGCGAGATCAGATCCGATGGCGGGGAAGTGTCGCTGCAAAGCGGCAAGACGCTGGGCTATGTCGAACAGGAGATTGCCAATTCCGCGCAGCCTGCTCTGGAGTTCGTGCTGGACGGCGATGCGCAATTGCGCCGGCTGGAAAAGACACTTGCGCAAGAGCAGCATGACACGGCATGGTTCGAGGCGCAGCAGCACTTCGAGTCCATCGACGGCTATGGCGCGCCGGCACGCGCAGCGCAACTGCTGAATGGTTTGGGTTTTGAGGCCGACACGCTGCAGCGGCCCGTCAGCAGTTTTTCCGGCGGTTGGCGCATGCGCCTGAATCTTGCCCGCGCGTTGATGCACCGTGCCGATCTGTTGTTGCTCGACGAACCCACCAACCACCTCGATCTGGAAGCCATCATCTGGCTGGAGCAGTATCTGGCGCGTTACCCGGGCAGCATTCT
>JANYJE010000096.1 GCA_025408405.1 Nitrosomonadales bacterium | reverse complement strand
GTCCGCACTACACGCGGCCTGAAGTTTATCAAGGCGAGGGTGTTCCGGAAGTATTGATGTCAGGGCACCACGCCGAAATAGAAAAGTGGCGATTGAAACAGGCGCTGGGACGCACCTGGGAACGTCGCCCTGATTTGCTGGCAACACGCCAGTTAACAAAACAGGAAGCTCGGCTACTGGCAGAGTACCAGCAGGAACAAGCTTTCGTACAACAAGAGGAAACAAAATGAATCTGCTCGCGATACTTGAGAAAGAAGAAATGACCCGTCTGGGTAAAGTGATCCCGAATTTCGCTCCCGGCGATACCGTGATCGTGAACGTTAACGTGGTTGAAGGTGAGCGCAAGCGCGCACAGGCTTTCGAAGGCGTGGTGATTGCCAAGCGCAACAAGGGACTGAACTCCTCGTTCATCGTGCGTAAGGTATCGTCCGGCGAAGGCGTAGAGCGTACCTTCCAGACTTACTCGCCTAGCATCGCGAGCATCGAGATCAAGCGCCGCGGTGATGTGCGTCGTGCCAAGCTGTACTACCTGCGCGACCGCTCCGGCAAGTCCGCACGTATCAAGGAAAAGCTGGTCGCCCGCAAAACTGCTGCTTAAGTTTGCACGCAGGCAGGAAAGAATGGGGAGCTTCGGCTCCCCATTTTCATTGGTTAAAAATTCAGACTTCATCCCAACTGCTGTGTTGCTAAAAAATTGCTTGCTTGCACATCGCCCATATGCGCGCGGCGAAATTTTTCCCGCGCCTTGCATTTGGGCGAATTCCGAATTTTTTAAAAGCCCACTTGCTTGCGTTATGATATCCAGCCATGAAAGCCATCCCTCCATACCAGGCAAAACTGGCAGCACCCTTCGGTGTGCTCGGCATCCGCTGCACGCAAGATGTGCTGGTCGGCATCGATTTCCTCGCCCCGGACACCGCGCTGCAGCCCCCGGGTGATGGCCTCAGCCGCAAGGTGTGCGAGCAGCTCATGGCTTATTTTGCCAATCCGGATTTTCGCTTCAATCTGCCACTCCAGCTCAACGGCACTGCGCATCAAAGCAAGGTATGGCGGGCAATGTGCGCCATTCCGTGCGGCCACACGCGCCAGTACGGCGCGCTGGCCAAAGAGCTTGCCTCCAGCGCACGCGCCGTGGGCCAGGCCTGTGGCGCCAACCCCGTTCCCATCGTCATTCCCTGTCATCGCGTGGTGAGCAAAGTCGGGTTGGGCGGCTTTGCGAATCATAGGGAGGGCTCGACGTTAGACATCAAACGCTGGTTGCTGGCGCATGAAGGGGCGATATGAACCGCAAAGCCATCATTCAAGCCACAGAGAACACAGAGCGCGCGCGGCATTCATGGGCTCTTTCTCGGTGCCCGTTGAGAGTGCTGCCCATATTTGGCCAACCATTGGTTTATCGAGTTGGGCGACAAACCGAACATCCCTGTTTGCCTCATTTCTCTGTGGCTAAGTCTTTCTCAAGATGAATAACACCGATCTCCTCGACGAATTCAGCGACACGCTGTGGCTGGAAGACGGCCTCGCGCGCAACACGCTGGAAAGCTACCGGCGTGACCTGAATAAATTTGCCATGTGGCTGCAGCAACATCGCAAAGTTGATTTGCTGCAATGCACGCATGCGGATATCCAGGGTTTTCTGGCGCATCTGGTGGTGGAGCAGAAGGCCAAGGCCACCTCAACCTCGCGCGCCATCTCCAGCCTCAAGCGCCTGTACCAGTACCAGCTGCGCCAGGGGAAAATCAGCGTCGACCCGACTCTGCAGATTGCCACCCCCAAGCTGCCGCGCAGCCTGCCCAAGAGCCTCACCGAGCAGGACGTGGAGTTGCTGCTGAATGCGCCCGACATCAATGCGCCGCTGGGACAGCGCGACCGCACCATGCTGGAAGTGCTGTATGCCAGCGGTTTGCGCGTGTCCGAGCTGGTGGGGTTGAGCGTCGCGCAGGCCAGCCTGAGCGAAGGCGTGGTGCGCGTGATGGGCAAGGGCAGCAAGGAGCGGCTGGTGCCCTTGGGTGAAGAGGCGCTGGACTGGTTGCGGCGCTACCTTGCCGATGCGCGCCCTGCCTTGCTGGCAGGCAAGGTGAGCAATGCCATGTTTGTCACACAGCGCGGCGAGGGCATGACGCGGCAGATGTTCTGGTACCTGATCAAGAAGCATGCGCAGCACGGTGGCCTGCACAAGCCACTGTCGCCGCATACCCTGCGTCACGCTTTTGCCACGCACCTGCTCAACCACGGTGCAGATCTGCGCGTGGTGCAATTGCTGTTGGGGCATGCGGATATTTCGACCACGCAGATTTACACGCACGTGGCGCGGGAGCGGTTGAAGCAGTTGCATGCGACGCATCATCCACGAGGGTAGTCATCGCTTGACTGTATCGCATATTGCGATATGCATGCGCCATGCACGTCATCTCACGCAAAGTATTGATTGATTTCTGGCTGAAGCATTCTTAGGGAAGGTCTGAATAAGTAACAACAAATGAGAACGACGAGCTCACAATCTTCCGAGAATGCTCGAATTGGGCGAAAAGACCCTTGGCAAGGTTCGTTTCGACTGCCATGCCGCTCGATTTCCCGTTCATCGGGCGCA
>JANYJE010000095.1 GCA_025408405.1 Nitrosomonadales bacterium | reverse complement strand
TACCAGAAACTGTTCTCGATGGAAGGTGTTGAACTTGAATTTAACGAAGGCGTGCTGCATACCATCGCCAAGAAAGCGCTAACTCGAAAAGCGGGTGCGCGTGGCCTTCGTTCCATTCTGGAACACTCGCTGCTCGATATTATGTTTGATCTGCCTTCGATGGAAAATGTAAGCAAGGTGGTGCTGGACGCAAGCGGCACGAATGGCGAAATCAAGCCTATCGTGATGTATTCGGACGCAGCCACAACAAAAGCAGCTTAAGATTTATTACGTTAGACGCGGGGCTTGAATATTTTTAGTATTGCCCCCATTTCTGAACTCAACAATTAACTTAATAAAGAAGATCTGCCATGTCTGAAGAACTCGATATAACTACCCCCGGCCTGTTTCCGCTGTTGCCATTGCGCGATGTGGTGGTATTTCCGCATATGGTGATTCCCCTGTTTGTTGGCAGAGCCAAGTCCATCAAGGCGCTTGAATCAGCGATGGAAGCTGGCAAAAGCATAGTACTGGTCGCGCAAAAATCTGCGGCCAAGGATGAGCCATCCATTGAGGACATGTATCGCATCGGCAGCATCGCCAATATATTGCAAATGCTGAAACTGCCGGATGGTACCGTTAAAGTGCTGGTGGAAGGCACGCAGCGTGCGAAGGTGCTGCATATTCTGGATGATAAATTGCACTTCGATGCGGAAATTGAATTGATTCCAGTTGACGAGAGCAATGGTCCGGAAGTTGAAGCGATGCGCCGTGCGCTAATCAATCAATTTGACCAGTACGTTAAGCTGAATAAAAAAATCCCCCCCGAGATTTTGACATCTCTGGCCGGCATTGACGATGCCGGTCGTCTTGCGGATACGATCGCTGCCCATTTGCCGTTGAAGCTGGAGCAGAAGCAGGAAGTGCTGGAAATTTTTGATGTGCGCAAACGCCTCGAGCATTTACTGGGCTTGCTGGAAGCCGAGCTGGATATTTTGCAGGTTGAAAAGCGTATTCGCGGTCGCGTGAAACGCCAGATGGAAAAGAGCCAGCGTGAGTATTACCTGAATGAACAGGTAAAGGCTATCCAGAAGGAATTGGGCGATGGTGAAGAGGGCGCGGATATTGAAGATCTTGAGAAAAAGATCAAGGCTGCTCACATGCCCAAGGAGGCACGCACCAAAGCCGAGAATGAGTTGAAGAAGCTGCGCCTGATGTCGCCGATGTCGGCTGAAGCGACCGTGGTGCGCAACTACATCGACGTTCTGGTAGGTCTGCCGTGGAAGAAAAAATCCAAGATCAATAATGATTTGAAAGCGGCTGAAGCCGTGCTCGAAGCCGACCACTATGGCCTGGAAAAGGTTAAAGAGCGGATTGTTGAATATCTCGCGGTGCAGCAGCGAGTCGACAAAATGAAGGCGCCTATTCTTTGTCTGGTTGGCCCACCGGGTGTGGGTAAGACTTCTTTGGGTCAATCTATTGCGCGTGCTACCGGGCGCAAATTCATGCGCATGTCGCTGGGTGGTGTGCGAGATGAATCGGAAATTCGCGGTCATCGCCGTACCTACATCGGTTCCATGCCGGGCAAGATTTTGCAGAACATGTCCAAGGTGGGCGTGAAGAATCCATTGTTCCTGCTGGATGAAGTCGACAAGATGGGCATGGATTTCCGCGGCGATCCATCTTCCGCGTTGCTTGAGGTGCTGGACCCCGAACAGAACCATACTTTTGTCGACCACTATGTAGAGGTTGAGTACGACCTGTCGGATGTGATGTTTGTGGCCACGGCCAACAGCATGAATATTCCCGGCCCATTGCTGGATCGCATGGAGATTATCCATGTGTCGAGTTATACCGAGGATGAGAAAGTCAATATTGCGACACGCTATTTGATTCCCAAGGCGCTGAAAAATAACGGCTTGAAAGAAGAGGAAATCAATATTTCCGAAGCTGCAATCCGCGACGTCTTGCGCTATTACGTGCGGGAGGCCGGCGTGCGTGGGCTGGATCGTGAACTGTCCAAGATTTGCCGTAAAGTAGTCAAGGCACAGGCGCTCAAAGGACGTTCAAACAAGGTCATGATCAATGCGCGCAATCTGGACAAATACCTGGGAGTTCGTCATTACAGTTATGGTATTGCCGAGAAGATGAATCAGGTCGGTCAGGTTACCGGTTTGGCGTGGACGGAAGTGGGCGGCGAGTTGCTAACCATTGACTTTCTCATCCTCGGTATAACTCGACACATGGATAATCTCCATGCGATCCAGCAATGGGCCGGGAATATTCATGCTGTTGGCCGTGGCCACAAAC
>JANYJE010000094.1 GCA_025408405.1 Nitrosomonadales bacterium | reverse complement strand
CGGAATTTCTACCGACTTTACTTCGTGTGCCGAAGCAGGTTGCATGTGCGAAGACGGCAAACCTGCGACCAAACGAGCGGGATCAAGCTCCAGCAAGCGCGCATAACTGCGCACGAATCCGCGTACAAACGCCGCTTCAGGCAAACGCACATAATCGTCAGCTTCAAGTGATTCAATCTGGCGCGTTGCAAATTTGATGCGATTAGCCACGTCATTCACACTCAAGCCCATTTGCTCGCGTGCTTCGCGTAAAGTTTTTCCTACGCTAAGTGGTTGTTCAATTAGATTATTCTCACTTGAGTTCAGATTGTCTTGCTGAGTATCCATCATTCACCACTTAACATTAGTTGAGTTTCCCTGGATTCAGGAAAACGTTTACGCAATTGCAATTTGTAACTTGCCTCGGCATTTTTATCACCCAGCTTGCGTTCAACGCGTGCTGCCAGCAAAAGATCCGCCGCGGACAATTCTGCGCCATTGCGGGAAAGGCGTAAAAAGAAGGTCTTGGCACTGGCATAATCAGCCTTTAAAAAACTGAGCTCGGCCATACCCACCAGCGCTTCTGTCATCCTGGGCTGCACGGACAATGCCTTTTTCAAATACGCCTCGGCCTCTTTTAACTTGCCGAATTTTTTTGAACACAGACCCGCATTCAGAAATGCTTTTTCCGGAGTCGCATACAGCGGATTTCTTACCGCCGCCATGAACTGTTCCATGGATTCTTTTTCACGACCGCGCTGGCACAGAAACCAGCCAAAATTATTGCGCGTACCAGAGTCCATGCTATCGAGATCCAGACTGCGCTCAAAATCGTCCTCCGCCTTTCTGTCTTCTTTCAGGGCCATATACACCAGGCCGCGCACGCCATAAGCAGGCGCATACTTGCCATCCATATTCAACGCCTGCTTCAGCTCATCCAGCGCCACGCCGTACTGCTTTTGTCCATAATACACAGCGGCCAGTTCCGTATGTATCCTTGCACTGGCCTTTGTATCCACAGAGTTTTCCTGCGGTGCATTACCACCCTTTCCGCCAGAGGAAGAACAGGCAGTCAGCTGCAATCCCAGCAACACCATGAGTATCAATTTCATAAACCTGCCCCTGCCAAATTGCGTGTTCGTTTGGTTTTATCCAGCACTTGTCCTGCCAGCTGCCCGCATGCGCCGGCAATGTCATCACCCCGTGTCTTGCGCGTGGTGGTGACGATATCCGCCTGCATCAGCACATCTCGAAAGCGGCGTATCGCGTCACTGCCTGAACGCTGATACTGCACCTGCGGAATCGGGTTAAACGGTATCAGGTTGAATTTACAAGGCACATCGCGCACCAGTGACACCAGTTCACGCGCCTGCTTTTCGCTGTCGTTTACGCCAGCCAGCATGACATATTCGAAGGTTATGAAATCGCGCGGCGCCTTTTCCAGATAGCGGTTGCAGGCTGCCAGCAACTCGCGCAGAGGATACTTCTGGTTGACAGGCACCAGCACATCGCGCAGCGCATCATTCGGCGCGTGCAGCGACACGGCCAGGGCCACCGGGCACTCCTCACGCAGGCGATCCATTGCCGGCACAATCCCGGAGGTAGACACCGTCACGCGGCGGCGCGACAAACCATAGGCATTGTCATCCAGCATCAGGCGCAACGCGCTGACCGTGTTGTTGAAATTCAGCAGTGGCTCGCCCATACCCATAAACACCACGTTGCTGATCGGCCAGTTGCCATTGGCATCCTTGCCGATCTCGCGGTTGGCCCACCATAGTTGGCCGACAATTTCTGCCGTGCTCAGATTGCGGTTAAAACCCTGTTTGCCGGTGGAGCAGAAGGAGCAGTCCAGCGCACAGCCGGCCTGAGTGGAAACGCACAACGTGCCGCGCTCGGCCTCGGGGATATACACGGTCTCGACGGCATTGCCGGTGCCTACATTCAGCAGCCACTTGCGCGTACCATCGGTTGAAAGCTCCTCGCGCTGCACCACGGGTGCGGTGACGCACGCCTGCTGCTGCAATTTCTCGCGCAAGGAATTGGCGATGTCAGACATCGCCGCAAAATCGGACTCCCCCATTTTGTGTATCCAGCGCAGCACCTGGCGCGCGCGAAAAGGCTTTTCGCCCTGCTCCGCGAACCAGTCCGCCAGTTGCTGCGCATCAAAATTGAGGAGGTTTTCTGCCATTTTTCTGAGACAATTAACGTGAGTAAACGTTCATTGCGGGGAAAAAGTAAGCAATTTCCACTGCAGCAGTTTCAGCCGCATCGGAACCATGCACCGCGTTCGCATCAATGCTGGCAGCGAAGTCAGCACGAATCGTGCCTTTGTCGGCCTTCTTCGGGTCAGTCGCGCCCATCAGGTCACGATTTTTCAGAATCGCGTTTTCACCTTGCAGCGCCTGGATCATCACCGGGCCGGAAATCATGAAATCCACCAGATCCTTGAAGAAAGGACGAGCGCGATGCACTGCGTAGAAACCTTCGGCTTCCTGACGTGACAAATGCACCATACGTGCAGCAATCACTTTCAGGCCGGCATTTTCAAAACGGGAATAAATTTGACCGATTACATTCTTTGCAACTGCATCGGGCTTGATAATAGACAGGGTACGTTCAACAGCCATGGTGCTTCTCCAGACAAAGTTAAGGTTAATAGAAAATCAGCCTAACATTTTAGCAGGATTTACCCCCCGTGTCGCTGTTGCTATAAGCGGACAGATGGGGCGGGCATGGCAAAAGACTGTACCTCAGGTGCTAATGCCGTACATCAGATGCGGCAACCACAGCGCGATCTGCGGCACATAAGTAACCAATAACAGCACAGCCGTCACCACCAGTATCCACGGTGCGGCGGCCAGCGTGACCTCGGTCAGACCCATGCGTGCCAGGCCGCTGGCCACGTAGAGATTCAGCCCGACAGGTGGGGTGATCATGCCCAGCTCCATGTTGATGGTCATCACGATGCCCAGGTGTATCGGATCGATGCCGAGCTTGATCGCCACCGGCAGGAAGATAGGCGCGAGGATCAGGATAATCGAACTGGGCTCCATGAAATCCCCGGCAAAAAACAGCAATACGTTGACAAACAGCAGGAACATCCACGGTGACAGGCCCTGCTCAACGATCCACTGCGCAAGGTGTTGCGGGATATTTTCACTGGTCAGCAAAAAGGAAAACAGTATCGCGTTGGTGATGATGTACAGCAGCATCGCGCTCATATTGGCAGATTCACGTAACACACGCGGTACGTCACGAATTTTCAGGTCACCGTAGATAAACACGGCCACCACAAAGGCGTACACCGCGCTCACTGCCGCCGCCTCGGTGGGGGTGAAAATTCCGCCGTAGATGCCGCCTATCACGATGACGACGATCAACAATCCCCAGATTGAATCGCGGAACGCCTGCCATATTTCGCGCAGGCTTGCTTGGGGCAAGGTTGGGTAGTTATGCTTTTTCGCCACCAGCCAGGTCACCAGCATCAGCGTGAGCGCCATTAGCACCCCCGGCACGATACCGGCTATAAATAACTGCCCCACGCTGGTATTTGTGCTCACCGCGTAAATAATCATCACGATGGATGGAGGTATCAGAATACCCAGACCACCCGAGGTGGCGACCACCCCCACGCCAAACGCCTTCGGGTAGCCCTGCTTTACCATCGCCGGAATCATGATCGAACCGATCGCCACCACTGTTGCCGGACTGGAGCCCGACAAGGCAGCGAAGAAAGCGCATGACAATACCGCCGATAGCGCAAGACCTCCGCGCATTGCCCCCACCAGCGTGGTGGCAAAATTCACGATGCGCGTAGCCACTCCACCCGTGGTCAGAAATGCACCGGCCAGGATGAAAAATGGTATCGCCATAATCGCAAACTGGTCCAGCCCGGTAAACAAGCGCTGCGAGATGATTTCCACCGGGATAGTGGAGAAGGCATATAAAAAAGCCAGCACCGACATGCCCAGTGCAATCGAAATAGGCATGCCGGTCAGCAGCAATGCCACCAGCAACACAAAGATGATGAGCGAGTTCATGCTGTCACCTCAATATCGCCGCCATAGGTATGAACGGGTAACTCACCGCTTTTGAGGTAATGCCTCATCACCTGCAGAAAGCGATAACACATCAGCGAGGA
>JANYJE010000093.1 GCA_025408405.1 Nitrosomonadales bacterium | reverse complement strand
ATCTGATCACCGGCTTGCAACCCGCTGCCACCATTCAAGTATTGAATGAACTGGTAGAGAAAGCCCGCAAAGAACGCGCGAACAAGCGTTAATGGCATTACGCGTCGTCATTAGCGGCGCTTCCAGCGGCCTGGGCTTGGCGCTGGCACAGCATTACCTGCAACAGGGCGCCCATGTTGCCGCCTGTGCCCGACGCGCAGATCTGCTGCAAAATTTATCCGAACAATTCCCCGGTCAGGTCACCTGCTACCCGCTGGATGTGCGCGATGCAGCGGCATTGCAAATTGCTGCACAGCATTTCATCGCACAAGTCGGCGTGCCTGATATCGTCATCGCCAACGCCGGTGTCAGCAGCGGCACCCTCACCGAATATGCAGAAGATATTCATGCCTTCCAGCAGGTGATGGATATCAATGTGCTGGGCATGGCCAAAACCTTCCAACCCTTCATCGCGCCGATGCGCGCAGCGAAAACCGGCACCCTGGCCGGTATCTCCAGTGTCGCCGGTTTCCGTGGCCTGCCCGGCTCCGAAGCCTATTCCGCCTCCAAGGCTGCCGCCACCTCCTATCTGGAAAGCCTGCGCGTTGAGTTGCGTAGCAGTGGCATCAAGGTTGTGACCATCTGCCCCGGTTACATTAGAACACCCATGACCGACGTGAATACCTACCCGATGCCGTTCATCATCGATGCGGATGATGCGGCTCAGCGCATTGCGCGGGTGATTGCAAGGCAGAAATCATTTGCGGTGGTGCCGTGGCAGATGGGATTGATGGGCTGGCTGCTGAAACGCCTTCCGAACTGGTTGTATGACCTGGCGTTCAGCAAGGCACCGCACAAGTCGAGAAATACATAATATACTGATTTTATTGAATTTATAACGAATCGGCAAATCACCTGCGCGACATTGAAGGCGTGTAATGCATTTTCCAGGTTACTTTACCCGTATCAACCAATCACTTCTTTAATAATATCTACCATGTTTCTGTTTTGAAGTTGCTTCTTGAAGTGCACCGTAATTTTGTCATTTAACCGATTAAAGAATTCCTCTGCATATTTGATTCTTTGCGCTTCATCGCCAGCCAAACCCAACTCGGATTTGTCTTTCTTACAGTTGAAGGATCTATATAAAAATAATTCAATATAATCAATATATTGCTAATATTAGCCCGTTAGCTTCTTCTTCAAAATTTCATTCATCTGCGCCGGGTTTGCCTTGCCCTTGCTGGCTTTCATCGCCAGGCCGACAAAGAAGCCGAACAGCTTGTCCTTGCCGCTGCGATACTCCGCCACCTTGTCCGCATTGGCCGCAATAATCTCGTCCACCATCGCTTCCAGCGCGCCCACATCGGATACCTGCTTCAGCCCCTTGGCTTCGATGATCGCATCCGCCGTGCCACCTTCGCTCCACATCGCGCGGAACACTTCCTTGGCACCGGAATTGGAGATGGTGCCATCCACAATCCGCGCCAGCATGCCACCCAGCTGTTGCGGCGTGATCGGGCATTGCGCCAGGTCGATACCATCGCGATTCAGCTGCGCGCTGACTTCGCCTATGAGCCAGTTGGCACATTGCTTAGCATCAACGGCAAACCCCTCCCCATCCCTCCCCTTGACAGGGGAGGGGTTTAAGGTAGCTTCAAAGAATTCTGCCATTTCGCGCGAGCTGGTGAGAGTCGCCGCGTCATAGGCTGTTAGCCCCAGATCATTCACATAACGTGCTTGCTTCGCCCGTGGCAACTCCGGCATGGTGGCGCGCATCTGTTCTATCCACTCCTTGCTGATTTCCAGCGGCAACAAATCTGGATCGGGGAAATAGCGATAGTCGTGCGCTTCTTCCTTGCTGCGCATCGAGCGTGTTTCGCCAGTATCGGGATTGAACAGCACAGTGGCCTGTTGAATTTTGCCGCCGTTTTCCAGCGTGTCGATCTGCCATTGCACTTCGTAGTCGATCGCCTGCTGCATGAATTTGAACGAGTTGAGGTTCTTGATCTCGCGCCTGGTACCCAGCGCACCACCGGGCTTGCGTACCGATACGTTGACGTCGCAGCGAAACGAGCCTTCCTGCATATTGCCGTCGCAAATGCCGATCCAGCGCACCAGTGAATGCAAAGATTTGGCATAGGCAATTGCTTCGGCAGCAGAGCTCATATCCGGCTCCGATACAATCTCCAGCAATGGCGTGCCGGCGCGGTTAAGGTCGATACCGGTCATGCCGTGGAAATCTTCGTGCAGCGATTTGCCTGCATCTTCTTCCAGATGGGCTCGGGTCAATCGCACCACTTTTTCGTAG
>JANYJE010000092.1 GCA_025408405.1 Nitrosomonadales bacterium | reverse complement strand
GCAGCCACGTCGCCCTGACGCACATAGGCAAGCAACGAGCCTATCGTGACTTGTGCCGGCGACAACGCAATATCAATCTTGCCACCCTGCACCAGATCGACGTAAGCGCTGCGATTAATCAGCGCAATCACCTTGCGCGCGCCGCCGCTCTTGGCCAGCAGGGACGACATGATGTTGTTTTCGTCATCGTTGGTCAGCGCGCAAAATACATCTACGTCCCCTACATGCTCTGAAAGCAGTAAATTTTCATCGGTGCAGTCACCATGCAGCACCAGTGTTTTTGCAAGTTCGCCTGCCAGCCGTTCACAGGATTTTTTATTGTATTCAACCAGCTTGACCTGATATTCCTGCTCCAGCGCCAGCGCCAGTCGGCGACCGATATTGCCACCGCCCATGATCATCACACGCTTGGCCGGCTTGTCCATGCGCCGCAGCTCTTTCAGCACAGTGCGGATATTCTCCGTGGCAGCGATAAAAAATACTTCGTCCCCTGTCTCAATGACCGTATCGCCCTTCGGCAATATCGATCTGTCCTGGCGAAATATGGCTGCCACGCGTGCATCCACATGTGGCATATGCGTGTGCATAAAACTCAAGGGCTGACCCACCAGCGGCCCGCCTTCGAATGCCTTCACGGCGACCAGCGATACTTTGCCGTCGGCAAATTCCAGCACCTGCAAGGCTTCGGGAAACTCGATCAGCTTGCGGATATAGTCGGTGAGAATTTGCTCGGGACAGATGGAAAAATCGACACAGAAATTGTTTTCGTCAAAAATGACGGGATGAGCCAGATAGTCAGCAGAACGAATACGCGCGATCTTGGTTGGGGTGTTATACAGGCTGGCTGCCAGCTTGCACGCCACCATATTCACCTCATCGCTTTGCGTGACCGCCAGCAGCATATCCGCATCGACGATACCGGCCTGTTCAAGTATGGAGGGATGCGAGGCATTGCCTACCAGCGTGCGCAGGTCGAGTCGATCCTGCAATAATTTGAGCTTCTCGCTATCGAGATCAACC
Organism: Nitrosomonadales bacterium; assembly: GCA_025408405.1. GTDB lineage: Bacteria > Pseudomonadota > Gammaproteobacteria > Burkholderiales > Gallionellaceae > 39-52-133. The sequence continues at coordinate 1,677 of JANYJE010000092.1, read as the reverse complement.
ACGGTGATGTCATTGGCTTCACTAACCAGACTCTCGGCAACTGTGGAGCCGACCTGACCTGCTCCCAGAATAATGATATTCAAACCAACCGCCTTTCTTCAAATTCAAGCATGCTCGCTACACAGCTACAACCCATTATTGATGTGTACGTATCCAGTCTTTCCAGGCATTAAAAATATTTGTATCGAGTGCGGCAATTACCGAGCGTTGCCACACATTGCCCTCGTAAAAATCATCATACTGCAGCGAACACACATGGCCCCCCGCTTCTTCCAGTACCAGAGATCCGGCGGCATAGTCCCATAACTTTTGCCCACCGTGTAAATATGCGTCATAGCGCCCAGCCGCGGCATAACACCAGTCCAGCGTGCTGGCACCAAAGTTGCGCTGCGACGCATAAGGCGGATTGCTGGCAATGGCCGACGCAAGCTTGCCGCTCAAACGCTTGAGATCAACATTGGCCAGCGCCCCTGACAATTCCTTGCTGACACTGTGCTTGTGCATTTTCACGCCATTCAGAAACGCGCCGCGACCGCGCTCGGCTGCGAATACTTCTTTTGCCACCGGGTCGTACACCACCCCCAAAACACTTTTTCCATCGCGTATCAGCGCAACGGATAATGCAAAGTATGGCAGGCCGTGTACAAAGTTTGAAGTGCCGTCAATCGGGTCTATGCACCACAATTCCTGCTTGCCGTTACCCCATATTTCTTCCTGTAAAGCCGCATCCATCTCTTCACCCAGCACCGGCACATTATGGATGGCCTGCAAGCGGGTAATTAACGCCTCCTGGGCGGCAAGATCCGCTTCGGTACACAGGCTGCCATCGTACTTCTGTTGATGCGCCACCCGCATGTAGCGCGGCATGACTTCCTTGTCCGCCACCAGCTTCATTGCGGCGGCCATCGCCTTAAGCATGGCGCCCATGCTGTGATTATCCGCATTGTTGTGAGCGTCAGTTTTCAGATCATGTGGCATATTTGGTTTACCGTTTTATGCTTCGTTCTTCCACTTAATCGAGCATCCCATACTGGGTATCTGCTCAGCCGGACCCTTGCCTGTTTTCGCCACCAGCACCATCGCGTCAAACAGATCGCGCGGCGCATCCGGCACAATGTCTTTACGTGACGCGTCCAGGCGACCGCGATATTGCAGCTCCAGATTTGCATTGAAGCCAAAGAAATCCGGCGTGCACACCGCGCCATAATCCTTGGCAATCTGCTGTGTCTCATCCCACACATAAGGGAAGGGATAGCTGAATACCTGCGCTACTTCTTTCATATGCTCGAAGGAGTCTTCAGAGTATTCAGCCGGGTCGTTCGACATGATCGCAATACTGTTGATGCCGTGCTGCTTCAGTTCCAGTGTATCGCGCACAATACGTTCGCGGATCGATTTCACGTAGGGGCAGTGGTTGCAGATAAACATCACCAGCAGACCATTTTTGCCGCACGCGCTTTCCAGCGTATAACGCTTGCCATCCACGCCGAGCAGATTGAAATCGCGCGCTTTCCAGCCGAAATCGCACACAGGGGGGTGTAAACTGACCATACGCAATGCTCCTGACATACATTTTTATACCGAGTCGCTATATTATCACGCTGAGTTCACCACACCGAAGCCCCTAAAATGTCCGCACCCCGTTTCTACTGCCCCGTTACCCTGCCGACTTCCGGC
>JANYJE010000091.1 GCA_025408405.1 Nitrosomonadales bacterium | reverse complement strand
GGTGCAAAATTTTCCATATTTGCTTATGTATTTCCAGCTTCGCTCGACGGGGATATTCCCGTACGCGATAAAAATTCGCGCAGATATTTGATCAAATTTTTATCACACACGTTACCCTGATGAGGATGATGCAAAAAACACTCGAATTCATTGAGCGTGACGTGAAAACGCGCGCCGTGTGCCGGCTTGATCGTGGCGCCCAGGTGGTGCAGCAGGGATTCAATTTCGCGCCAATGGATATTGCCGCTGACGGGATCATGGAAGATGGCACTCAACAGGCTGTTATGCTTGTGACTCATGTCAATTCTCCTTTAACGATATTTCCTGTGGCTAGTATTACTCCTTGCTGCAACTTGGTAAAGTATTTTGATGAAATGGGGTAGCAACAATATTCAACCACTTCGATGTCAAGGTGTAATAGCAGGTCCGGAATGATAGAATCAGCCGTGAACACGTGAACCATTAAAGCCATAATTAAATTCTCAGACAAGCCGATGTCACAATCCCCACACGCAGCATCCAGCACTCAAGCACAGCCAGCACCAACCGATCTGCGTTCGATAGGCAAGCTATTCCCGTATCTTTGGGAATTTCGCGGGCGGGTGTTGCTGGCGCTGGCCTTATTGATAGGCGCAAAACTGGCGGCGGTGATGGTGCCACTGGTGCTGAAGGAAATTATCGATGCACTGGACAAAACCAAGGCCTCTCTGGTTTTGCCGCTCACGCTGATCATTGCTTATGGCCTGTTGCGTTTTGCCAGCACCACCTTTGCCGATCTGCGCGATGTGGTGTTCGGCAAAGTCACCCAGCGCGCGATGCGACGGGTGAGCATGGCGGTGTTCCAGCATTTGCATGCACTTTCGCTGCGTTTCCATCTGGAACGGCAAACCGGCGGTATTACGCGCGACATCGAGCGCGGCTCCAAGGCCATCTCCAGCCTGGTGGGTTATCTGCTGTTCCGTATCACCCCCACCGTGCTGGAAATCCTGATGGTGGCCGTTATCCTGTTCGTCAAGCTGGACTGGGTGTTCGGGCTGATTACGCTGGTAACGTTAATCTCTTATATTGGTTTTACCGTCACCATCACCGACTGGCGCACCCAGTTTGTACGCCGTGCCAATGCGCTGGATTCCGAGGCCTATGGCCGTGCGATCGACAGCCTGCTGAACTACGAAACGGTCAAATATTTCGGTAACGAACGTTATGAAGCGAGCCGCTATGACCTCAGCCTCGCCGAATGGGAGCGCGCCGCATTGCAATCACAACGTTCACTCGGCTTTCTGAATGCGGCGCAAGCCGGCACCATTGCGATTGGCGTAACATTGATGGTGATACGCGCAGCCAACGGTGTGGTGGAAGGCTCACTTACGCTGGGCGATCTGGTGATGGTCAACGCGTTTCTGCTGCAGATGTTCCAGCCATTGAGTTTCCTGGGTGTTATGTACCGCGAGATCAAACAATCCATCACCGATGTTGAGCGCATGTTTACGCTGCTGCACCGCCCGCGTGAAGTTGAAGATGCAGAAAATGCGCAGACGCTGGCGGTAGATGGCGGCGAAGTTAAATTCGAGCACGTCAATTTCTCCTACAACACCGACCGCGCCATTCTGCATGATGTGAGCTTCACCATTCCGCCCGGCAAGACTGTCGCCGTAGTCGGTGCCAGCGGTGCGGGCAAATCCACACTGGCGCGCTTGCTGTTCCGTTTTTATGACGTGAATGAAGGCAGCATCAAAATCGACAATCAGGACATCCGCCATGTCTCGCAAGAAAGCCTGCGCGCAGCCATCGGTGTCGTGCCGCAGGACACCGTATTATTCAACGACAGCATTTACTACAACATCGCCTATGGCCGGCCCGATGCCACGCGCGATGAAGTGATCGCTGCGGCACGCGCCGCTCATATCCTGAGCTTTATTGAAATCCTGCCGCAAGGCTGGGACACGATAGTCGGCGAACGCGGCCTGAAACTCTCCGGCGGTGAAAAACAGCGCGTGGCGATTGCGCGCACTCTGCTGAAGAATCCTGCGATACTGATACTGGACGAAGCCACCTCCGCACTCGACACCAAAACCGAAAAAGCCATCCAGGCCGAGTTGCTGGAAATTGCCAAAAGCCGCACCAGCCTCATCATCGCGCACCGCCTTTCGACCGTGGTCGAAGCCGATGAAATTCTGATAATCGAGGGCGGTCGTATACTCGAGCGTGGCCTCCATCCCGAGCTGCTGGCACAAAATGGCGTATACGCATTGATGTGGGCGATGCAGCAGCAGGCTGAAGAAGACTGAAGCCAGCCCTGCATGCTTGAGTAAAAGATGCATGACATCTATATTAACTTTCTGTAATATTCGTCATTCAGCGCAACAAATTACAAGTTTATTTTATAAAAATCAAACACTTAAATAAATTTACGTGTTTTTTTAAACACAAAATCGCTAAAATTATTCCATTTATTAACCATTTACCCGTTTGAGGCAATCATGAAATCCACCCCATTTATTTTTATCATCCTGACTTTCTTTCTAAGCAACATCGCACTGGCAGCCGAATGTGGCAGCCCGGTCAGCATTGATGCCGTCAACAAATTATCCGCCAATGTAACGCTCGGTGAACTGACCAGTAAATTTGGTGAGGCATGCCAGGGCGAAGGTCCCGTAAGCTAGTACCAGGGAACCAAAGACAAGCAAATCTGGTTCTATTGAAAAAAGACCGCCCAACCCGCAATGGCTGGCAGCAAAGGCAATCCGGTTCTGATGGTTACCGAAGTCAATGCGAACGACTTTGATGAGCAAAAAATCATCTGGCCCAAAGAGCATGCCGGCAAGGAAATGCCGGTTATCTTGCTCAATGAATATGGCCCCCAGAAAAAATAAAAGCTGCCTTACTATCCATCATGCTTGAGATAATAAAGCAGCCAATATAGTAATAATGCAGCACCGTGGAGCGGATCAACGGGTTTAATGCGACAGCAACAAGTACACCCCCAGCCCCACCATCACCAGGCCGCTGAGCAGCTTAAGCCAGCGGCCTTCTCTTTCCTGCAAACGATGCTGGCTCAACGTGAACACACCGATAGACAATATGATGATGTCATCCAGCATATAGGCCAGATCATACAATGCCAGATATCCGTAATAACTCGCACTGTTCAAATGTTGCAGCGTCAGGATGCGTGTATATAGCGCGGGCAAACCCGAGGTGCACATCAGCTCGACAATTTGCACCAGCACACCCAACATGGCGACAGCAAAACTTTTGGCCTGCATGATTTGGCGTATACGGGCGTAGATACCCGGCTTGGCAGAATCGGGAATGGACAGTTTAACGCCCCAGCCATAGCGCCAGAAATCCTTGAGATTGATTGCGCCCGCCACCAGGGCAAGCACGGCGATAATGATTTCGGAAATGCGCGACAAGCCGATCAGCAGAAAAGATTGAGCCAGACCGCCATAAAAACAAAATAGGCCACACCCTGTACCGCCACAAAGGTATCGACGATGACCAGCATACGCGGGCGGTTATTCATCGGCACCAGCAGCGAAATCATCAGAATCAGCACCCACATCGAGCAGGGATTGAAGCCATCCAGCAAGCCCATCGCGAGGGTAAACAGCGGCAAGCCCAGCTGTTCCAGCGTCACGCTGCGCCCCATAAAACTGAATGCAAAACGCTCCTGTCCACTTTCGCCGCATGACAAATTTTCGCCAGCTCCGCAGCTTGCCTGAGCGGTGTTTGCAGCCGGGATTTTCAGTCCCGATCGCTGCAGGTTCTCCAATATTAATTGCGCAGTATTGGCCTCTTCAGAAAATCAAACGATCAGCTGCCCGCCCACAGAAAATGCCGGCACTTTTACACCGCTGCCAAGCTGGCTATCAGCGAGACGTTTTAATTTTTCCAGCGCAGCAGGATCAGCCTGCACATCGCGAACCACAATCCTGAGCTCAGAATATTGCAGTTGAAGTGCTGATAAAAATTCTTTCGCTTTGGCACAATGCGGACACCCATCGCGTACGAAAACTTCAATATCGGAGGACTGGCTGACGGGCTCTGTAAAGGTGGCGACTGCGGCAAAAGCACAGTCGGCAGAAAAAGCAAAAAGTAATGTCAGCACCAGAATAAAATTAATTCCTCCGGCAGGCAATATCGCGCTTTTTTTCACATATTCTCCGTACTTCATGCAATGCAGATAAACTGTTCAGCGAAGCTCAGAACAAGCACTAAAACAAGACCGCCAACCCTTAATGCGGCCGAATCATTATTGGAACAAACAATCAATGAATCCCTGATTAATTTTCTCGCATAGTGGACTGCTCATTGTGCTCAAACCGGCGGCCACATGAAAATAAGGATGTTCCTTATTTTCATACAAGGTTCAATTAAGCATGCTATGCAATGAGACTTTGTCAGCTTTGGCAATTTACTTGCTGCTGATTTCTTCATACCCTGCCTCAACAATAAACTCGCCTTCAGGCATGGTGAAGGGCAACACGATGATGGGTGCATTTGTTTTATGCGCGATCAGATAGTCGCTCCCCAGGATGATGGTTGGCAGCGAGAGCGTGAAAAAATAACCTCCGCTTTCCAGTGTACTTTTTGCGCCACCGAGAACCATATTGGCAAGCTCGCCGACCAGGTCGATTACCATTCCGTCTATCTTTGAAATTTCACCGGGCAACATTTTTTTTGCGATATGCACGATGGCAGCTTCTGAAAAAGTCAGGGCGATGGAAGCATTTCCCCTGCTCCCCACCATGCTCATTACGCCGGTTATGTTTTTTCCCTGCACAAAAGCGTTTTTATCTTTTATTTTAGGGGCGCCCACTTTCGGCTCGATATGCGCCATGGTGGAGAGGACGTTCAGCATAGACGCAAGAACTGGATTGATAAAATTTACATTCATGCGTCGAATACCTTTGTGCTTGTTAAAGGCGAAAATGCAGCCTATATTGGTTAATAATATATGGAAGCGCTGAACAATTCCTTCGACAGGACGAACGGCAACAGATTGATTCCGTTCGTGGTGAGCCTGTCGAACCATGAGCAGAGCTCACTTGAACGGCGTTTCCATCATTTCAAAATCGTTGATTCACAACGAAGATAAACAGCCTGCATCCGCCTGTTTTGCTCCCCTCTCCCGCTTGCGGGAGAGGG
>JANYJE010000090.1 GCA_025408405.1 Nitrosomonadales bacterium | reverse complement strand
ACCCTTGATATGCCCAAGGATGTCGTTGACCTCCTTGAAGCGGTCCATGTCAATGAATAGCAGCGCCAGCGACGAGCCAGCCCGACGCACCTTCTTTACTTCCTGTTCCAGCCGGTCATGAAACAGGCGGCGATTGGGAAGGTTTGTCAGCGGGTCATAATTGGCTTGCCATTGAACAAGCTCATCCGTCTGTTTTTTTGCCGTAATATCCGAGAACTGCTCTACGTAGCGGTGTACTCTGCCATCAGAATGTCGGAGAACGGCGATACTGGTCAATTTCGCAAAAAACTCACCATTTTTATGCTGATCCCAAATCTCCCCCTGCCAGAGGTCTTCGGTCAAAAGCGTCTGCCACATCTGCCGGTAGAAGTCGCTATCATAGCGACCGGATTGCAATATCCTGGGATTTTTCCCAACCACTTCTTCAAGCGTGTAGCCGGTGAAGCGGGTAAAAGCCGGATTGACATCTACAATCAGATTATTCTCGTCAGTCACCATGATGGCTTCGGCGTTCGCTTGGTATATTGACGCTGCCAGCCTCATTGATTCTTCCGAATCACGCAATGCTTCCGTCATCCGGTTGAATGTAACTGTGAGTTTTCCGACTTCGTCTCTGGCTCCATTCTCCAGTTCGATGGGGACAAAGTGTTCTATGCTGCCGCTGCGCCCCATGGTTTCCATCGTTGCTTGCAGATTTACCAGCGGGCGCGTGAATTTGAGAATCAGCCAGCGGGTCAACAAGAACAACAGGATTTGCAACAATATCTCGCCTACCCACAGCATGTTTCGTGTGTATTGGATGGTGTTGAAATCCTCGGTCATGTCGAGAGTGATACTCGCGGCGCCGTTAACCGAGCCAGCTTTCACGTTGTGGCACATCAGGCAATTGGTGCCGCGGAAATTGGTGCTGACGATGAACGGCACCACGGTGCGCAGCGTCGGTGCATCTTGAGTTTCGGTGAGTTTGAATTGCGGACGTTTCGTTTCTATCGCGCGGCTGTCCATATCGTCCAAGGCTTGCTCTTCCGGAAGGCCGGGGCCGAACTGGTCTTGCACCTGCTTGGCGCGAACGATGCGCAAATCTTTCACATCTTCAGAGGCACCCATCTTCTTGATGAACAAACGGCGATTTTCCGGATTGGAAATCATGCCGGTAACCATCAGCATGTTCATGCCATTGATTAGGCCATCGGCGGAGACCGAGGCGCGTCTTTCAGCCCCGTGCAAAATCTCGCTCTTGATATGCTCCATGATCCAGGCATGAGCTATAGGCAAAACAACGATCAACACTGCCTGGATCAGAATATTTAACTTAGTGCCGAGGCTGAGTGAATTCCACCAGATATTCATTTGTACTTAGGCATTGAAGGATAGACGATGATTGACTTGCGGGGGCAATAACACATATCAAATATATCATACAGGCCAGTTGCAGGATGTACCGCCCATTAATTTGCATGCCATTGGAATCCCAATTGAGGGAAGCCGTTGTCAGGCACTGGCGGCCCCGTCAGATCCGCACATTCGCCTGAGTCCGGCTCAACACCTGGTTCCAAACAAAAAATGCCGCATTGATGTGCGGCATTATTTGTTGTCACATCATGTCTGTATCAGGTCATGCGCATGCTGTCTATGCCAGACATGACGTCCCTGTCTTTGGAGAGCTTGCTGTTAAGCTTGATGTTCAGGCGCAGGTCGTTGAGCGAGTCGGCATTTTTAAGCGCTTCTTCATAGCTGATTTTACCGTCTTCGTAGAGGTCGAAAAGCGCCTGGTCAAATGTCTGCATGCCAAGCTCGCGGGAACGTGACATGACCGCCTTGATTTCGTTGACTTCGCCCTTGAAGATCATGTCGGCAATAAGGGGGGAATTGAGCATGATTTCAATGGCCGCAGTGCGGCCCTTGGCATCCTTGGTAGGGATGAGGCGCTGCGATATCAGCGCCTTGATGTTGAGCGACAGGTCCATCAGCAATTGCGTGCGGCGCTCTTCCGGGAAAAAGTTGATGATGCGGTCGAGTGCCTGGTTGGCGCTGTTGGCGTGCAGGGTGGCCAGGCACAGGTGGCCGGTTTCAGCGAAAGCAACCGCATGCTCCATGGTGGCATGGTCGCGTATCTCGCCGATCAGAATCACGTCGGGTGCCTGGCGCAGGGTGTTCTTCAGCGCCATCTCCCAGGAATCCGTGTCGACGCCGACTTCGCGGTGCGTGATGATGCAATTGATATGATCATGCACATATTCCACCGGGTCTTCTATCGTGATGATATGACCGTAGGAGTTTTTATTGCGATGTCCGAGCATGGCGGCAAGTGAGGTGGATTTACCCGAACCGGTGCCGCCCACCACGATAACCAGGCCGCGCTTGGTCATTACAATGTCCTTCAGCACCGGCGGCAGCCCCATTTCGTCGAGATCTGGAATTTTGGTGGTGATGGTACGCAACACCATGCCGACACGCTGTTGCTGCTGGAACACGTTGACACGGAAACGGCCGATGGCCGGCGGACTAATGGCGAAGTTGCACTCGTGCGTGGATTCAAATTCGGCGGCCTGGCGGTCATTCATGATGCTGCGCGCCAGTTCCTGCGTGTGCTGCGGACTTAACGCCTGGTTGGACACCGGGATCAGCTTGCCATCCAGTTTGAATGCGGGCGGGAAACCGGAGGTAATAAACAAATCCGATGCCTTCTTGGAAATCATTCCGCGTAATAAATTATGTACCAGCTCGGTGGCCTGATCTCTTTCCATGATGCGCTCCTAGTTTTGAACCTAATTGTTGCCGGGGAATAGGTCTTTGTTCATCGCCTTGGTGCGCGCTTCAGCGGCCGAGACCGTATTGCTCTTGACCAGATTTTGCAGGCATTGATCCAGCGTTTGCATGCCTATGGAGCCGCCGGTCTGGATGGCCGAATACATCTGCGGCACCTTGGCTTCGCGTATCAGGTTGCGGATAGCTGGGGTGCAGATCATGATTTCGTGCGCCGCAGCACGTCCGGCTCCGTCCTTGGTTTTGAGCAGGGTCTGCGAAATAACCGCACGCAGGGATTCTGACAGCATGGCGCGCACCATTTCTTTTTCATCGGCCGGAAATACGTCGATGATACGGTCGATGGTTTTGGCTGCCGAACTGGTATGCAGCGTGCCGAATACCAGATGGCCGGTTTCTGCGGCAGACATTGCCAGGCGGATGGTTTCAAGATCGCGCATCTCGCCCACCAGGATCACGTCCGGATCCTCACGTAGCGCACTGCGCAGGGCATTCTGGAACGACAGGGTATGAGGCCCCACTTCGCGCTGGTTGATCAGGCATTTCTTGCTTTCGTGCACAAATTCTATCGGATCTTCCACGGTCAGAATGTGGCCCATCTCGTTTTCGTTACGGTGGTTCACCATGGCCGCCAGCGTGGTGGATTTGCCTGAGCCGGTGGGGCCGGTCACCAGCACCATACCGCGCGGAAAGTCGGAAATGGACTCGAAAATCTTGGGCGCCTTGAGGTCTTCCAGAGACAGAATTTTGGAGGGAATGGTACGCATAACAGCACCCGCACCACGGTTGTGCACAAAGGCGTTTACGCGAAAACGCGCGAGGCCGGGAACCTCGAAAGAAAAGTCGATTTCCTTGTTTTCTTCATACATCTTGCGCTGCCCATCGTTCATGATGTCATACACCAGCGCATGCACTTCCTTGTGTTCCAGTGCGGGCAGGTTGATTCTGCGCACGTCACCATGCACACGTATCATTGGGGGCAAACCTGCGGAAAGGTGCAAGTCGGAAGCTTTGTTTTTAACGCTAAAGGCTAGCAGTTCGGTAATATCCATTATAATTTCCCATTCGCCATAAAAATTTCAGCTTGTCAGGCAGGTCGCACGGATGCGGTTGCCAAGTGTCGCTGAATAACGTCAGGGATTATGACCGCAATCCTTTCAAACTTGCAAGCAGTCCACAGTGCCATCGCGCAGGCTGCGCAACTGGCGCGACGCGACGCCGCGTCTATCGCCCTGCTGGCGGTCAGCAAAACTGTTTCTGACGGGCGGGTGCGCGAGGCTTATGCTGCGGGTCAACGTGTGTTTGGCGAGAATTACCTGCAGGAAGCGCTGGATAAAATGGCAGCACTGCGTGATTTACCGCTGGAGTGGCATTTCATCGGGCCTGTCCAGAGCAACAAAACGCGAGCCATTGCCGAAAATTTCAGCTGGGTGCACAGCGTCGATCGCCTCAAGATAGCCGAGCGCCTGTCTGCACAGAGGCCGCCCGCTTTGCCAGCGCTGAACCTGTGCCTGCAGGTCAATGTGAGCGGTGAAGACAGCAAGTCCGGGGTTGCGCCGCAGCAGGCGCTGGCACTGGCGCGAACCATTTCTGCTTTGCCGCACCTGAAGCTGCGTGGTTTAATGGCGATCCCTGCTCCCGTCGACACCCTGGCGGCGCAACGCCAGCCATTCGCCAGGCTGCGCGAACTGATGCAGCAGATGAATGCGCCGCAGGATAACACCCCCGGCCTGCAGCTCGATACCTTGTCGATGGGGATGACGCATGATTTAACGGCGGCGATTGTGGAGGGTGCAACTATCGTGCGGGTGGGAACGGCAATTTTTGGCAGGCGCAATTACGGAGAGCATAAATGAATATCTGTTTTGTCGGCGGCGGCAACATGTCCAGCGCACTCATAGGTGGCTTGCTCAAACGCGGTTTTTCCGCGGCTCATCTGCGCGTGGTGGAAATCAACCCCGACAGTTGCAAACGTTTGCACCAGGAATTTGGAGTCAGAGCTGCACCAGAAATGTCCGTAGGCATCTCTCACAGCGAGGTGGTGGTGCTGGCTGTCAAACCGCAGCAAATTCGTGAGGTAGCCTTGCAGTTGAAGCCAGCGCTGGATGGGCAGTTGGTGATTTCCATCGCGGCAGGCATACGGGCGGAAGATCTGGCACGCTGGCTGGGCTCGCAAAACATCGTGCGTGCGATGCCCAATACCCCTGCGCTGATTCGCAGCGGTGTCACCGGACTGTATGCGCTGCCCGAAGTAAGCAAGGAACGCCGGGCAGATGCGCAAACCATACTGGCGGCAGTAGGCAAAACGCTGTGGCTGAAAACTGAAGCGATGATGGACGCCGTGACGGCGGTATCCGGTAGCGGCCCCGCTTATGTTTTCTATTTTATTGAGGCCATGCAGGAGGCCGCACGCGAACTGGGATTCAGCGACAAGGATGCGCGCCTGCTGGTTCTTGATACATTTATCGGGGCGGTAAAACTGGCCGTATCCAGCGACGAGGACGTGAGCGAGTTGCGCGCCAGGGTCACCTCCAAAAACGGCACGACAGAGCGTGCCCTGCTCAGCATGGAAGCTGACGACGTGCAGCAGCACATCATCAGCGCACTGCATGTCGCTGCTGAGCGCTCCCAGGAGTTGGGCGACGAATTAGGAAAGGAAAAATAAATATGCTGCGAGAAGCCATGCAATTTTTGCTGGATGTTGTGGTGCAATCTTTTGCTGCTGTGCTGTTGCTGCGTTTTCACCTGCAATGGTTGCGCGCTCCGATGCGCAACCCGATAGGTGAGTTCATCATGGCGTTGACCGATTTTGCAGTGCTGCGCTCACGCCGTTTCATCTCGCCGCTATGGGGGCTGGACAGCGCCTCGCTGTTGCTGGCCTGTTTGGTTGAATCTATATATCTGGCGGCCACCGTGTGGCTGCAGGACTTCCCGGTGCTCGGTTTTGCACTGCTGGGCGTGCCGCTGTGGGCGCTGGTTAGTCTGCTCAAACTGAGTATTTATCTGTTGATGGGAGCGCTCATCCTGGAAGCCATTCTGTCATGGGTTAACCAGCATTCTCCTATTGCCCCCCTGCTGGCGGCGATCAGCCGGCCGTTTATTACCCCGCTGCGGCGACGCATCCCGCCGCTGGGTAATATTGACCTGACGCCCTTCGTGTTGATTATCATCTGCCAGCTGATGCTGATTTTGCCTGTCGCCATGATCGATATTCTTGTGCGGCAGATGTTGTGGCATGAGCGTGTGGTATAGCTGTAATGGCGACAGCATAATGCTGTCGCTGCACGTGCAGCCCGGCGCAAAACAAACTGCGGTTGCCGGCCTGCATGGCGACACCTTGAAAATCCGCCTCGCCGCGCCCCCCATAGAAGGTCGTGCCAATGAAGCATTGCTGCGGTTTATTGCAGATTTTTTCAAGGTAGCGGTACGCGATGTCGAGATCAGGAAGGGCGAGCAATCGCGCCAGAAACGCGTCGAGGTGCGCGGCAGTGCTGTGCCACCGCAAAGCCTGCTGGATTAAATGACCACCTGGTTGCGGCGTGTGGACTGGGGCATGCTGACGATCTTGCTCTCAGGCTCAGCACCTGCTATGGCATCGGCCAGGGTATAGCCGTCCAGCGTGTCGAGAAATGCCGTTTTTGCTTCCCAGAACATTGATTTCAACGCGCAGCTGGGTGCGATATGACAGTGGTTATGCTGGATATCAAAACATTCGACAATGTTGAAATTAGGCTCGGTGTTGCGGGCTACGTCACCCAGGTAAATTTCGGCAGGACTGCGCGACAGCGTCATGCCGCCATTTCTGCCGCGAGTGGTCACAATAAAACCCTTGTTGGCCAGGTTGTGTATCACCTTCACCAGATGGTTGCGGGAAATGCCATAGAAAGCAGCAATTTCGCTAACGGTAGACAGTCCGGTTTTTTTCAGTGCCAGAAAAACCAGAACCCGAAAGGAAAAGTCTGAATATTGGGTAAGCTGCATAAAGTCAGTTTGTTCAGAATGGCTAAATGAAACACAACTTCACAGATGCAAGGGCTGTTGCCGCGTGCAAACGACAACTCAAGCAACAAAATGCTTTTCCATCACCGCTTCCCTGAGCGCTTTGTTTTTGTCGTGGATGAGAAGGCAGGGAAATTGTAGCAAGAATTAAGCTGTAGATGTTAGGGAATCTCTGATTAAGTCCTGAATGATTTTGTATCATGCAACCCTCAGCGAAGAACGCGTAAACGGAACCGAACGATGAAACAACAGACACTTTCCACTGGTGGCTTTGACCGATACGGCAAGACGACGCGGCGCGC
>JANYJE010000089.1 GCA_025408405.1 Nitrosomonadales bacterium | reverse complement strand
GCGCGCCGCGTCGTCTTGCCGTATCGGTCAAAGCCACCAGTGGAAAGTGTCTGTTGTTTCATCGTTCGGTTCCGTTTACGCGTTCTTCGCTGAGGGTTGCATGATACAAAATCATTCAGGACTTAATCAGAGATTCCCTAGGTTAATAATGGTTTGACATAGTTAGCCTCGTAGCATCATCGCTTAGCTGGAATAACCTGTACACAAAGGAAAATTTATTATGGTTGCCCAAAAAATTTGTATCACCTTGCTGCTTCTGGCAAGCGCAAGCACGGTGTTTGCCGACACTCCCGATACTCTGCTATCCGGCTATGCGGCTGACGCCTCCAGAGCTGCGCCGGGATTTCAGCCATCAGCGCAGCGCGGGCAGGCCTTGTTTACCAAGGAGTGGGGTGTGTCGCAGAAGATGCCGAATTGCGCGGCCTGCCACAGCAAGAACCTGAAAGCGGAAGGCAAGCATGTTATCACCGACAAACGTATCGCCCCGCTTGCGCCCGAGGCAAACCCGGAGCGTTTTACCAGCTCCACCAAAGTGGAGAAGTGGTTCAAGCGTAACTGTACCGAGGTGGTGGGCCGCGAATGCACGGCTGCCGAGAAAGCAGACTTTATTCAATTTGTTTCTCACGGAGGCTGAGCGTGAAATTGCTTGCCGCATTGGCTTTGATTTTGACCGGCACGATGGCATGCGCAGATGGCGGCAAGCTGTCGGTTCCCGGCAATCCCAAATGGAAGGAAGAATGCGGCAGTTGCCATATCGCCTATCCGCCGCAGCTGTTAAGCCGCGAAAACTGGCAGCGCATGATGGGCCGGCTGGACAAGCATTTCGGCGCAAACGCAATGCTGGATGCCGGGGACAACAAGCAGATTCTTGCTTATCTGCAACGTTATGCCGGCAGCGGTGACAGGCATGGCGCGGCCAGTTTGCGGATCAGTGATACCCCATGGTTTACGCGTGAACACAGCGAGGTATCGAGTAATACCTGGCCCAACCCGGCAGTCAAGAGTCGCGCGAATTGCACTGCCTGTCACGTGAATGCGGAGCGTGGTGACTGGTCGGAACGCGGTATCCGCATGCCGGGCGGACAAGGCAGGGATGACGGTGAAGATGACGACGACGATTAAATCGTTGGCTTAAATCGTTGGCACTGAATATTTAGAGAGGGATAAAGAGCTATGGGAAAAATACTGGTCTGGGACCTGCCGACACGCATCGGACATTGGTTGCTGGTTGCGACTTTCATCCTGTCGTTTCTGACGAGCGATAGCGAGGAGCGCAGGCTGATTCACGTGATTGCCGGATTTGCGCTGGGCGGAGTGCTGGCCTTCCGCCTGTTCTGGGGATTTGCCGGGACGCGTTATGCGCGCTTCAAATCATTCCTGTTTTCACCGCGCCAGGTATTTGCCTACCTTGGAGGCTTGCTGAAGGGCAAGCCTGGGCACTGGGTGGGGCACAACCCGGCCGGCAGTTATGCGATATACGTCCTGATATTGCTCGGGGTCGCGGTGGTAGGCAGTGGCTGGGCGGTTTATGCCGATGTCGGCGGTGAATGGCTGGAGGAAGCGCACGATGTGCTGTCCTACAGCATGTTGGGTGTGGTTGGTTTTCATGTGGCCGGGGTGATTGTGAGCAGCCGGATGCACCATGAAAATCTGGTGCGCAGCATGATCAATGGGTGCAAGCAGGGGAGCAGCGAAGAGGGTATAGCTTCCAGCAAGAAGTACTGGGTCATCCTGTTGTTGGTGTGGGCTGTGTCGGCAAGCCTGCTGGCTTTTGCCTGCTGAATTTATGTGAAGACATTACTGCAGTGTGATTTGTAAATATTGCATGGAAGTTAAGAGAAAGTTAAGAATAAAAAACTATGCTTAACGCTTCGGGTTAACCCTGAGCAGACTAAAAAATTTAGGAGGAAACTAATGAAAGGCAATACCTGGTTTATAAATATGGCTGCCAGTATCTGCATGGTGGCTGTGCACGGAGTGGCATTCGCCAGTGATGCCGCGCTGAATTTTGCAGCGCCATCTTCCAGTTATTACACAGGGGATATCCGATCCTACGTGCTGGCATCTGCCGATAGCGATACCGCTCTGGGGCAGTCCAAGCTGGCTGCGTCAGTTGCACCGGCGGAATTTGAGCCGCCCTTGTGGACAACCAGCAATGCCCACAAATATCTGGGCCTGGGTACGCTAGCCATGGTTGTGGCAACGGTGCTGGCTCCCAAGCCAGGCGAGTGCGAAAAGGGTCCGTGCCCGGCAGTGGTGGATACTTCCGGCCCGCACAAGACGTTTGGACAGGCTGCGGCTACGTTGGCTGCTGCCACCGCAGTTTCAGGATTTATGTTTCACTGGAATGACATTCATATGGAAGACGGCTGGACTGATCCGGATAACTTGCATGCTCTGCTGGGCACTGCAGGCGCGTTACTGATGATGGCTGCGGTAAACAGCGCACCTGCCGGAGGTCATGCGGGTGAGGGAATGCTGGGCGGTATTGCCATGGGCGCGGCGATAAAAATAACCTGGTAACGCAGATCGCCCTGAATAACAGAGGCGGTGTTACTTTCACCACACGTTGTGGTTGGGTCGATAACCTGGAGAGATTCGATGAAAAAAAGATTGAATATTGGCGCGCTATTTGCAGCAGCCTTGCTGTTGGGTAGTGGCCCTGCGGCCGCAGAAGAAAGTTTTGAAGGTTGGCTATTAAATTTTCAGCGCACCAAAGAGGTAAAGCCGGTCAGCAACAAGCGCTATCAGGAAGAGTGTGGCTCATGCCACTATGCCTATCCTGCTGGCCTGCTGCCAGCCAAATCATGGGAAAAACTGTTGACTGCTGAAGCCTTGAAAAAGCATTTTGGAGATAACGCCGAGCTGGATGCTGCTACTTTGCAGTCCGTACGCGACTATGTGCTGGAGAATTCAGCGGACAAGTCCTGGTATAAGCGCTCACGCAAGATTGCGCGCGCCACGGCAGAAGGCGAGGCCCCATTGCGTATTACCGAGGTAAGCTACATCAAGCGAGTGCACCGCGACATTCCTGAAGCAAAGATCAAGGGCAACAAGAACGTGAAGTCGCTGAGCTATTGCGACAAGTGCCACATGCAGGCCGACAAGGGCGTGTTTGATGATGACACGGTGCGGATACCCAGCCAGGATTGATGCGCTGATTCTTATCAGTGGCGGAGCTTTTTGCTGACGTGATATTTGAGTGGTTTCTATTTACTCGTGATACGTGGCATACGCCTGGCTCTGCCAAGACAGAGCCAGGCGTATGCATTTTTTGAGCTGCTTGGTAACGAGATTAGGGTGGTGCAGCCGGTTTTTTTCGGATGGTTCGTCAATTTGCACAACAGTTGCACATAGTATTGTGCGAGACTATTCCTTGAGTGTAATGTAACGAGATCATGCAAGGAGAAAGCCATGACACAGTCACTGCGTAATTCACTCGTCCTGGGGGCGCTGGTCGCCACGCTGATCATTGCATGCACTACCGCACCGCAGATTAAATCGGTGTGGAAGGACCCGGCATACCAGGGGCATCCGCACCGGATAGTGGTGATAGGCATGTCCAAAGAGCCGCTCAACCGAAGGGTTTTTGAAGACGAATTTGTTGCACAGCTCAAGACCCGTGGGGCGGATGCCCTCGCCAGCTATACGCTGCTTCCCGACGCGAAACAGGATGATCAGGCCGCCATTGCGAAAATGATGGTGGAACAGGTGGCGGATACCGTGCTTTTAACCCGGCTGGTGAGTCGCCGCAGTGTAAAGACGGTCATGCCCGGGACGGTCTATTACTACCCCGCCTATTACGGCAAGTGGCATGACTACTACAGGCATGGCTACGATCCGATAGTCACGCCGGGATATGTGAGCAAATCCGAATTTGCACTGATGGAAACCAACCTGTATGACGCGCGCACCGACAACCTGATTTGGGCTGCCTCATACGAAGTCGAGCTCGCTAGCATGAGCCAGAAGTTCATCAGACCTTATATTGCCACCATAGTTGACACCCTGGTGGAGCAGGGCCTGTTGCGCCAATGAACCTGTGCAACCGGCTGTAACAACCGGCCCCATTGGTGCGGCGTGGTATCATCACAGCATGAAAAATACTTCAGATACCCTGCACCGCTTTCTGTTTGAACATGCGCCCGTGCGCGGCGAACTGGTTCATCTCGACCAGTCCTGGAAAAGCGTGCTCGAACGTCATGACTACCCTGCAGTGCTGCGCAACATGATGGGCGAACTCGCTGCCGCTGCCGTGCTGCTGGCTGCCACTTTGAAGCTGCGTGGCGCACTGGTGCTGCAAATCATGGGCAAGGGTGCCATCCGGCTGCTGGTGGTGGAATGCACCGGCGACATGCAGTTGCGCGCCACCGCGAAGTGGTCGGGCGACCTGAGCCAGGGCACCTTGCCCGAACTGATAGGCGATGGTCACTTTGTCATCACGCTCGACCCCAAGGATGGCGGCCAGACCTATCAGGGCATCGTCGAGCTGCAAGGCGACAGCGTGGCCGAGATCCTGCAAAACTACATGAGCCGGTCAGAGCAGCTTGAGTCGCGCTTGTGGCTGGCCGCAGACGGCGCATGTGCCGCAGGCATGCTGCTGCAAAAACTGCCGGAACAAATACAGGCGTCGGCGCAGAACGAGCCTGATAGCGCCCCCCCGGATAGTGATACCTGGGAACGTGCCGTCATCCTGGCCGATACACTCAAGCCGCAAGAACTGCTGCAGTTGCCCGCGACCGAGGTGTTGCAGCGCCTTTATCACGAAGAGGACATCCGCCTGTTCGAGGCGCAGAACGTGACCTTCCATTGCTCCTGCTCGCGCGCGAGCGTGGCGAACATGTTCAAGATGCTGGGGCGCGAAGAGGTGGACAGCATACTGGCCGAGCGCGACAACCTCGAAGTATTCTGCGAGTTTTGCAATCAGCGCTACGAGTTCGACAGGGTGGATGCGGAGCTGATGTTCGTAGAGGCAATCGTGCTGCCGGCGAGTGACGCACGGCACTAGGTGAAGCGCGGTGCTGGATTTTGCAGCATCATAATTTTCTGAATTTTCAATGGAAAAATCATGAAGTACAACCGCCTTGGCACGAGTGATTTGCAGGTTTCAGAACTTGCCCTGGGTAGCATGACTTACGGTGAGCAGAACACGCTGAATGATGCGTGCGCGCAGATGGATTTCGCCGTGGCTCACGGGGTGAATTTCATCGACACGGCGGAAATGTACCCGGTGCCGGCCCGGGCGGAAACGCAGGGGCGTACCGAGGAATATGTAGGCAAGTGGTTGCAGACGCAGGCACGCGACAAGATCATTGTTGCCACCAAGGTGGCCGGCCCCTCGCGCGGGATCGGCTGGATCAGGAACGATCCCTTGTCTCTCGATCGCGCCAATATCATGGCCGCCATCGATGCTTCTTTGCAGCGGCTGCAAACGGATTATGTCGACCTGTACCAGATTCACTGGCCGGCGCGCAACGTGCCGATGTTCGGGCGCAGCAATTACGACCCTGCGCTGGAGCATGCAGCCACTTCGATCGAGGAGCAGCTGACTGTGCTTGCCGAGCTGGTAAACAGCGGCAAGGTACGCCACATCGGCATAAGCAACGAGACGCCGTGGGGTGTGGCCGAGTTTGTGAAAGTCGCACAGCGCCTGGGGCTGCAACACGTCGTTTCTATCCAGAACGCTTACAACCTGATTAACCGCAGCTTCGAAAGCGGTTTGCACGAAATGTGTCACCGCGAGCAGGTCGGTCTGCTGGCCTATAGTCCACTGGCCTTCGGCCTGCTTTCCGGCAAGTATGTGAAGAGTCCGCAGGAGCGCGGGCGCATTACGCTATTCCCCGATTTCGGTCAGCGCTACCAGAAACCCAATGTGGCAGCGGCAGTCGCGGCCTATGCACAGCTGGCCGAGCAACACGGCCTGTCTCCGGCGCAGATGGCGCTGGCCTTTGTGCGCAGCCGTCCCTTTGTGGCCAGTACCATCATCGGCGCGACCAGCATGGGGCAGCTGCAGGAAAACCTGGATTCTATCGAGCTGGATGTGGAGTTGCTGAAAGCGATTGAACTGATACACCTGAAATACCCTAATCCCGCACCGTAACAGCGGGTGGCGGAATTGGTGTGAAGTTTTACTTGAAGTAAGCCGGAGCAGTGTCTATTTTTACCACGCTTGTGTCGAAATGATGAAAGGGGCAGTTTATGAAAAATTTAATCCTGGTTTGCCTTGTTGCTTTGCTCGGTTGTGCCAGTGCCACACAGGTGAAAGGCCCGAATGGTGAACCTGCCTATCTGGTGAAATGCGGCAACGCCGCCAAAGGGAAATGCAATGACAAGGCTGCCGACCTTTGTCCGGGGGGGTACAAGGTGCTGGATCGCGATGCAGATCGATACGATGATCTAAGCAAAGTAGGCAATGTCGGCAGCCTGGAAATAAAAGCGGATACGACTACAACCGTGCTGGTTCAGTGTAAATAACTTGAGTGGGTTTTTTATAATAGACTCGAACATCGACTGGCCGTTCTTGGGATCTGGTTGCCGGTCATCGATGCATGTATCTATTGCGACTGCATCGTACACAGTCTGTCAGGCCAAGGGTAAACCAGCATAGTTACTTCGCGTTTTGCAACATGCTTAGCGCCACTGCCTCGGCCACTTCGATGCCGTCCACCGCGGCGGAAAGTATCCCTCCGGCATAGCCAGCACCTTCGCCTGCCGGGTAAAGACCGGCCGTATTCATGCTCTGGAAATCATCTTTGCGTTTGATGCGCACCGGGGACGAGGTGCGTGTCTCCACCCCGGTGAGCACGGCGTCACTCATGGCAAAGCCCTTGATCTGTTTTTCAAATGCCGGGATGGCTTCGCGCAGGGCGGCGATGGCGTAATCCGGCAGAGCGCTGCCGAGGTCGGTGAGGGTGACGCCAGGGGTGTAGGAAGGCACGACAGCACCCAACTGGGTGGACGCGCGTCCGGCCAGAAAATCCCCCACCAGTTGTGCCGGCGCGTTGTAATTGCCACCGCCAAGCTCATAGGCGCGGCTTTCCCACAGCCTTTGAAATTCCACGCCGGCGAGCGCTCCGCCCGGATAGTCTGCAGGTGTGATGCCCACCACGATGCCGCTGTTGGCGTTGCGTTCATTGCGCGAATACTGGCTCATGCCGTTGGTGACCACGCGCCCCGGTTCGGAGGCGGCAGCTACCACGGTGCCGCCGGGGCACATGCAGAAACTGTAAACCGAGCGCCCGTTGGCGCAGTGGTGCACCAGTTTGTAATCGGCCGCACCCAGCAATTCGTTGCCGGCATTCTTGCCGAAGCGCGCGCGGTCGATCAGGCTTTGCGGATGCTCGATGCGAAAGCCGATGGAGAAAGGCTTGGCCTCCATATACACGCCGCGCCGGTGCAACATCTCGAAGGTGTCGCGCGCGCTGTGGCCCACGGCCAGTACCACATGGCGGCTTGCGATGCGCTCGCCGCTGGCGAGCAGCACGCCTTGCACCTGTCCATTTTCGATTTCGATATCTTCCACCCGGTTCTGGAAGCGGATTTCGCCGCCCAGGGCTTCGATGTTGGCGCGCATTTCTTCCACCATGCCTACCAGGCGGAAGGTGCCGATATGCGGCTTGCTCACATACAGGATTTCCTCGGGCGCACCCGCCTTCACAAATTCGGTGAGCACCTTGCGCCCGTAAAATTTCGGATCCTTGATCTGACTGTGCAGCTTGCCGTCGGAAAAGGTGCCTGCGCCGCCTTCGCCGAATTGCACATTGGATTCGGGGTTCAATTCATGTTTGCGCCACAGGCCGAAGGTGTCCTTGGTGCGCTCGCGCACCGCCTTGCCGCGCTCCACAATGATCGGGCGAAAGCCCATCTGCGCCAGCAACAGGCCGGCAAAAATCCCGCATGGGCCGAGGCCGATGACGATCGGGCGCGAGATCAGGTTTCCCGGCGCATGGGCAACGAAGTGGTAGCTGGTGTCCGGGCTGATAGCTATATGCGGCGTGCCCTGCAAACGCTTGAACAGCGCTGCCTCGTTGTTGACCTCCACATCCAGCGTGTAGATGAAGTGGATGTTGGCGGGCTGGCGCGCATCGAAGCCGCGGCGAAAAATGCTGTGGCTGACTAATTCCGTGGCGGGTATGGCGAGGCGCTTGAGTATGGCGGCCTGCAGCTCGTCTGCGGTGTGGGCGAGCGGGAGTTTGATTTCAGTGAGTCTTAACATGGACGCTATTCTACCCGTTCGCGCCCCCCATACTGAAGGAGCTCCCTGAAAAAAGTTGCCAGAGGTGGCATGGTTATGGGTAAAATCCGCCCAGGCTTATGGTCAGATCATCAACTTAACAATGAAGGAGAAAAATTATGAGCGAAAACGAGGATAGCGGATGTAAAAAGGCCTTCGTGGTCGGTGCCATCTCGCTGGTATTGGTGGTGTTGGCTTTCCTTTCCGGAGAAAAATCAATCGGCATCATTCTGGCGGCCGTGGCGATTGCTGTGTTCGGCTATGGTGGCGGGCAGGTGATGAATTCGCCGGAGCCAAAGCATCACGACTGAGTTGTGCTTTAATCGATATGCAAAAAGACAGCTTCTTTCTGAAGCTGTTTTTTTATGCCAGTACACGCCATTTAATCCGGCTTGCACCACACTTTTGTTGTGAGCTATTGTGCGTTAATTCGCGAGGACAAGATGGCAAAAGCAAGAACAGTATATAGCTGCACCGAGTGCGGCGGCCAGGTGCCCAAGTGGCAGGGACAGTGCCCGCATTGCACGGCGTGGAACACGCTGGTGGAGAGTGTGGCGGAAACGGTGGCTGCCGGCGGCAAGAACCGCTACAGCGCGCTGGCGACGACGGGGAAGGTGCAGCTGTTGTCCGAGGTGGAAGCGCAAGAGATGCCGCGTACGCCGACCGGAATTGCCGAGTTTGACCGCGTGCTGGGCGGCGGCCTGGTAAGCGGCGCTGTGGTGCTGATTGGCGGCGATCCGGGTATAGGCAAATCGACGTTGCTGCTGCAGACCCTGGCGCACCTTTCCACTCACAAGAACGTGCTGTACGTCAGCGGCGAAGAGTCGTCGCAGCAGATCGCGTTGCGCGCCAAGCGGCTGGCGCTGGATGCGCGCGCGGTGCACCTGCTGCCGGAAATCCAGCTGGAAAAAATTCAGGCAGCGATTGCCAGCAGCCGACCGGACGTGGTGGTGATCGACTCCATCCAGACCGTGTATTCCGAGCAGCTCACCTCGGCACCCGGCTCGGTGGCGCAGGTGCGCGAGTGCGCGGCACAGCTCACGCGCCTGGCCAAGAGCAACAATGTGACCATGATCCTGGTGGGCCATGTCACCAAGGAAGGCACACTGGCAGGCCCCAGGGTGCTGGAACATATTGTGGACACGGTGCTGTATTTCGAGGGCGACACTCACTCCAGCTTTCGTCTGGTGCGCGCGTTTAAAAACCGCTTCGGCGCGGTGAATGAGTTGGGGGTGTTTGCCATGACCGAGAAGGGATTGCGCGAGGTAGGCAATCCTTCGGCGCTGTTTCTGTCGCAGCACGATGCACAGGTGGCAGGCTCGTGCGTGATGGTGACGCAGGAAGGTACCCGCCCCCTGCTGGTGGAAATACAGGCGCTGCTGGACGACGCGCACTCGCCCAGCCCGCGCCGTCTCTCGCTGGGGCTGGAGCAGAACCGCCTGGCCATGCTGCTGGCGGTGCTGCATCGCCACGCGGGGGTTGCCTGTTTCGACCAGGACGTGTTCATCAACGCCGTGGGCGGAGTGAAGATCACCGAGCCGGGTGCGGATCTCGCCGTGCTGCTGGCCATCGTGTCCAGCTTGCGCAACCGGCCCTTGCCGGAAAAAATGGTGGTTTTCGGCGAAGTGGGGCTGGCGGGTGAAATTCGCCCGGTGCAGCGTGGTCAGGAGCGCCTGAAGGAGGCGGCCAAGCTGGGTTTTACCCGTGCCATGATCCCCAAGGCCAACAAGCCCAAGCATGCCATCGAGGGCATGGAAATCATTGCGGTAGACCGGGTGGAGGATGCTGTAGCAAAGATGCGCGAGTAGGCTTGACCATTAACAGTACATCGCATAGGCTTCGTCAAATGCATAAATCACTTCTTTTCTTGTGAAAAACAGCCGAAACAGAATCATTCTGAGCGCCGCCTTTCTCGTTGTTGCATGGAATATTGCGGCCTGGTTTATTGCCGAAAATTATTACCAGTCACGCATTGAAGGGGTGATCAGTCAGGAATCGCGCTTGGCACAAGATCGGGCGAGCGATCTGGCGGACAGTATCCACCGCAACCTGCATTACTTGCACGGTATTCCCGAGCTGTTTTCCCAGAGCCTGCGTTTCAGAAAAGCAGTATCCCGATTTGGCACTAGCAGTATTCCTTCCCCCCTGCCGTTGGCGACAAAAATCAAACGCTGGAGCAATGATCCGGAGCTGAAAGGGCTCGGCCAGTTTGTGTTGCAGGCGAGTAACAGTCTGCACGCCGACCTGATCTATGTGCTGAATGCGGCGGGCGATTGCATTGCGGCCAGCAATGCCGGCACTCCGGGTAGTCCTGTGGGCAACAATTACGCTGATCGCGATTATTTTAAAAAGAACAGGGATGGGCAGCCCGGCATGCAATACGCGATGGGTAGAACTACTCATATTGCCGGAATCTATTTTACTTCCCCGATTATCATCGATGGACATTTTATGGGGGTCATCGCTGTCAAAATCGATGTGCCCAGCCTGTCGTTCCTGATCAACACCCTCAACGCCTTCGTTGCCGATGAAAACGGCGTCATCATCCTGGCGCGCGACAAATGGCTGGAAATGTCTGTACTGTCCGGAGCGACTGTTTCTGCTCTGCCGGATATCAAGAAAAATAGTATTTACGGCAGAAGCAGCTTCCCGGTGCTGCCCATCTTGTCATGGAGCGACAGTCATTTTTCCTCGCTTGCGCGCATACCAGGCAAAAAAACTCCGCACATTATGGTTTCAATGGCAGTGCCTGAGTACGGCATGAAAGTATACGCGATGAGCGAGGTGCCTGAATTTCTGTCGCTGCAACAGGACTGTTACTGGTTTGCCTTGCTGCTAGGCATTGCCGGGACGGTGCTGATTTTTATCGGTAACGGCATGGTTCTGTATTTGAATACCGTCAAGAGATCTCAAGTGCTGCTCAGGGAGCAAAAAAACCAGCTGGAGACCTTTATGCAGGCGGCGCATGAAGGTATACACATACTGGATGCAGATGGACGTGCGATTCTGGTAAATGCAGCTTTCTGCGATATGCTGGGCTATGCGCATGAAGAAATGCTCGGTATGCAGGTTCCGCAGTGGGATGCAAAAGCTACTCACGGGGGGGTTAAGGAGTGGTTTGCAAAAATTGTCACTGAAGGTGGTTCGGTATTTGAAACCAGATGGCAGCGCAAGGATGGCCATGAACTGGACGTTGAAATCAGCGTGGTGGTGGTTGAGACTGACGGCGAAAAAACGATGTACTGCTCTGCGCGCGATATTACGGAGCGCAAGCGTATCGAAGAGGAATTGTTCCTTGCTACCCTCGTGCTTGAAAACAGTAGCGATGGAATGGTGGTGACGAATGAGCGTAACCACATCATTGCGGTGAATCCTGCCTTTTTCAGCATTACTGGCTACACTCTGGAAGAGGTGAAGGGGAAAAATCCAAGAATTTTCAGTTCAGGAAAACATGACCTCGCTTTCTTTCAGGCCATGTGGCATGAGCTTACGGTGAACGGCCATTGGCAGGGGGAAATATGGGACAGGCGCAAAAATGGCGATGTTCATGCCAAATGGTTAACCATTAACACGGCGCTGAACGCCGATGGTTCGGTGCACCGCTATGTGGCGCTGTTTTCTGATATTACCGAGAAGAAACGCTCTGAAGAGCTGATCTGGAAACAGGCAAATTTCGATACGCTGACCGGGCTGCCCAACCGCCACATGTTCCTCGACCACCTGCAGCTTGAAGTCAAAAAATCGCATCGCGCCGGTCTTGCCTTGGCCCTGTTGCTAATCGATCTGGATGAATTCAAGGAGGTGAATGACACGCTGGGACATGCCATGGGTGACATCCTGCTGCAACAAACCGCACAGCGAATTTCTGTGAGCGTGCGCGAGGCAGATACGGTGGCACGACTGGGCGGAGACGAATTTACGGTCATTCTGTCTGAGCTTGCCGATAACAGCCATGCCGAAGCTATCGCACAGAAAATCATCGGCAGTCTGGCTCAACCCTTCTATCTGGGCAATGAAGTGGTTTATGTGTCAGCCAGCGTGGGTATTACCCTGTACCCGAATGATGCCGATGATATCGACGATTTGATGAAAAATGCAGACCAGGCGATGTATGAAGCCAAGAGACAGGGGCGTAACCGTTTCAGCTACTACACACAGTTGCTGCAGGAATCGGCGCAGAATCGCTTGCGCTTAACCAATGATTTGCGCGGTGCAATGGGCAGGCAGCAACTCAGGGTTTTATTTCAGCCCATCGTTGAGTTATCCAGCGGACGTATACACAAGGCTGAAGCGTTGCTCAGGTGGCAGCATCCCGAGCGCGGCATGATCAGCCCTGTTGATTTCATTCCGTTGGCTGAAGCCAGCGGCTTGATACACGGCATCGGCGACTGGGTTTTCAAGGAGTCGGCCAGATGGGCTAAACGCTGGAGCACACAATTTGCCACTGACTTCAAGGTCAGTGTCAATAAGTCGCCGGTACAGTTCCGTGCAGAGGGGAGCTCCTATACGGCTGCCTGGGTGGCGTATTTGCAGGAACTCGGGCTACCCGGCAAGCATATGATCGTGGAGATTACCGAAGGACTGTTGCTGCATGCAGATGCTCAGGTTTTCGACAAGTTGCTGGTGTTCCGCGACGCGGGCATTCAGGTAGCGATAGATGATTTTGGTACCGGTTACTCTTCGCTGTCATATCTGAAGAAATTTGATATTGACTACCTGAAGATCGATCAATCTTTTGTACGCAATCTGTCCACCGATAAAGGTGACGTTGCCTTGTGTGAGGCCATCATTGTGATGGCACACAAGCTGGGCCTGCAGGTCATCGCTGAAGGTGTCGAAACGGAGCAGCAGAGGGTCGTGCTGGCAGCGGCGGGATGCGATTACGCACAGGGATATCTGTTTTCCAGGCCGGTTCCGCCAGAAGAATTTGAGAGCTTGCTCAAGCGCACGTAACGCAAACCCGGCTTCTGATTTTTCCCGCAAGGGCTAGGCTGTGGTTGCCTCGCAGGGGTTCTGGCCCCCTTGGCGGCGGCAAGGGGCTCATACCCAAAGCAGGCAATCTACTACGCAATAAGTTGCGTGCGGAATTGACACGGCACCAACAACACACACGCTGGCCAAGTGTTTTGCAGGGCAGGAGTGGCGCTAGAGTTTTGTATGCATAAACAGCAAGGGCAATTTTCAGCATGGAATACACTTTTTTTAACGACGAGCTGCGCGAACGTTTCATGCAGATTGCTGCCGGGATGGGGGTCGCAAGCCAGGTCAGGGAAGACAAAATGGAAGGCAGCATAGTCGAACTGTCCGACGGCCTTCCCGATGAGCAATTGTCCAGCCTCGAAACCGAGTATGAGGCCTTGATGGATGAGCAGATGTTGCTGGCCGAATCCGAGGAGGGTTGGGTGACTCATCAGGTCATGGGCGTCAAGGTAACGCTTGCTGACGGCCAGCCATGCGACATTCGGCTGCAGGGTGAAATGGCGCGCCGTCTTGCCGAGCACTTCTCACCGCAAGAAATTTATGAACTGGTGCATGCCATTGCGCAAAGCATCGAGAATCCGACCCATGGCCCGCTCTGCAGGAAATCTTGAAAATCATGCGCACAGGGCAGCTCATGGGCGTGTTAGACCCGCAATGGGTTTTTTTGTGGAATGGTGCTGACAGATAATGTTTGAGGCCATTCAATTTTTGCTTGTGGCACCAGATTCAAGCCTGCTTTATGCAGGCTCATACCGCTCTTCACTGGTTGTCCTCTCAATTCTGATTGCCATTGTTGCCTCCTATGCGGCAATGCGGGTGGCATCCAGAATTTCCCTGGCGCAGGCCAACAGGTTCAGATTTATCTGGATAACCATCGCTGCTGTCACCATGGGTCTGGGAACCTGGGCAATGCACTTTATCGGCATGCTGGCATTGCGCTTGCCATGCGGTGTTTACTACGATCCGGTGGTGACGCTGCTGTCGATGGCGCCTGGTATTCTGGCCAGCGGAGTTGCACTCAGCATGGTGAGCAGGCGCAGTGTGGGGAAAGGTGCATTGTTGCTGGGCAGCGTGCTGCTAGGTGGCGGAATAGGAACGATGCACTATACCGGCATGGCCGCGTTACGGCTGGAAGGATTTGTGCGCTACGATCCCGCCCTGTTCGCACTGTCCATCCTGGTTGCCGTATTGCTGGCCTACATTGCATTGCGCGTCAAGCTTGCGACGCCATGCACCAGCAACAGCTGTACCTTGAGGGTCGCAGTGATCATGGGGGGCGCAGTGTCAGGCATGCACTATACCGCCATGTCGGCAGCCTATTTTGTGCGTGGCAATGTCGCCGAGCTGCCTGAATCAGCACTGAGCAGCAACAATCTCGCCCTCATCATCTCTATTGTTACCTTACTGCTGGCCTTGCTGGCACTGGCGCTGGCGGCCATTTCACGCAACCGCGAGATAACCAGGCAACTGCAGGAAAGCGAGCAGCGCTGGAGTTTTGCCCTGGAAGGCGGGGGAGACGTGGTGTGGGATATGAACCTGCAAACCGGAGAGGTGATTCTGTCCAAGGCTGGCAAGCAAATGTTCGGTTTTGCCGATAATGAAATCGCGAACCATATCATGGCCTGGCAGGCACGCGTTCACCCGGATGACAGGGAACGTTTATTGGAAGGGATGCGTGAGTATTTTCGCAGCAAGAGCCAAAAAATTTCCAGCGAATATCGGGTGTTGTGCAAGAACAACACGTGGAAATGGATACTCACGCGCGGCATGGCGGTTAGCCGAAATGAACAGGGCAGGGTATTGCGCATGATAGGTACGCATACCGACATTACCGAGCGCAAGCAGGCAGAGCAGGCGCTGCGCACCAGCGAAGAACGGTTCCGCTCGGTGTTTGAGCATTCCAGAGTGGGAATAAATGTTCTGGATACAGATTTCAGATTCCTGAAGGTAAACCATGCCTTTGTCGAGATGACGGGCTATTCAGAAGAAGAGTTACTGCGCTGCAGCTTCAGCGATATCACTCACCCGGACGATGTCGAATCAGGAGTGGCGCTGGCAAAGAGTTTGCTGACAGGCGAGATAGATCATATCCATGTGGAGAAAAAACACCTCCGCAAAAATGGCAGCATCTTGTGGTCGGATGTGACCGTTTCTGCCGAGCGGGATGAGGCCGGAAACCCCGTGTATTTTATCGCAATCATCCAGGATATCAGTGAGCGCAAAAAAGCCGAGGAAGAGCTGCAACTGGCTGCCATGGTTTACCAGAATAGCAGCGAATCCATGATGGTTACCGACAGCAAGGGAATCATAGTCAGTATCAATCCAGCCTTTACCGAGTTGACGGGATATACCCTGGAAGAGGTTATCGGCAGGGAGACCAGCCTGCTCAACTCAGGCCGTCATGACCGGAGTTTCTATCAGGCCATGTGGAACGAGATCAACGTGACAGGGCATTGGCAGGGCGAGATATGGAACCGGCGCAAGAACGGCGAGCTCTATCTCGAGTGGCTCACCATCAACACTATCTACAACGGCGACGGCGCGGTACACCGTTATGTTGCGCTGTTCTCCGACATCACCCAAAAGAAGGAGTCGGAAGAGCTGATCTGGCAGCAGGCCAATTTCGATATGCTGACCGGCCTGCCTAACCGCCGCATGTTTTACGACAGGATGGAGCTGGAAATCAAGAAGTCGCACCGCTCTGGTTTGCCGATGGCGCTGCTGCTGCTGGATCTTGATCGCTTCAAAGAGGTAAATGATACCCTGGGGCATGCACAAGGCGATGTTCTGCTGGTTGAGGCGGCGCTGCGCATTTCAGAGTGTGTGCGCGAATCGGATACCGTTGCCCGTCTGGGAGGTGACGAATTTACCGTCATCCTGTCCGAGGTGGAGGATGTCACCAGCATCGAGCGCATTGCCCAGAAAATTATTGATCGTCTTGCAGCACCTTTTCATCTGCTGCAAGAAACGGCTTTTGTGTCTGCCAGTGTGGGTATTACCCTGTATCCCAACGATGCATTGAACATTGACACCCTGATCAAGAATGCTGATCAGGCGATGTATCTCTCCAAAAAATTAGGACGCGGCCGCTTCAGCTATTTCACTGCAGCCTTGCAGGAATCCGCCCAGAACCGCATGCGCATGGGCAACGATTTGCGTCACGCCCTGGCCGGGAAGCAGCTCGAGGTTTACTACCAACCCATCGTGGAAATGGCTAGCGGGAAAATTTACAAAGCCGAAGCACTGTTGCGCTGGCACCATCCTGAACGCGGCTCAGTCAGCCCCCAGCAGTTCATACCGCTGGCGGAAGAATCTGGGCTGATTATTGAAATTGGCGACTGGGTTTTTCGCGAGGCAACACATCAGTTAAAGCGCTGGAGAGAAATATTCGTTGCGCAGATGCAAATCAGCGTGAACAAGTCGCCCGTGCAGTTTCGCCAGAATGGGGCAGATGACGAATTGCCGTGGCTCAGTCATTTGAGTGATATGGGTCTGCCCGGGCAGAGCCTGGTGATTGAAATTACCGAAGGTCTGCTGCTGAATGCGGAGATCAATGTTGCCGAGAAGCTGCTCTCATTCCGTGATGCAGGGGTGCATGTGGCGATAGATGATTTTGGCACAGGCTATTC
>JANYJE010000088.1 GCA_025408405.1 Nitrosomonadales bacterium | reverse complement strand
ATCTCGGGGTTGAAGTAATCGCGGATCGCGCGGACCACCAGACTGCTTTCCAGATAGATCAGCGAAATCCTGATCGACACTGAAGACGTCTACCAGCAGGCGCTGGCGTTCATGAGCACGGTGATGCCGGGCAACGTGAGCCGCATCAAGCGTTATGTGGACGACGTGCCGCTGTTCTCGCGTTTCCAGATCGAACACCAGATCGAATCCGCCCATGCGCGCGAAGTGCGCCTGCCCTCCGGCGGCGTGATCGTCATCGACCATACCGAAGCGCTGACCGCGATCGACATCAACTCGGCGCGCGCCACCAAAGGTTCGGACATCGAAGCCACCGCGTTCAACACCAACCTTGAAGCGGCGGAAGAGATCGCCCGTCAGCTGCGCTTGCGCGACCTGGGCGGGTTGATCGTGATCGACTTCATCGACATGGAAAGCAATCGCAACCAGCGCGATGTGGAAGACCGTTTGCGCGACTCGTTGCGCTACGACCGTGCCCGCGTGCAGACCGCAAAGATTTCACGCTTCGGCCTGCTCGAGCTGTCGCGCCAGCGTCTGGCGCCCAGCCTGGGTGAAGGCAACTATATGCCGTGCCCGCGTTGCAGCGGTATTGGCCACATCCGCGGCATCGAATCTTCCGCCTTGCACATCCTGCGCATCATCCAGGAAGAAGCCATGAAGGAAAGCAGCGCGGCGATACACGTGCAAGTGCCGGTCGATGTAGCCACATTCCTGCTGAACGAGAAACGCGCCGACATATTCCGCATCGAATCGCGCCTGAAAGTGGGCATCACGCTGATACCCAACCCGCATCTGGAGACGCCCAATTACAGCATCAACCGCCTGCGCGACGCGCTGCATTACGACCGTGCGCGCGTACAGACCGGCAAAATCTCGCGCTTTGGCTTGCTGGAGCTGTCACGCCAGCGTCTGCAGCCCAGCCTGGAAGAAACCAGCTACACGCCCTGCCCGCGCTGCAACGGCATCGGCCATATCCGCGGCACCGAGTCGTCTGCCTTGAACATCCTGCGCATCATCCAGGAAGAGGCGATGAAGGATCACAGTGCCGCCATCCACGTACAAGTGCCCGTGGATGTCGCCACATTCCTGCTCAACGAGAAGCGCGGAGATATTTTCAATATCGAGTCGCGCCTGAAGGTGAACATCACCCTCATTCCCAACCCGCACATGGAAACGCCGCATTACAGCGTGACCCGTTTGCGCCAGGACGACATTACCGCCGAGCACCTGCAGGCAAGCTACAAGCTGGTTGAAAAACCGGAAGAAAAAAATGCTGCTGCCAGTGCCAGCAGCGTCAAGGTGCAGCGCCCGCAAGCTGCGGTGCAGGGCATTACACCCACGCAGCCAGCACCCAAGCATGTAGAGGCAAAATCTCAGTCGCTGTTGGGCAGGTTCTTTGCCTGGGTGAAGTCTCTCTCTGCTGCTGAACCGGCGAAACCGGCGAGCGAGAACAAGCCGCGCGGCAACCAGCAACGTCGTGATCGCAACGAGGGCAACCGCTCCGAAGGTGCGTCGCAACAAGGCAACCGTCAGCGCAACAAGCCGCGCCGCGACAAGGAAGATACACCTCGTGCGGACAAGCCTGCCCGCCCTGAAGCAACCAAGCCCCAAGAACCACGTGGCGAACGCCCACCACGCCCGCCACGTGTCGCTGTTGAGAAACCGGCACTGGAAAGTGCAGCCCCGCTTGCCCGCGCCGAAGCCGATGAAGAAGGCGGCAACCGCGAAGGCCGCAAGCGTGGCCGCCGCGGCGGCAAGCGCGAGCGCGAACGTCGTGAACAGCAGACCACTGATCAGGTTGCAAACAACCCGCTCGAAACTGGCAGCACGCCGGTAATAGCGCAGGTCGCCCCAGTACCGCAGGCTACCCAACATGCAGCGCCTGTTGTTGCCGAACCCCAGGCGGCTGCACCTGTGCGAACTGTTGCGACGCTTCCGGGCGAAGTCGCCGCAGAGAGTCAAACGGGCCTGGTGCAAATTGAGACCGATGCCGCCAAGCTTGCTGCAATCAGCAACACGCAATCAGCCAGCAGCACCGCTCCCGCATCGCGTCGCCGTTCACGCCCACGTGAAATTTACACATACAACAGCAACGAACCTCTGGTTCAAATCGAGACCATAAACTTACCTACAGAAAAATAAGTAGCAGCGACAGAAAAAAACCGCATTGCCTGCGCAGTGCGGTTTTTTTATTTGCAGCAAGCTTATTCTTTGAAGTATTTCGACTGTATATGCTGCAACAACCCTGTTGAGGCATCCTCCACCATATCCAGCACGCGTTCAAAGCCATCTGCTCCGCCGTAATAAGGATCTGGAACTTCGCGTTCCGCATGCCGGCTTGCGTATTGCAGAAACAGGCCAAGGCGATCTCGTTGTGCTTGCGGGCAAATTCGATGCAGGATGGCCAGGTTGGCGTTATCCATCGCCAGCACATAATCGAAACGGCCAAAATCCGCGACTTCAACCTGGCGCCCGCGCAAGGCACTCATGTCGTAGCCACGTTGTTTTGCCGCGCGTTGCGCGCGCGCGTCAGGCTCAGAGCCAATGTGATAATCATGCGTGCCGGACGAATCAATCAGAATATGCTGCGCAAGACCCGCCTCCTCCACGCGCGCGCGGAATACTGCTTCCGCTGTAGGAGAGCGGCAGATGTTGCCCATGCAGATAAAAATGACTCCTATTTTATTCTCTGATTTCATTGTATTACGCTTCAATTTTGTAACATCATCAGACGATATTACGCGAAATTGCTCCACATATAGTTAAATATGTTGCGTGATAATTTTGGGGAAGAAATCTCGCGCGGTGAATTCATAAGACATTGAGTGGCCCAGACGTTTGCTGCTGCGGTATGGATCCGCACTCAGTGCAAGTACTGGGTCAATGCTTCGCGCAATTCAACACCTGGGAAGTAATATTATTCGGGGTGATGCAGAATGATGCTGGATGAAGCCAAGTTGCTGGTGCGAAAGAAGAGACTCGAACTCTTACGCCTTGCGGCGCTGGAACCTAAATCCAGTGCGTCTACCAATTCCGCCACTTTCGCCCTGCCCATTGTTCTCGCTGCTGGGTGGGGGCGGGATTATAACAGCAAACTCCGCCAGATGCCTATGCCATGAAACTGCGTAGCCAGAAATTCAAGCCTCGATTTTGACGACGTTGCGTCCGCGCGTTTCCCCTCTCAACATTTTTTCAAACACCAGAGGTAATTGCTCAAAGGCAACGGTATGCGCAAGAATGCCAAGTTTTTGCGTATGCAGTTCTGTTGACAGCCTGCGCCAGATCACCTGCCGCAGGGGCATGGCAGTCGCGGCAGAATCTATGCCAATAAGGCGCACTCCGCGCAGGATAAAAGGCATTACCGTGGTATTCAGTTCAACCCCACCTGCATTGCCGAAGCTGGCAATCACGCCGTTTTGCTGCATGGTACGTATCAGCCAGGAAAGCGTTGTTCCACCCACAGCGTCAAGTGCGCCTGCCCACTGTGCGGACTCCAGTGAACGCGTACTTGTCATATCGATGTCGCGGCGCCCCATCACCTCAGCCGCGCCTAGCGACTTCAAATAGTCGTACTCGCTGTCTTTGCCGGTAATGGCCACTACGTGATAGCCCAGGTGCGACAACATCACCACCGCCAGGCTGCCGACGCCGCCCGTGGCCCCCGTCACCACCACCTTGCCGTTTTCGGGCCGCATATCGTTTTGTTCCAGACGGTGTATTGCCAGCGCCGCAGTAAATCCTGCCGTGCCGAGCACCATGGACTCCAGCAGCGACATGCCGCGCGGCACTCGCACCACCCAGTCGGCGGGCACCCGCACATGCTCGGCATAGCCGCCATCGTGCGCCACCCCCATGTCGTAACCAGTGACCAGCACTTCATCGCCGGTCTTGAAGCGCGCATCTGTCGAGCTTTCCACCACCCCCGCCACGTCTATTCCGCCCACGCAGGGGAAACGTCGAACAATCTTGGCCGTCCCGCTGGCTGCCAGCGCATCCTTGTAATTCACACTGGAATAGGCTGCTCGTATCACCACTTCGCCCGGATCCAGATCATCCTGAATCAGGTTAACGAAACGGCTGACGGTGTGGTTATCTTCATTAAATATTCGGTAGGCGCGAAAGCTCATGATCAGACATCCCTTTTATTAAATAGACCGCTTAAATATGCAGAGCGCGTTTATCTACCGCCAATGCAGCTTCGTGCATCACTTCAGACAATGAAGGATGGGCGTGGATGGTGCGTGCCAGGTCTTCGCTGCTGGCCGAGAAGGCCATCGCCAGCACCGCCTGTTGCACCAGCTCGGATGCCATTGCACCTATGATATGCACGCCGAGGATGCGGTCGCTGCCGGCATCGGCGAGTATCTTCACGAATCCTGCGGTGGCGCCCAGCGCACGTGCACGGCCATTGACCATGAAAGGGAACTGCCCTGCCTTGTAGGCTACACCGTCTTTTTTCAATTGCTGCTCGGTCTTGCCCACCCAGGCAATTTCCGGTGTGGCGTACATCACCCAGGGCACCAGATTCATATCGCAATGCCCGGCCTGCCCGGCAATAAGTTCTGCCACCATCACGCCCTCTTCCGAAGCCTTGTGCGCCAGCATGGGACCGCGCACGACATCTCCCACCGCATACACGTTGGGCAGATTGCTGCGGCAATGCGCGTCTACTTCGATACGCCCTGCTGCATCCAGCTTGAGTCCCGCATCCACAGCACCCAGCCCCTGCGTATTCGCCGTGCGCCCTACTGCCACGATCAGCTTATCGGCGAGCAGTTCTTGTGTTGCACCCTGAGCATCGCGCCAGGCGATGTTCACCTCTTTCTTGTTCTGCGTCACCTTGTCGATCTGCACTCCGAGATGAATCTTCAGGCCCTGTTTGGCAAAGGCGCGCAGCGCTTCTTTGGCGACCTGCTCATCGGCCGCCGGCATAAATACAGGCATAGCTTCGAGAATAATGACCTCGCTGCCCAGCCGGCGCCACACGCTGCCCAGCTCCAGCCCGATCACCCCGGCGCCGATAATGGCGAGGCGCTCTGGCACATCAGAAAAACTCAAGGCGCCGCTGTTATCCACGATGCGCGTGCCATCCAGAGGCGCTTGGGGCAAGGCGCGCGGCGTCGAACCAGTGGCGATGATCACATGCCGGGCAAGCAATGCCTCACTGCCCGCCACTGCAATGCGCCACACCTCACCCTCGCGGCCTGCAAGGCTCGCGCGTCCATGTACGGCAGTCACTTTGTTTTTCTTGAACAGCTGGCCGATGCCGGAGGTGAAATCACTTACGATCTTGTCTTTGCGCGCCAGCATTTTCGCCACATCGAACTGCACGCCTGTGGCGCTAATTCCATGCGCTGCAAAGTCATGCGACACACGCTCGAAATTTTCGGAAGATTCCAGCAAGGCCTTGGAGGGGATACACCCCACGTTCAGACAGGTGCCACCCAGACTGGCCTTGCCCTGCGGATTTTTCCATTCGTCCACACAGGCCACACTCATGCCGAGTTGCGCGCAGCGTATTGCCGCCACATAGCCGCCGGGGCCGGCACCGATCACTACCACGTCGAAATTGGCCATAGTTTTTTCTCTCCGTTACAAATCCAGCAGCACCCGCCCCGGAAACTCCAAGGCTTCCTTGATGGCGATCAGGAACTGCACGGCTTCGCGGCCGTCGATAATGCGGTGATCGTAGGACACGGCCAGATAGTTCATCGGACGGATGACCACTTGGCCATTCTCTGCCACTGGCCTGTCCTTGGTGGCGTGAATACCCAGGATGGCACTCTGCGGCGGGTTGATGATGGGGGTGGAGAGCATGGAACCGAACACGCCACCGTTGGAGATGGAGAAAGTGCCTCCAGTGAGCTCTTCCATGGTGAGCTTGCCGTCTTTGGCGCGGGCACCGAAATCGACGATCTGTTTTTCAATGTCGGCCAGCGAAAGTTTGTCCGCATCGCGGATGATGGGCACCACCAGGCCACGCTCGCTGCCGATGGCCACACCGATGTCGAAGTAGCCGTGATAGATGATGTCGTTACCGTCGATCGATGCATTGACCAGCGGATAGCGTTTAAGCGCGCTGACTGCAGCTTTGACGAAGAAAGACATGAACCCCAGCTTGACGCCGTGTTCTTTCTCAAATTTGTCCTTGTAGCGGTTACGCAACTCGATGACCGGCTGCATGTTCGCTTCGTTGAACGTCGTCAGTATCGCGGCGGTTGCCTGGGACTGCACCAGACGCTCGGCGATGCGCGCGCGCAGGCGCGACATCGGTACGCGCTGTTCCGGCCGGTCGCCGAGCGCACTGAGATCGATGGGCGGCGCCGACGCACGCATCGGCGCAGCGGGGGCAAACGGTGCTTTGGCCGCTGGCTGCGTTCCCTGCACGGCGTCGAGCACATCGCCCTTGGTCACACGGCCGCCGCGACCGCTGCCGCTCAAGGTGCCGGGATCTATCTTGTTTTCGGCCGCGATCTTCTGCGCGGCCGGCATGATGGCGGGTGCTGCGGATTGCGCCGGTGCAGCCGCCGGTGCGCTGGCCGCCGTTGCCGGCGCTGCCGCCGCTTTCGCGTCGGTGTCTATAGTAGCGATGATTTCCTTGCTGGCCACGGTCCCGCCATCGCCTTTAACGATCTTGACCAGCACGCCGGAATCGGGGGCCGGCGTTTCCAGCACGACCTTGTCGGTCTCGATGTC
>JANYJE010000087.1 GCA_025408405.1 Nitrosomonadales bacterium | reverse complement strand
GTTTTCGCGCCCGCCGTCAGTTAATCAGGTCCTTTCTCCCCCGCAATTCCAGAAGCGCACTTTTCCACCCTACGCCTTGCTTACCAGCTCGCGCAACACAAACGGCAGGATGCCGCCATGGCGGTAGTAGTCCACCTCGATCGGCGTGTCGATACGCAGTAGCAGGATCACTTTTTGCGTGCTGCCATCTTTACGCTTGATTGTCAGAGTCACGTCTTGCTGCGGTTTCAGGGTTTCGTCAATCCCGCTCAGGTCGAAAATTTCATCGCCCACCAGTTTTAGCGCGGTCACGCTGTCGTTGCCCTTGAACTGCAATGGCAGCACGCCCATGCCCACCAGGTTGCTGCGGTGGATGCGTTCGTAGCTCCTGGCGATGACTGCCTTCACGCCCAGTAATTGCGTGCCTTTGGCGGCCCAGTCGCGTGAGGAGCCGGTGCCGTATTCTTCGCCAGCGAAAATCACAGTCGGCGTGCCGTCGGCAATGTGTTTCATCGCCGCGTCAAAGATGGCCATCTGTTCGCCGTTGTACAGCGTATAACCGCCTTCCACGCGGCTGCCGTCTGCATTGGGCGGCAACATCAGGTTCTTGATGCGCACGTTGGCAAAGGTGCCGCGCATCATCACCTCGTGGTTGCCGCGGCGCGCGCCGTAGCTGTTGAAATCTTTCAAGGCCACACCACGACCTGTCAGGTATTTTCCCGCCGGAGTGGATGACTTGAAGCTGCCGGCCGGGCTGATGTGATCTGTGGTCACCGAGTCGCCGAAGATGCCCAGCGCTTTTGCATTGCTGATGCCGTGGATGCTGCCGGTATTCATGCCGAAGCCTGCGAAGAACGGTGGCTGCGCGATGTAGGTGGAGTCGTCCCACTGGTACAGATTGCCGGGTGTGGGGGGGATCGCGTTCCACAGCGGCAGATCTTTGGTCAAGTCGCTATACAGCTTGCGATACACCGCAGGATCCATCGCGTACTTCATCACCGTTTCAACCTCATGGCTGTTCGGCCAGATGTCGCGCAAAAATACCGGTGCGCCGTCGCGGCCCACGCCCAAGGGTTCGCTATCCAGATTGATATTCATGCGCCCGGCAATGGCGTAGGCGACCACCAGCGGCGGCGAGGCCAGGAAGTTGGCCTTGATGTTGGCGTGGATGCGCGCCTCGAAGTTGCGGTTGCCCGAAAGCACGGCGGCGGCGATCAGGTCGTTCTTGACGATGGTGTCCTCGATCTGCGCATCGAGCGGGCCGGAATTGCCGATGCAGGTAGTGCAGCCGTAAGCCGCGACAGAGAAGCCCAGTTGCGCCAGCGGTTCCAGGAGTCCGGCATTGGTCAGGTACTCGGTCACTACGCGCGAACCGGGGGCCAGGGTAGTCTTGATGTGCGGGTTTACTTTCAGGCCCTTGGCTGCGGCTTTCTTGGCCAGCAAACCGGCGGCCAGCATCACGCTCGGGTTGGAGGTGTTGGTGCAGGAAGTAATCGCGGCAATCAGTACATCGCCATTGCCTATGCTGTAGTTGTCGGCATGTCCGGTTGGATAACGCTTGCCCAGCTTGTCGGCAGGCTGGTTGAAGCCGTTCTCTGCTACCGGCTTGCTGAACAAGGTGTTGAAAGTATCTTTCATCGCGCTGAGCTGAATGCGATCCTGCGGGCGCTTCGGGCCGGCCAGGGAAGGCTGGATGCTGGACAGGTCGAGTTCCACCACGCTGCTGTAGTCGATGCTGCCTGCCTGTGGAATGCCGTACAGGCCCTGAGCCTTGAAGTAGCTCTGGAAGGCGTCCACCTCATCATTGCTGCGTCCGGTGTTACGCATGAAGTTCACGGTGATGTCGTCCACCGGGAAAAAGCCCATGGTTGCGCCGTATTCCGGTGCCATATTGGCGATCGTGGCGCGGTCTGGCAGCGTCAGCGCAGCAGTGCCCTCGCCGAAAAATTCGACAAACTTGCCCACGACTTTTTGGCGGCGCAGCAGCTCGGTTATGGTCAGCACCAGATCGGTGGCAGTCACGCCTTCGCGCAGTTTGCCCTTGAGGTTTACACCCACCACGTCGGGAGTGAGGAAGTACACCGGCTGGCCCAGCATGCCTGCCTCGGCTTCTATGCCGCCCACGCCCCAGCCCACTACACCGATGCCGTTGATCATGGTGGTGTGGCTGTCTGTGCCTACCAGAGTGTCGGGGTAGTACACACCGTCCTTGTTCAGCACGCCGCGTGCCAGATATTCCAGGTTCACCTGATGCACGATGCCGATGCCGGGCGGTACTACCTTGAAGGTGTCAAATGCCTGCATGCCCCACTTCATGAACTTGTAGCGCTCGTTGTTGCGCTCGAATTCCAGTTCCATGTTCAGCTTCAGGGCATCCGGGTTGTTGTAGCTGTCGATCTGCACCGAGTGATCCACCACCAGATTCACCGGTACCAGCGGCTCGATGATCTTGGGGTTTTTTCCCATCTTGGCTGCGGCATCGCGCATGGCGGCGAGATCGGCCAGCAGTGGCACGCCGGTAAAATCCTGCAACACGATACGCGCCACCACGAAAGGAATTTCCTCGCTACGCGGCGCATTCGGCTGCCAGCCTGCCAGTTGGCGAATGTGCGCCTCGCTTACTTTTTTGTCGTCGTAATTGCGCAACACCGCTTCCAGCACGATACGGATAGAAACCGGCAGGCGTGAAATCTTGCCCAGTCCCGCCGTTTCCAGCGCCTGCAATGAATACAGCGTGCCGGTCTTGCCACTGGCGAGGTTGAAATTCTGGCGGGTGTTGAATATGTTGTGCGACATGGCAATGGCTCCGAGGGCAACTGAATAAGAATGGGATGAGCGTAAATCACGAAAGAGCGTGATTATAACGCGACAGGGACGGAAGGTTGTAAAGTATGCCGCTATGGCCAGGGAGAAGCAGGCGCCCGTATAAGTTGCGCGGGGTCATTTGTTTTTTACAAATACGCCCCCATCTAGCGAATGTGCTGTGGCCAGATGCATGTGGGGCAGTGGACTCGCGCTGCGAAACTGACAGGAGGATGAGCCATGATATTCCGTAACCGTGACGATGCCGCGCACATGCTGGCGGAAAAGCTGCAGCGCTTTCGCGGCCAGAATCCGCTGGTGCTGGCCATTCCGCGAGGTGCTGTGCCGATGGCCGAATACATAGCGGCCGCGCTGGAGGGGGAGGTGGATGTGGTGCTGGTGCGCAAGCTGCGTGCGCCGGCTAATCCGGAGTTGGCGATCGGTTCGGTGGATGAGTCAGGCTGGACCTATCTGGCTGATTACGCCATGCGCATGGCCGGCAGCGAGTACATCGCAGACGAGAAGGAACGGCAACTGCAGGTGATGCGCGAACGGCGCGCCCAATACACGCCGGTGCGCCCGCCGCTGGATCCGGCCGGCCGTATCGTGATCGTGGTGGACGATGGCCTGGCCACCGGCTCCACCATGATCGCCGCGCTGCACGCGCTGCGCGCAAAAAATCCC
Organism: Nitrosomonadales bacterium; assembly: GCA_025408405.1. Taxonomy (GTDB): domain Bacteria; phylum Pseudomonadota; class Gammaproteobacteria; order Burkholderiales; family Gallionellaceae; genus 39-52-133. The sequence goes on along the minus strand of JANYJE010000087.1, from coordinate 11,038 downwards.
AAGAAACTGATTTGCGCAGTGCCGGTCGCGCCACCGGATACGCTGGAGAAAGTCACGCCTTATGCCGACGAAGTGGTGTGTTTGACTGCGCCGGAAAGCTTCTATGCGGTAGGGCAGTTCTATATGGATTTCCCGCAGATCAGCGATGATGAGGTGATTGCGTTGTTGCGGGCGGGTAAGAGTAAGTTATAAGCGCAAGGTGTGCGGTATGCGTGGTTTGTCGGGGGCAGTCCTAGCATCAATCAGATCTTCCGATTGCTGGCAGTCGCAGATGGCTGTAGAGTCCCAAAATGCGACATTTCCAATCGCTTTGTATTTGCCGTAGCGATGAACATACAGGCATGAGGCCTTGACGAAATGACAGCCAATTACGAACAAAGAGCGGTTCTTTTCTTGGATGTGTTGGGCTTTAAGCGCTTAATAGATGAACGCCGAGAGGATGTGATAGAAGAAGCACTTGAGATTACTTGTGCAAAATACCAATCTAATTACGAGGTATCCACATTCTCAGACAATATGGCTGTATCGCTGCCATTTCGCATCGGATACGAGTTGGCAGAGCTGATACAGTTTTCAAGTTCTCTAACTTTGCAGTTGCTTCATAAGGGAGTCTTATCTCGCGGTGGCATAACAGTTGGCGAGATACGTCACAAAGGTAACGCTATTTACGGCCCAGCTCTAGTCGAGGCGTATCAGCTAGAAAGCAAAACTGCAAACTATCCTCGTGTTGTCTTGGCGCGTAATGCGGTCGCAAACTCGCTGCAGGCTGGAGGTAACCCACAAGGTTGCGAGGAGTTCATTCGAGGGTTTATACGGACCGACTTCGATGGTATAGAACACGTGCACATCTTGGATCACAAGGCACTGATGCCATTTCATATCATGCTTCCCGAGGAGACGAGAGGTATAAATGGACCAATCAGTTTCAAAGTGCTCATCGACGCGAAGCTTGCAGCAATCACTAGGGCACTCGAAAACAATCCAGCGACGGATGATCGCGCTAAAGAAAAGCAGGAGTGGCTGAGGCGATATGCGGCAGTGTACGAGAAGTTCTATAGCATCACTCCAAATTCGCCATGTTGAAACCCTTGTGACACATTTCTGCTTCTGCGAAGCAGAAATGTCTCTTATGGGTGGCGGCCTGTCAAACTTGGATGCCTACATTTAAGTTCTGCTGCAGCGCATAACTCTGAGTAGAGTATGACGAATAGCGTTGCGCTTGACTTGTCGGGGGCAGCCCGACAGCTGGTTACCTTTCTTGCTTCGCCAAGAAAGGTAACCCAAAGAAGGCGACCCCGGATCCGCCACCTCTTCGAGGTTCCCTGCGTTGCTCGTCTGGTCAGGCGGTTGCGCAACTCGCCCTAGCAGGCCGCACACCCCGCGATCTGCCGCGGAGCTCGAACAGTGCTCGCCGACATCCCCTGACCAGCCTGCGCTACTCGGTGGCGAATAAGGGGAAGGAAAATCAAATGAAGGTTGGTTGCGTGCGCGCAGCGCACGCATTGAGTTGAAATAAAGCAAGGAGCGGGCGAATTTCGCCCTCTCCTTGCTTGGGGGTTTGGTTTTTGCGGTTGGGTCCCCTTCTGGATCGCTGAGGGCGGGCGATAAAATTGGGGAGAAGGCGACAACTTGCCGCATCGCGGCATGTTGCGGTGGAGACTAACCTTCAGGTTATGTCGTAACCAACACTGTTCGAGCTCCGCGGTGGGGCACGGTTTGTGTGCCCCGCTAGGGCGAGTTGCGCAGCCGCCCAATTTTATTGCTCGACCGAAGGGACCCGCAGGGCGATACGGCAGGGTTCGCCTTCTTTGGGTTACTTTTCTTGGCGAAGCAAGAAAAGTGACTAGCCGCCGGTCTACCACCGGCAATCTGTGAGTATTCAACAACACTTTCTTCGAAACGCGCTGCACTCTATTTTTTCAGATGACAGCCAAACCAGTTCGCCGCCTTGCGCGCAGCCTGCTCCAGCGTGCCGGGCTCCTCGAACAGGTGCGTTGCGCCGGGAACGATGGCCAGTTCCTTCTCGCAATGCATCAATGCGTAAGCCTGTTCATTCAACTCAATCACTTCATCGTCATAGCCGCCCACGATCAGCAGTGTGGGCGCGCTTACCCGGCGCAAGGCAGCATCGCCGGCAAGGTCGGGGCGGCCGCCGCGCGACACAACTGCAGTTATCTTGCTGCCTCGTTCTGCTGCGGCTTGCAGGGCGGCAGCGGCACCCGTACTGGCGCCGAAATAGCCGATCTTGAAATTACGTGTCTGGGGTTGTTGCCTGATCCATGCCGTGGCTGCGAGCAGGCGCCGGGTAAGCAGTTCGATATCGAAGCGGGTGGCGTAATCGAGGTCTTCTTCATGCGTCAGCAAATCGAACAGCAGCGTGGCGATGCCGGCCTGCTGCAGTACCGAGGCGACATAGGTGTTGCGCGGGCTCAATCGGCTGCTGCCGCTGCCATGCGCAAACAGCACCACGGATGCGGCATGCGCTGGCACCACCAGGTCGCCTGTGAGCGAAACCGATCCTGCGGGGATTTTTACAGAGCTGATCATGTTGTTCTCCTGATATTTAGAGGGAACTTAAAATTACACGCACAGCATGACAGTGGAATTACGCCCGCTTCATGACCACGGGAATGCGCTGACGTCCGAATTGGCCAGTGAATTTTTCGAAGCGCCCCGCCAGCGGGGTACCACATCGCGGGCAGGTGCCATCATCCTGCAGCTGGTAATCCAGTATCTGATACCAGTCGCGCACGATGAGTTTACTCTGGCATGAGCTGCAATGCGTGGTGTCGCCTGCCACGTCATGCACGTTGCCGCTGTAGACATATTTCAGCCCGGCAGCCTGTGCGATGTGGCGTGCACGTGCCAGCGTCGCAGGCGGTGTGGGCGCTATGTCAGTCATCTTGTAGTCGGGATGGAAGGCGGTGAAGTGTATTGGCACATCTGTGCCAAGCTCTTGCGCGATCCACGCGCACATCCTGGTTATTTCCTCGTCGGAATCGTTGCGTCCGGGGATCAGCAGGGTGGTGATCTCGAACCATACGCTGGTTTCATGCTTGAGGTATTTGAGCGTATCCAATATTGGCTGCAGGTGAGCACCGGTGAGCTTGTAATAAAACTCTTCGGTGAAAGCCTTCAGGTCAACATTGGCTGCATCCATCTTGGCGTAGAAGTCGCGCCGTGCCTGGTCGTGCATGTAACCTGCCGTCACCGCTACTGTCTGGATCCCCAGAGCGTGGCAGGCATCGGCCACGTCCATGGCGTATTCGGCAAAAATTACCGGGTCGTTGTAAGTGAAGGCAACGCTCTTGCAGCCGAGTTTCTGTGCAGTGCGCGCGATGGCCTCGGGGCTGGCCTGATCGGCCAGCTTGTCGAAATCGTGCGACTTGGAAATGTCCCAGTTCTGGCAGAATTTGCACGCAAGATTGCAGCCTGCAGTTCCGAAAGAAAGCACGCTAGAGCCCGGATAAAAATGATTGAGCGGTTTTTTTTCTATCGGGTCTACGCAGAAACCCGAGCTGCGGCCATAGGTGGTGAGCACCATGGCGTCGCCCACACGGGCACGCACGAAGCAGGCGCCGCGCTGAGCCTCATGCAGCTTGCAGTCGCGCGGGCACAGGTCGCACTGGATGCGCCCGTCGGCGATGACGTGCCAGTATTTGGCCGGGTGGAGCTGGCTGCTGTCGAATACCTCTTTCATTTTGCGTGTGCCATGAGGTCTGCTTCGCGCCATTTGGTGACGCTGTAGCGCGACAGCCTGATCTCCTCATGCCAGAAATCATCCGGCAAACCGGCCTTGCGCTTGAGTTGAGCCATGAATTGTTGCGGCTGCGGCAGTTGCTCCCACACCTGCGGCAGAAAGGTGCTGCGATAGGACTGGTACTCGAATACCACACCATCTAGCTGCGGGCGCAGTTGCGTCAGCACATCTATTTCATCCCTGAACGTCATGGGCAGGGTGGGAGAGAGCAGGGAAATTTCTATTGCGGTAATGTCGAACTCGTCACGACTCAGTGGCAGGAAACGCGGATCGTGCAGGGCCGCCGCAACCGCGTTGCTTTTTACATCCGCCAGCAGCGGGCGATGCGCCTGCAAGGTGCCGATGCAGCCACGCAACTCACCGTCTTGAGTGAGGGTGACGAAGCAGGCGCCATGCTCGGCAAGCCAGGGTGCGCTTTCATCCGCCTGTTGCGGCATATTCAGGGCGCGGGCGATGGCCGCACGGGCGATAGGGGGGAGCAACTTGCCTTGTTCTGTATTCATGTTTGATCTCCACTTTATATTCTGGCCAAAATTTGCAGGCATTCAGAATTTCACGGGGCTGTGAAAGCAAAAGCCGCATAGCCAACTACACCGTCATGCGACCCGGCAGTGTCGCCAGAGTTCCGCAGATCGAGCAGATGGGGAGTAAGGCGGTGGCGGCTCGCCGCGAGCAGCAGGCCGTTGATCGGCGTGGCACCGCAGGCCTGCTCGTGTTCTATGGGAGGCTCCAGCCTGAGTACATGCTGCACTGTGGCAGTATCCACCTTTTTTGCGATGTGGTAGGACAGGTAGTGCGACAGATCGGAGCTGATCACGATCAGGGTTTCGTCTCCGCCCCACAACAGTTCCAGCACCTCGGCGACCTCTTCCGCTGTCGCCATGCCCACCACCAGCGGCAGCAAACTGAAATTGCCCAGCACGGTTTGCAGGAAGGGCAGTTGCACTTCCAGCGCGTGTTCCTGGGCATGCGCCTCGGGGCTCAGTAGTACTTGCGGCAGGTGGGCTAGAGATTGTGCTGCAGCTTTGTCCAGAGGAACGTTACCCAGCGGTGTGGCAAAGGTGTCTGCGTCAGGCAGCGCCAAACCGCGTATGGCGATGCGATGCGCGGGCCCCAGCAGCACCACGCGGCGTATGTGCGCGGCGACAGCGCCCAGCGCGGCATAGGCACTGGCAGCGATGGCACCGGAATAAATGTAACCGGCGTGCGGGACGATCAGTGCCTTGGGTGTGAGCGAGCATGGGCTTGCAGCTGCAAGCAAGGCACGCACATCGCGCGACAAAACATTGGGCTCGCCCGGATAAAACAGGCCGGCAACTGCGGGATGACGGACAGCAGGCATGACAAACCCCCCTTCAGATCACAATTGTAAATGTGGGCTGGTGATACCAATATCAAGAGGGAAATGCGGCTTGCTTAACTCTTTGAGAGCATGTTTGAAATTTCTTCGTGCATGCCTTTGATGGCAAGCGTGAGCGCCGTTTCTCCGTCCTTAAACTCCACTGAGGGATCTGCGCCTTTGGAGAGCAGGAGCCGCACGAGGTCGGTATGCCCATTGGCAGCGGCCTTGTGCAGTGCAGTCCAGTGGTCAGAACTGATGGCGTTGACATTGGCGCCGCCTGCGAGCAATTGCGCCGAAGCCAGAATATGGCCGCGGGTGGCCGCCTGCATCAACGGGGTCCAGCCGAAATTGCTGAGCGCATTCGGGTCGGCTCCGTTGCGTATCAGCAAGCTCACCACATTGGAATAACCGTTGAACGCGGCCCAGTGTATGGGGCTGTAGCCGTTGTTATCTTTGGCATCGATTCTCGCACCACTCTGGATGAGCAGGAATGCAACCGCTTCCTTGCCATTGAAAGATGAAATCATCAATGGTGTCCAGTTACGTTCGTCGCGAGTGTCTATACTTACACCGCTAGTCAGAAAAATCTGGATAGCGCGTGTATTACCGGCCTCCGAGGCCTGCATGAATCCTTGTGGCGAGTATTTGAACCCCAGGTGTTCGACTGCCTGGCGGTTTTTCTCGGAAATGCTGCCCCATACATCTTTGTCGGTGCTGTTGCGCTGCTTGGCATGAATCAGGCTGAGACGCAAAATTTCTGAGGCAACTTCCATGGGGAACCCCTGCCGATTGCCATCGCGGGTATCCATCATTAATTCGTGGAAGTAAGGGTCTATTGACGGCGAATCCCACAACTGCAGGATTTTTTCTAGCACACGCGGAAACTGCTTTTCGAGGGTGTGCGGGTAATGGTGATCATCACCATTAAGCAATTGCAGGATTTTTTCGTTCATGAGATATGGCTTTTATATATCGCAACTTGCGGTTGGCCCTGATTGCTTTGTAAAGTTCGGCCAGGTGCCTTTTAAAGGCGCAGCTATTTGCCTTATGCGGGATTAGCCGAGCGATTTTGCTGTGGCGCGATCGCGTTGCTCGGTGTTAATCCGGCTGAGGCGCATGATGTCTGTCGCAACATCAGGTGGAAATCCCTGGCGCTGGTGATCGCGCGTATCCAGCATCAGTTGCTCCAGATAGGGGTCAAGCTCAGGCGAATTCCATAATTCGATAATTCTGTTGAGCATGTGCGGGAACTGTTTTTCAAGTGCATGCGGGTAGTGATTTTCTTCCCCCCCGATTAACTTCAGAATTTTCTTGTTCATCATAAACCTTGGCTGAAAGTGAACTGATCGACAATGGAATGCGCGTGAATTTCTCCCTCTGCCGGGGCTGGAATAAAGGCGCGCTTCGCTACAAAAAACATACAAAACCCTGCGTTCGGTATGTTATCCCATTTCTGTGCTTATTTGTTCTTCGCCTGTGCAGTGTAAGGGCGAGGCGGCAAAGAACGCCACTGCCTCATTCATGTCGCGGGTGCGTTTGAACGGCGGCAAACTTTGCCAGATGCGTTTGCCATAGGGTTTCGAAATCAGGCGCGGGTCGCAGATCATCAGCACACCACGGTCGCTTTCGTCGCGGATCAAGCGCCCCGCCCCCTGCTTGAGGTTGATGACTGCGCGTGGCAGCTGGTATTCCATAAAGGCATTGCGCCCCTGTTTGCTGATTTGCGCAATGCGTGCAGCCAGTACCGGGTCATCAGGCGGGGCGAAAGGCAGCTTGTCTATCACCACCAGAGACAGCGCTTCGCCGCGCACGTCCACGCCTTCCCAGAACGACTGGCTGCCCAGCAGTACCGCATTGCCATGATCGCGGAAGCGCGCCAACAGGTCGTTGCGTGAACCTTCACCCTGCAGCATGAGCGGGTAGCCGAGGTTTTTGCGGTCGAATTCAGCCGTCAAGATTTCATGGGCACGCTGCATTGCACGCAGGCTGGTGAACAGCAGGAAGGCACGCCCTTTGCTGGCTATAATCAAGGGCAGGGCTGCCTCCACCACGGCATCGGTATAGCCCGGGCTGTTTGGCTCTGGCAAATGTTGCGGCACGTACAGTAGCGCCTGCTCGGGGTAATTGAACGGACTGTCCCAGCAGGCGGTACGCGCTTCCAGCAGCCCCATTTCGCTCTGGTAGTGCGAGAAATTCTGTTTTACCGCCAGCGTGGCGGAAGTGAAAATCCAGGCGCGCGGGTGGCCGCCTATCTGGCGTGAAAAAATTTCCGCGATGGAAAGCGGGGTAGTGTTGAGTTGCACCGAGTGATGAAAAATTTCCAGCCAGCGCACCGATTCTGTTTGCAGGGTGTCTTGCCATTGGGTTATTTTCTGCGCCAGTGCCTGTCCGCGCTGCCAGCAGTTTTCCAGGCCTTCGCTGCGTTCAGCCTGTTTTTCCAGCAGCTCGTTGAGTTGTTTGAGCTGCTTGTCCAGCGTGGTTAGCGCCCCGGTAAAACCGGACAGCTCGCGAGTAGCGTCTGCGGTCATGCGCCCTTCACTCTTTTTGAATACCAGGCGCAGGTCGCGCGCGGCTTTTTCCAGGGCATCGCAGGCACTGGGCAGATGCTTGAAATCCTTGGCTGAGGTCATCGCCTCCAGTTGCGTATCGCGCGCCAGTTCGAGCAGTTGCGAGGTGGATATATTCTCGCCGAAAAACAGGCTGGCGGTTTCCGGTAGCTGGTGCGCCTCGTCGAAGATCACCGTGTTGCAGGCGGGCAGCAGCTCTGCCACGCCTTCGTCGCGCAGCATTACATCGGCAAAAAACAGGTGGTGGTTCACCACCACCACATCGGCTTCCATCGCCTCCTTGCGCGCCTTGAGCACGAAGCATTCCTTGTGCTGCGGGCACTCCTGACCCAGGCAATTGTCGCGTGTGGATGTGACCTGCATCCACACCGGCGCGGTCTCTGCTACGTCGGCCAGGCCGCTTTTGTCTCCAGTCTGGGTGATTTTTGAGTATTGGACGATTTTGGCCAGATGGCGCGTATCTTCGCGCGTGGCGAAGCGGCCGTCGTTTTGTGCGCGTTCCAGATGGTAGTGACACAGATAATTGGAACGTCCCTTGAGCAGCGCGATCGACACCGGCACCTTGAGGGCATCGCGCACCGTGGGCAGGTCGCGCTGGAATAGCTGATCCTGCAGGTTCTTGGTGCCGGTTGAGATCACCACCTTGCCGCCCGCCAAGAGTGCCGGGACGAGATAGGCGAAGGTCTTGCCGGTACCGGTGCCTGCCTCGGCGATCAATTGGCCATTGCTGTTGATAGTGTCGGCTATCGCCTGTGCCAGTTCCAACTGCTGCGTGCGAGAGCGGAAGTTGGGAATGTGCGCGGCCAGTTCACCATCAGGAGAAAACAGGGAGATTAATTTTTCAGGGGTAATCAAAGGGAATCAACAGGTGGGGTTATAGCCAGGCACAGATTTTAGCAATCTCTCAGACGTCGGCGATTTTACGCGATGGCATGAGAGAGTGTATTGATAATATGGTCATGCGATTTCAGGAGACCGGAAAGCAGACCTTTACGCTCAACCCTCCCAGCGTGGCTGCGCGCCTGAAGGTGATTTTCGCATGATGAATTTCTGCGATACGTTGCACGATGGAGAGTCCCAAGCCAACGCCGTCCGCCACGTTCGGGCTGACACGGTGAAAGCGTTGGCCAAGCAGGGCAAGTTGTTCGGCGGCGACACCGATGCCGCTGTCTGAAATTTCGAGTTCTATCTGCTGCACATCCGGGAGGCGCAAGGTTACATCCACTTTCCCGCCTTGCGGGGTGTAGCGTATGGCGTTGTCCAGCAGGTTTCTGAGCAGAATACGCAGCATGTCTGCCGAGCCGGATAATGCGGGGTGGATTTGCGGCGTGAAGCCGATTTCGATGTTTTTGCCGAGGGCGTTCGGGCCCAGTTCCGCGCAACATTCCTGGGTGAGTTCGTTCAGATTCACGCTTTCCAGTTTGATGGCGGATTCGGTTTCGTCGAGCCGGGACAGGGTGAGCAGTTGCTCGACCAGATGAGCCATGCGCTCGGTTCCCTGCAATGCCTTGGCCAGACATTCGTTGCGCTCGGTTTCGCTGTCAGACAATTGCGCAGCCTGAACTTGTGCTTGCAGTGCGGCGATGGGGGTGCGCAGCTCGTGCGAGGCATCGGCGGTAAAACGCCGCTCGTTTTCTATGGTTCTGGTGATGCGTCCGAGCAGGCTGTTCAGCGCATCGATTACCGGAGCTATTTCTTTCGGTGCGTCTTGCAGCGTTACCGGGGTGAGTTGTTCTGGCGTGAGCTGAGCCAACGAATCAGTCAGGTTGCGCAAAGGGCGCAAGCCGAAACGGATAGCCAGCATGGAGAAGAGTGCAATAAAGGGCAGGCCAAACAGGAATGGGGCAACGTTGTGCCACGCCACTTCCTGGGCCAACTCGTTCCTATCCCTGTTGTTCTCTCCTACCAGTACATCAAGGCTGCGCTGCTTGTCGTGTTGCCGGTAATAGCGCCAATGTTCACCTTGCCATTGGCCATCGCTGAAGCCATCGTCCGGCATTTGTGTGGCGACCATGCCGGCAATATTACTGGAGCGGAAAAGCGATTTTGGAGGCTCGCTATTAGTTGACCAAACCTGGAAGACAAAAATTTTCTGGAAATTATAAATCGTGGTAGACATCTGTTCGATCTGCTCATCATTGCTGCCGCTATGCCTGGCCATGATCATGAGGTTCTGCGCGAACTGAACCAGTTGCGCATCAAAAATTTCATCAGCCTCGTGCAGCGCGTTTTTGTAACTTTCATAGCTGGCTGCCAGGCCGAACAGCAGCACGGTACAGAGCACCAGCAGGGTGAGGCGGGTTTGCAAGGAGGTCTTTGGCAAGGTCATGGCTGGCGCCCCACGGTGTAACCGATCCCGCGCAGGGTCTGGATGAAATCGCTGCCCAACTTTTTGCGCAAGTGATGAATGAAGACTTCGATAGTGTTGCTGTCCGCACTATCTCCCCAGCCATAGAGGCTCTGTTCCAGCTGGGCACGGGTAAGCACCCGGCCTGCGTTCTGCATCAGGAATTCGAGTACGGCAAATTCCTTGACCGAGAGTTCGACGGGCTTGCCTTCATGCCATGCCTGGCGCGCATTGGGATCAATCTCCACGCTACCCAGGCGGATGCGCGGTGTAGCGTGTCCGGCGGAGCGGCGGATCAATGCGCGCAGCCTGGCCGCGAGCTCTTCCATGTCGATGGGTTTGATCACGTAATCATCAGCGCCCAGTCCGAATCCCTTGAGCTTGTCCAGCTTGCTGTCGCGTGCGGTGAGGATGAGTATCGGGGTGCGCAGCCCCTTGTCTCTTGCGGATTGCAGCAGCGTCAGGCCATCCTGTTGCGGCAGGCCCAGATCCAGCACCACGGCGGCGTATTCTTCGCCGGTCAGCGCATTTTCGCCCTGCTTGCCGTCACGCATCCAGTCAACCGTAAAGCCCAGGTGGCTGAGGCTTTTCTGAACGCCATCCCCGAGCAGGGGGTCGTCTTCTACCAGAAGTATTCTCATGCAATTATGTGTATTAAGTCCAGATTAAGAATCGAAGGCCACACTCAACTCAAACCATCATTAAAAGAGGTTGTATTATGACTGCAAAAATTATTGGCGCCACGTTGATGTTTCTGGCAAACACCGGTTTGCTGCCTGCGCTAACGCCAGTAGCGCAGGCAGCAGCTTACACCGTCGCAGCTCCCCAGGCAGTTCATGATGCCAAACCAGCCGTGCAACGTCACCGTGGACTTGTTAAGCCTAGGGAAGGTCTGAATAAGTAACAACAAATGAGAACGACGAGCTCACAATCTTCCGAGAATGCTCGAATTGGGCGAAAAGACCCTTGGCAAGGTTCGTTTCGACTGCCATGCCGCTCGATTTCCCGTTCATCGGGCGCAC
>JANYJE010000086.1 GCA_025408405.1 Nitrosomonadales bacterium | reverse complement strand
TTGTCGTCCTCGAAGGTGGCGATGGTCGGGTCGAACAGCGAATCGGTCTTGGAGTCGCGGCCCACCACGATGACATTGCCCTTGTACAGCTTGACGCGCACCCAGCCGTTCACGGTCTGCTGGGTGTGGTCGATCAGCGTTTGCAGCGCGCGGCGCTCCGGGCTCCACCAGTAGCCGTTGTAGATCATGCTGGCGTAGCGCGGCATCAGGTCGTCTTTCAGATGCGCCACTTCGCGATCCAGCGTGATGGACTCGATGGCGCGGTGCGCACGGAGCATGATGGTGCCGCCCGGTGTTTCGTAACAGCCGCGCGACTTCATGCCGACGTAGCGGTTTTCCACCAGGTCGAGGCGGCCGATACCGTGCTTGCCCGCCAGTTGGTTCAGTGTGGTGAGTACCTGCGCGGGGCTGAGCTGCTTGCCATTGAGGCCGACGATGTCGCCGTGCTGGTATTCGATGTCAAGGTATTCTGCAGCGTCGGGTGCGGCTTCAGGCGACACGGTCCAGCGCCACATGCTTTCCTCTGCTTCGGCGGCGGGATTTTCCAGGTGGCGGCCTTCAAAGCTGATGTGCAGCAGGTTCGCATCCATGGAGTAGGGCGAGCCGCCCTGCTTGTGTTTCATGTCCACCGGGATGCCATGCTTCTCGGCGTAAGCCATCAGTTTCTCGCGCGACAGCAGGTCCCACTCGCGCCAGGGTGCAATCACCTTGATACCGGGGTTGAGCGCGTAATAGCCCAGTTCGAAACGTACCTGGTCATTGCCCTTGCCGGTGGCGCCGTGGGAAACAGCCTGTGCGCCGGTTTTGCCGGCGATCTCGATCTGGCGCTTGGCGATCAGCGGACGCGCAATCGAGGTGCCCAGCAGATACTCGCCTTCGTAAACCGTGTTGGCGCGGAACATGGGGAACACGAAATCGCGCACGAATTCTTCACGCAGGTCGTCGATAAAAATATTTTCCGGCTTGATACCGAACTGCAGCGCCTTCTTGCGCGCAGGCTCCAGCTCCTCGCCCTGGCCAATGTCGGCGGTGAAGGTGACCACCTCGCATTTATAGGTGTCTTGCAGCCACTTGAGGATGACCGAGGTATCCAGGCCGCCTGAGTAGGCGAGGACGACTTTTTTGATTTCACTCATGTTTCAATTTCCCATCGTAGGTTGGGTTAGGCCGCAGGCCGTAACCCAACATTGCAAATTTGTTGGGTTACGCTGCGCTAACCAGCGACTTGCCGCTTTAGCGGCTTAGTCGAATGGCTAGGCAAAGCCAACCCAACCTGACATTTTAATTATTTACTTTTCCCAACAGCAAGTATTCCATCAGTGCCTTCTGCACGTGCAGGCGGTTTTGGCTACGGCCACCACTGCGCGGTTTAACTTGCTGTGCAAGTTAGCCTACGCCGAAACAGGCTACACGCATCGTGTATTACTTCGTCTAATTATTTACTTTTCCCAGCAGCAAGTATTCCATCAATGCCTTCTGCACGTGCAGGCGGTTTTGGCTACGGCCACCGCTACGCGGTTTAACTTGCTGCGCAAGTTAGCCTATGCCGAAACAGGCTGCACTCGACGCGTTGTACTTCGTCTAATTATTTACTTTACCCAGCAGCAAGTATTCCATCAGTGCCTTCTGCACGTGCAGCCTGTTTTCCGCCTCATCCCACACCACGCTTTGCGGGCCGTCGATCACCAGCGCATCGACTTCCTCGCCGCGGTGCGCGGGCAGGCAGTGCATGAACAGCGCATCCGGCTTGGCGACGGACATCATTTCCACGTCCACGATCCAGTCGGCAAAGGCCTTGCGCCGCGCGTCGTTCTCGCGCTCGAAGCCCATGCTGGTCCACACGTCGGTGGTCACCAGGTCGGCGCCGCGTGCGGCATTCATCGGATCGGCAAACTCTTCGTAATGGTCTTCACCGAACAGCCCGGCGCGCTCTGGCTCAACTTCATAGCCGGGCGGGGTGGAGACATGCACGTTGAAATCGAATATTTCAGCGGCCTGCAGCCAGGTGTTGCACACGTTGTTGGAGTCGCCTATCCAGGCCACGGTCTTGCCGCGGATACTGCCGCGCTGTTCGATGTAGGTGTAGATATCGGCGAGGATCTGGCAGGGGTGGTATTCGTTGGTCAGGCCGTTAATCACCGGCACGCGCGAATTCGCCGCGAAGCGTTCGATAATGCTTTGTTCGAAGGTGCGTATCATCACGATGTCACTCATGCGCGAGATCACCTGGGCCGCGTCTTCCACCGGCTCGCCGCGGCCCAGCTGTGTGTCACGGGTGTTAAGGTAGATGGCAGAGCCGCCCAGTTGCTGCATGCCGGCCTCGAACGACAGGCGCGTGCGCGTGGAACTCTTTTCGAAAATCATCACCAGCGTGCGGTCGGCCAGCGGGTGAAACGGCTGATAGGCCTTGAAGCGCTGCTTGATGATGCGCGTGCGCTCGAAGATGTGTTCGAACTCGCCACGCGATAAATCCTTCATCTGCAGAAAGTGTTTGATGTCCATGTTATGCGTCCTGTGACAGGAAGTCGGCAATCAGCGGGCACAGCATGTCGAGCAGTTGTTGTGCGTCCGCTTGCGAGAAAGTCAGCGCGGGCAGCAGGCGCACCACATTGTCGGCGGTGACGTTGATCAAGAGGCCCTGTGCCAGCGCGCGGCCCACCAGTTCGCCGCATGGACGCGCCAGCACTATGCCCAGCATCAGCCCCTGACCGCGAATTTCCGTCATGCCGGGCAGGTGGCCCAGGCGCGACTGGAATCCCTGATGCAGGAAGTCGCCCATGCTCTGTGCATTGGCCATCAGCTTGTCCTGCTCGATGATATCCAGCGTGGTGAGCGCCGCGGTGCTGGCGAGCGGGTTGCCGCCGAAGGTCGAGCCGTGATTGCCGGGCTGAAACGTGCCTGCCGCACGGCCGGCGGCCAGGCAGACCCCGATGGGGACGCCGGAACCCAGGCCTTTGGCCAGCGTCATCACGTCCGGCAGGATGCCGGCATGCTGATGCGCAAACCATTTTCCGGTGCGGCCTATGCCGCATTGCACTTCGTCCAGCATCAGCAGCCAGTTGCGCTGGTCGCAGATTTTGCGCAGCCCTTGCAGATAATGGATGTCAGGCGTGCGTATGCCGCCCTCGCCTTGAATCGGCTCCACCAGGATGGCCACGATGTTGGGCGTGTGCGAGGCAACCTGCTCGATGGCAGCCAGATCGTCGTAAGGCACGCGCACAAAACCGCTCACCAGCGGCTCGAATCCCGCCTGCACCTTGCGGTTGCCGGTGGCAGAGAGGGTTGCCAGCGTGCGGCCGTGGAAGGCCTTTTCCATCACGATCACCGTGGGTATCTCTACCCCCTGTTTGTGGCCGTACATGCGTGCCAGCTTGATGGCTGCTTCATTTGCCTCGCAGCCTGAGTTGCACACGAACGCTTCCTGCATTTTGGAAAGTCCGCACAGTTTGGCGGCGAGCTGTTCCTGTTCCGGTATCTGGTACACATTGGAAACGTGGATGAGCTTGCCGATTTGTGCGGAAAGCGCGGCGGTAAAGCGCGGATGGGCATGTCCCAGCGTGTTGACTGCGATACCCGCGAGTGCGTCCAGATACTGTTTGCCGTTGCTGTCCCAGAGATGGGAGCCATTGCCATGGGTGAAGGCAACCGGCTGACGGGCGTATGTGTTCATCAAGTGCGACATGGCGTATTCGAGCGGTTTTCAGGCCGCTGCAGCTAAGTTAATAAAGGCGGAATGGTGGCCTGAATCACCTGCATATGGCAAGTGTATTTTCAGGTCGCCAGTATTATTTTATCTTGTAACGAAAAAGGCCGACAACGAGTCGGCCTTCCTGACGCAGCGTTTCCTTGCTACTGCAGCTTAGGCCATTGCCTTGATAGCTGCGGACAAGCGGCTCTTGTGGCGAGCAGCCTTGTTCTTGTGGATGATTTTCTTGTCGGCGATAGAGTCAACCACGCTGGTGGATGCGCTGAACACGGCCTGGGCAGCAGCTTTGTCGCCCGCTTCAATGGCCTTGGCAACCTTCTTGATTGCGGTGCGCAGTTCGGAACGCAGACTGGTGTTGTGCTCGCGTTGTTTGTCTGCTTGTCTTGCACGTTTACGGGCTTGTGCGCTATTTGCCATGGTGACTCCTTGAGAATTTGGCTTGCAATAAAAGTCGAGCATTATAGGAAGGCTCGGCCATTTATGCAACTGTTTGTTGCGTATGCTCTGTCTGTCGTGTGAATTACCCGTTTCCGCTGGGCAGCAGGTGCGGGTTTGCGGGTTCCGTTCGTGCAACCGCACAGCCTCGCTTTCCCTCCCAACCTGAAGTAAAGTCTGACCATGCCGCGCAGACCCCGCATTCATCTTGATGGGAATTTAGGGCCTTACATTTTGCATGTCAAATGTAAGGTATCTGACCCCGATGGCACGCGTGTCCGGAAAAGGCGGGTTACCTCAGCCTGACCCCGGGTTGTGTAAGGCCTCGATGGTGTTCCGATGGTGCAGTCGCATCGTCACGATACCCCATGCCATTGCGCTACATGAGCTGAGAATATAAGTCTTGTCAGCAGCGGGCAGCGTGTCGGGCAGCATGTTTGCCGATTTACATGAGATGTTATGATGCTGCCCTTGTCTGAGTACTCGAAAATAATGCCAATAGAAAAAACTGATTTGTCCGTGATAGATGCAGTGGGCGGTTGCCTATGAACCTGCTTAAAGCCCTCGCTACCATCAGCAGTCTGACCCTGGTTTCACGCATTCTGGCCTTTATCCGCGACGTGCTGATTGCGCGCATCTTCGGTGCGGGTGCGGCGACCGATGCCTTCTTCGTCGCCTTCCGCCTGCCCAACCTGCTGCGCCGCCTGTTTGCCGAAGGCGCGTTTTCACAGGCTTTTGTGCCGATCTTTGGCGAGTACAAGAATCGACGCGGGCATGACGAGACCAAGTTGCTGGTGGATCATGTGGTGAGCCTGCTGGCGATCATCCTGTTTGTGGTGACGCTGATCGGCATAGTCGCGGCACCCCTGCTGGTGTACCTCACAGCACCGGGCTTTGTGCAGGACAGCGACAAGTTCAACCTCACCGTGACCCTGTTGCGCATCACCTCGCCGTATATCTTCTTTATCTCGCTGGTGGCGGTGGCTGCCGGGATACTCAATACCTATAACAAATTCTGGGTGCCGGCATTCGCGCCCATCCTGCTTAACCTGTGCTTCATCGGCGGCGCACTGTGGCTGGCGCCGTATTGCAACCCGCCCATACTGGCGCTGGCCTGGGCGGTGTTTGTGGCGGGCTTCGTGCAGCTGGCGTTTCAGGTGCCGTTCCTGAAGAGGATAGGCATGTTGCCGACTTTCCGGCTGAGCCTGAAAGATGCCGGCGTGTGGCGCGTCATCAGGCAGATGGGGCCGGCGGTATTCGGTGTTTCCATTAGCCAGATCAGCCTGATCATCAACACCATCATCGCCACACTGCTGGTGTCGGGCAGCGTGTCCTGGCTGTATTACGCCGACCGCCTGATGGAGTTTCCCTCCGGCTTGCTGGGTGCGGCGCTCGGCACGATTCTGCTGCCCTCTCTTTCCAAGCTGCACGCCGACAGCAATCCGGCGGAGTACTCCAGGCTGCTGGACTGGGGCTTGCGCCTGACCTTCATGCTGACGCTGCCCGCAGCGCTGGCCCTGGGCATGATCGCCGTGCCCTTGCTGGCCACCTTCTTCCAGCACGGTGCGTTTTCTGCGCATGACGTGCTGATGACGCGCAACGCGCTGGTTGGCTACAGCGTGGGGCTGATCGGCATGCTGGCGGTCAAGGTGCTGGCCCCGGCTTTTTATGCGCGCCAGGACATACGCACGCCGGTGAAAATCGGCATCATCACGCTGCTCGCCACGCAGGTGATGAATCTGCTGTTTGTGTTCTGGCTGCAGCATGCCGGGCTGGCGCTGGCCATAGGCCTGGGTTCCTGCCTCAATTCGGCCATCCTGTTTTACCTGTTGCGCAAGCGCAGCATCTACCAGCCGGAACCGGGCTGGGGCAAGTTCCTCGCCAAGATTGGAGTGGCACTCTTGGCACTGGGCCTGGTGCTGTGGTTTGGCATGGGCAGCGAACAGTATTGGCTGACCACCGAAGGCTGGGCACGCATTGGACACCTGACGTGGCTGGTGCTGGCCGGCATTGCGGCATACTTCGCCGTGCTGTGGATGCTGGGCTTCAGGCTCAAGGACTTTGCCAAGCGCGGGGCGCATTGACCTGCCGGCTGGCAGCAAATTCCTGCTCGATTTAAACTGCCGCACTTTTTAATGACTTCCTGAATAATTTCCCCGGGACAAAATGAAAACTCACCATCCGCATTACACTTACAACGTCGAAGAAGCCAATTTTGACCAGCTGGTCGTGGAGCGTTCGCACCAGGCTCCCGTGCTGATGGATATCAGCGCCGAATGGTGCGCACCGTGCAAGGTGCTGGGCCCGCTGTTGCACAAGATGGCAGACGCCTACGCGGGGAAATTCCTGCTGGCGCTGGTCGATGCCGACGAAAACATGAGAATCGCCGGACGCCACAAGGTACGCGGCTTTCCCACGGTCGTCGTATACAGCCACGGCGTCGAGATAGACCGTTTCCACAGCTCGCAGACCGAGGGTTTCCTGCGCCGCTTTATCGACAGCGCAATCGAGCGCCATGCTGCCGGGGCGCACGCCGCAGCAAAACAGTGACCGCCTACCCGGCCCCAGCTTAACTTGGAGCAGGGTTGTGTGGTATCTTGCAAGGGTCATTTGTGCCTGTTCTGACTGGATGCTATGAGCCTGATTTCCCTGATCGCCGCCCTGTTGCTGGAGCAACTGCGTCCCCTGTCCTCGCGTAAATATCTGTATGCATGGGTAAGGGATTATGCCGATTTTTTCCAGCATCACCTCAATGCCGGCGAGCACAAGCACGGCAGGATTGCCTGGCTGCTCGCCGTGTTGTTGCCATTTTGCGTGACGGTGGCGCTGTACTGGATACTGTCGCATCAGCATGTGATTTTTGCCTGGGCGTTCTGCGTGCTGGTGCTGTACCTGACCATGGGGTTCCGCCAGTTCAGCCACTATTTCACCGATATCCACAAGGCGTTGCGGGAAAAGGACCTCGATCAGGCGCGCAGCCTGCTGTCAGCCTGGCGCGGCGCACCCTGCGACGAATTCAATGCGGAGGAGATTGCGCGTGTCTCCATCGAGCAGGCGCTGCTGGCCGCACATCGCAATGTGTTTGGAGTGGTGGTGTGGTTTGTGATTTTCATGCTGCTGGGCCTGGGCCCCAGCGGTGCCATACTTTACCGCCTGGCGCAATTTTTCAATGCGCGCTGGGGGGCGCAGGACAGTGCCGAGCTGGGAGATTTCGGCGTGTTTGCCGCGCAGGTGTATCGCGCGGTTGAGTGGTTGCCGATGCGCCTGGTCGCCAGTACGTTTGCCATCGTCGGCGACTTCGAGGATGCCGTATATTGCTGGCGCAACCAGGCACAAAGCTGGCCCAATCCCGATGCGGGCATCGTGCTGGCAAGCGGTGCGGGCGCGCTGGGCGTGCGCCTGGGGATGACCGTCGAGCAGGATGGAGCACCTCTGGTGCGGCCTGAAATAGGCGTGGGCGACGAGGCGGATGCCGATTACATGCAAAGCACCATAGGGCTGGTGTGGCGCGCGCTGGTATTCTGGCTGATTGCGTTGTTGCTGCTGGGATTGGCGAGCATGGCAAACTGGGTAGGAGGATAAATCTTGTCTGACAAGAAGCATTGGGAAAACATCTACCAGGCCAAGAAAATAAATGAGGTGAGCTGGTTCCAGGAACATGCAGATATGTCGCTGCAATTCATCCGCAACACCGGTGTGCCGAAACATGCGCACATCCTGGATGTCGGTGCCGGCGCCTCGGTGCTGGTGGATGATTTGCTGCATGCGGGCTATCACAACCTGAGCGTGCTGGATATTTCTGCTGCTGCCTTGCATGCCGCGCAAGCGCGACTCGGCAAGAGTGCGGTGCAGGTGAACTGGATAGAAGGCGACATTACCCGGCTGGAGCTGCCTAAAGCCAGTGTCGATGTTTGGCATGACCGCGCAGTGTTTCATTTCCTGACCGACGCGCAAGAGCGCCAGTGTTATGTACAGGCTGTGCAGCATGCGGTGAAACCCGGCGGCCATGTGATTGTTGCCACTTTTGCCGAAGACGGGCCGCTGCAATGCAGCGGCCTCGAGATTGTGCGTTATCGCCCGGAAACACTGCACGGAGAGTTTGGCGAGGAGTTTGAATTGGTCAGGAGCGAGCACGAGGTGCATCACACGCCATCCGGCGCTGACCAGAAGTTTGTTTACTGCTACTGCCGCAAATAATTCCACTTCATCGCTGACACTGCGTTGGCTTCACTAAAAGCACACCATCAGCCAAAGCAGATGCGGAGTTGACAGCCGCGCTCATTCCCTCGAATTGAAATTGGAATAAGCGCTTGCGGATGAAAAAAAAACCGGCTTGCGCCGGCTTTTTTGCGGGGGGGCTGCTTAACCGGCCAAGCCGGCGATAAACTCGGAAAGGCTCTTGATTTGCGCGTCAGTCGCTCCCATTCCGCCTTTAGGCAGCATCTCGCCCATTTTCCATCCGAATTTTCCGCCTTTGGTCGCGCTAGCTGCAATTTTGCTGGCCGCATCCTTGTCGCCCTTGTATTTCTTGGATATATCCATGAATGAAGGGCCGACCACTTTTTTATCGACAGCGTGGCAGGCGCCGCATTTGGCCTTGCCATCGGCGGGCATATCTACGGCCATTGCGGAACCGGCAAGCGTCAGGGCCGATGCGGCAATCATGCTTGAAATCAGATGGTTCATGTTCCCTCCTGTGAGTAGTAGCAGTAAAAAATGGGTGGGTGATCGCCACCCGTCGGTTTCTTTAATCGCCCAGCCTGGGGGATAGATGCCGAAATGTTCCGGCACTACCCTTGCCGAGGGGCTGGTACGGGGTTTGAGTATACAGCGGCCATTGGATTCATACTACATCAGAAAGCGGGCCTGAGATTTTCCGAGCTGATGTCCTGAAACAGTTTCAATCTGCGTGCCGCAATTTTTCCGTCCTTGACCGCCTGTTGCAGCGCGCAATCCGGTTCGTGCGTGTGATGGCAGTTGTGGAAGCGGCACTGGCCGCGGTAGGGCGCAAACTCGATAAAGCCTTCCTCGATTTCGCCGAAACCCAGGTGATGCAGCCCAAACATCTGCACGCCGGGACAGTCGATAAGATGGCTGTCCGCATTCAGATGGTACAGGCGTGCGTGAGTGGTGGTGTGCTTGCCGGAATTGAGCACGGTCGAAATCTCGCGCGTGGCAGCTAGTGCGTCAGGCAGCAGGCCGTTGATCAGGGTGGATTTGCCCATGCCGGATTGCCCCACCAGCACGCTGGTCTGCCCCTGCAGGAAGGGCAGCAGGGGAGATGCGTCGTGCGTGGCGGACAATTCGAGCACGCGGTAGCCGATGCTGTAGTAAGGCGCTAGTTGCGCGCGCGCAGCGGCGGCCTGGGCGGCGAGGTCGCATTTGTTCAGCACGATCAGCACCTGCAGTCCCTGGTCGTGGGCTGCAACCAGGCAGCGTGCCAGCAGTTCGTCGCTGAACGGGGGGGCGGCCGCGACGACGATAATGATTTGCGTGACGTTGGCAGCGATGAGTTTTTGCCGGTAGGCATCGGAACGATACAGCAACGAGGTGCGCGGCTTGATGCTTTCAATCACGCCCTGGGCGCTGCTGCTGAGATCGTCAGAGGCTGCGCCTGTGCGCATGATTTCGATAAAGTCGCCGCAGGCTACCTCGCTTTTTTTACCGCGTGTCAGACAGGTCATCATCTCGCCGCCTGCCAGTTCGGCCAGATACTGGCGGCCAAAGGCGGCAATGATCTGGCCTTGTATGGTAGCGCTCAAATCTTGAACAAGGAATCAACCTTGGCAGCACAGATGAAATCGTTCAGGGATAAACCGTTGATGGCATGGGTGGTGTATTCCACATGGCACTTGTTGTAACCCAGCGTCAGGTCAGGATGATGCTCTTCGCGGTTTGAAATCCAGGCCAGTGCATTGACGAACGCCATGGTTTCGTAGTGATTCCTGAACTCGTAAGTCTTGCCGATGATGCGGTCATATTGCATCCAGTGGTCAAGCTGCCTGATCAGGGTGTTGATTTCGTCCTGCGTTAATGGCGCATCGCTGCCGATGCAGGGCTTGCACTGCTTGTGCGCCAGGTCAGTGATATCGCTCATTTGAATTTGTAATATTGCTGGTTGAGATAGGCGGCCAGATGCTCTTCTTCCTGCGCAGTGATATTGGCTCCTATCATGCCTGAGCAGCGTTTCATTTGTGCTGACAGTTCAGCGGGCCTGGTTACCTTGTGGTTGGGGCGAGTGAATATCGCGCTGCCATCGCCGCCCACCATGTCGATATGGCAGCTGTTGCATTTGTACTTGTCAAACAGCTTCTTGCCATTGGCAGGGTCGCCGTTGGCGAAGGGAGTTGCCAGCACTGTGGTGGTGAGCGTGAGCAATGCCAGAGTCGCGAAAATTTTTTGCATGATTTTTTCCTTACAGTGATTGCAGGCGTGCGATGCGCAGCAGCGCTGGCGGATGGGAATCGTAAAATTTAGAATACAGCGGATCGGGTGTCAATGTTGCCGCATTGTCCTGATACAGCTTGGCCAGCGCGTTGATGAGATCAGAGGCCCGGGTTTGCTGTGCCGCATAGGCATCCGCCTCGAACTCGTGCTGGCGCGAATAGGCCGAGGTGAGCGGGTGCAGCAAAAAGCTGAATACCGGCAGCACCATGAAAAACAGCAGCAGGGCCAGAGCCGTGGAGGGGGTGCTGACGCCGAGGCCGGAGTAAAACCAGTGTGCCTGCATCAGCTGTGCCAGCAGCCACAGGAAGGCCAGGCTCATGGCAAAGGTGAGGGCAATGCGTTTCATTACATGGCGACGCTTGAAGTGCCCCAGTTCGTGGGCCAGCACGGCATCAATTTCGTCCGGCGACAGGCGTTGCAGCAGTGTGTCAAAAAACACAATGCGCTTGGTCTTGCCGAAGCCGGTGAAATAGGCATTGCCGTGAGTGCTGCGCTTGGAGCCATCCATCACGAACAGCCCCTGGGCAGTAAAGCCGCACTTTTGCAGCAGGGCCTCGATGCGTGCCTTGAGCGAGGCGTCTTCCAGCGGCAGGAATTTGTTGAACAGCGGGGCAATGAAAGTGGGGTAGATAAACAGCAGCAGCAGGCTGAATGTCACCCACACGCCCCACACATACAGCCACCAGTGGATGCCCATGCGTTCCATCAGCCACAGCACGCCGAACAGCAGCGGCAGCCCCAGCATGCTGCCGAGCAGCAGGCTTTTTACGGCGTCTATCAGATACAGCTTGAGCGTTATCTTGTTGAAGCCGAAACGCGCTTCGATGACAAAGGTGCGAAACAGGTCAAAAGGTGTTTCCAGCAGCGAGGTCAGCAGCAATACCGCGACGATGATGGCGATGCCTTGGGCCAGAGGATTGCTGAAGGCGCCCTGCGACCAGTCGGCCAGCAGCTGCACGCCTCCGCCCATGGTCAAGGCCAGCAGCAGAGCGGCATCGAACAGTGCCGTCAGCATGCCCAGCTGGGTTTTTGCACGGGTGTAGTCAGCCGCCTTCTGGTGGGCGGGCAGCTCAATCTGCGTGCGAAAGGCTGCGGGAACCTCATCGCGGTGTGCTGCAATGTGGTGCAGATGGCGGCGTGCCAGCCAGAATTTGATCAGTGTGGTCAGCAACAGGGCGGCAACAAACAAGGTGGTAAACAAAGGTGCGGTCATTTATCTGGTTTATACGGGAGCGTAAATTAAGTTGATGGAATAGCTTTGCAGCGAACTGCTATGACACAATACGCGTCTGACAGTTCATGGATAACGCGACGAATTATGGCACAAAATCAAAACCACCTTATCTGGATAGACATGGAAATGACCGGTCTGGTACCGGAAACCGACCGCATCATTGAAGTGGCGTTGGTGATTACCGATGGCGACCTCAATACGGTGGCTGAAGCACCGGTACTGGTGGTGCATCAGCCGGACAGCGTGCTGGATGGCATGGATGCCTGGAACAAGTCCACGCACGGGAAGTCTGGCCTGATCGACAAGATCAAGGCTTCCACGCTGGACGATGCCAGTGTGCAGGCGCAGATGCTGGAATTCCTCAAGGAGTATGTGCCGATCCGTACTTCGCCCATGTGCGGCAATTCCATCTGCCAGGACAGGCGCTTTCTGGCGCGCTGGATGCCCGAGCTGGAAGCCTATTTTCACTATCGCAACCTGGATGTGAGCACGCTCAAGGAGCTGGCCAAGCGCTGGAAACCCGAGGTGTCGCAGGGTGTGAAGAAGCACGGCAAACATGAGGCGCTGGCGGATATTTACGAATCCATCGCCGAGATGAAGCACTACCGCGACAATTTCATCAAGCTGTAAACTTTCCTTTGCAGTTGCACCTGCGCAATGCCGCACCTGCTGGTTGATATTTCCGCTCACGGCTACGGCCATGTCGCCCAGACCGCTCCGCTGGTGAATGAGCTGGTGCGGCGCATGCCCGGGCTGCGCGTCACGGTGCGCAGTGCCGCGCCGCTTGCCTTGCTGCAACAGCGTTTCCAGTGTGATTTTCAGCATCTTCCGAGGGCGCTGGATTTCGGCATGGTCATGGCGAATGCGGTGGACGTGCAGGTGGAAGAAAGCGCGGCCGCCTACCGTGCTTTCCATGCCGACTGGGAGCACAGGGTTGCGCGCGAGGCTGCAGCCATGGCGCAGCTCAAGCCGGATTTGCTGCTGGCCAACGTGCCCTATCTGTCGCTGGCGGCGGCGCGGGCGGCGGGAGTGCGTGCGGTCGGTATGTGCTGTCTGAACTGGGCCGATATCTACCAGCACTACTGTGTGCGTGATGCCGCCAGCCGGATGATACACACGCAGATGCTGGAGGCTTACAACAGCGCAGAGTGCTTTCTCAGGGTGCAGCCGGGCATGCCTATGCCGAACCTCCGCAACGTACGCAGCGTCAACCCCATCGCGCAACCCGGCTGGCCGCAGCGTGCGCGCATTGCACAGCTATGCTCCCTGAATGAGGGGAGAAAACTGGTGCTGGTGGCAATGGGCGGCATGGAATTCCGTTTGCCCATGGAGCGCTGGCCACCTCTGCCCGGCGTGCACTGGCTGGTGCCGCAAGCATGGGGGGTAACGCGCGATGACGTGACGGCGTTCGAGACACTGGGGTTGTCGTTCAGCGATGTGCTGGCATCGTGCGACGCGGTGCTGACCAAGCCGGGGTATGGCACCTTTGCGGAGGCGGCCTGCGCCGGTGTGCCTGTGGTGTATGTGACGCGGCGCGACTGGCCGGAGGAGGCTTGTCTGGTGCAGTGGCTGGGACAAAACGGAGTATGCCTGGAAGTGGCGCGCGATGCTTTGCTGGCTGGCGATCTCGCCTCTTTACTGCGGCAGCTGTGGACTCAGCCGCTGCCGCCCAGGCCGCATGCCACGGGAGCTGCAGAGGCGGCGCAATTTCTGCTGGGTAATTATTTCTGAGATCCCCGCTGGTTTTCCGGCTGTGCAGTGGCCGCAGCATTTTGTTGTGCGGCAAACTCTGCATAGCATTCAATTCCGCAGAAGTGCCCTACGTAGTCGGCTCCCTCAGGCATGAGGGCAGAGCTCATTGGAACTTCCTTAAGGCACACGCTGCAGGCAATCTTTTGCGATAGAATATCCGGATGGATTGGCGTAGTCATGACATGACTCCCTTGTGATGGTGGTGCTTGGGCGAATCGATGCTACGCCTCCAGTTGTTTTGCTGCAAGGCCATTTTTGCAGCTTGGGTTAAGAGGCAGGGGCATATATTGACTTCTTGATGCCGTAAGCCTATGGTTTCCGCATGGCTAGGCCTATACGACTCGAATTTGCCGGTGCAATCTACCATGTCACCTCACGTGGTGTGGAGCAGTTTCCTGTGTTTCTCGACGATGCAGACCGTGTGCAATTCCTTGCCGTGCTGGGCGAGGTGGTGGTGCGTTTTGGCTGGATTTGCCATGCCTACTGCCTGATGAACAACCACTACCATTTGCTGATTGAGACACCGGAAGGCAATCTCGCGCGCGGCATGCGCCAGCTCAATGGTGTTTATACCCAGCGTTTTAACCGCCGCTATGGTTGCGGCGGACATTTGTTCCAGGGGCGCTACAAGGCCATTGTGGTCGAGCGTGAGCGCTATTTGCTGGAATTGTGCCGTTACGTGGTGCTGAATCCGCTGCGCGCGAAGGCAGTGAAAAATGCAGCGCGCTACCCCTGGAGTAGTTACCGCGCAACTTTGGGAGAGGTCGCGGTACCTTCCTGGCTGCACACAGGGTGGATATTGAGCCAGTTCGGGCGCACTGGCAAAGTGGCACAGCGCAAATATGCCGAATTTGTTGCGGCGGGAACAGCGGAGCCATCCCCTTTGCGGCAGGTGCAGGCACAGGTGTTGCTCGGTAGCGCAGCTTACTGCAAAAAAATGCAAGCGCTGCTTTCCGGCACAGTGAGCCTCAACAAGCTGCCACGCGCAAAACACTTGCAGCAACGTCCCGGCGTCAAAGCGATATTTACGGCGAAGGTCAGGACCGATAAAAAATTGCGCAATGAGGTTATCAGGCAAGCGTATCAGGACTATGCCTACACCATGGCTGAAATCGCCAGTGCGGCGCAGATACATTTTTCAACGGTCAGCAAGATCATTAAAAAAATCGAGGCAGGCGCTGCGGCTTGAGCGGGTGCAGCAGATAGAAAAAGAGGTAGTGGACAGCCACTACCTCTTTTTTTTTACAGCCAGAATTGCCAGCTTAAAGCTTGATCGTTTCGCCTGTAGCCAGTGTTTTCACCTTGGCGTGTGAGTGGCCGGCCTGCAATGCATGCTCCAGTGCCTGCGGTGTGCCATCCAGTATGGCGAAGGTGCCGAAGTGCATGGGAATCACCATGTCCGGGTTGACCAGCCTGACTGCTTCGGCAGCGCGTTGCGGCCCCATGGTGAAGTGGCCACCGATCGCTGTCAGCATGACGTTTACCTTGTGGAATTGCTTGACCAGTGCCATATCGCTGAAAACATCGGTGTCGCCGGTATGGTAGATGGTTGGCCCGTTTTTCACCGTAATGAGGAAGCCGCCGGGGTTGCCGCCATCGTGGATATCCTTGTCGGCGCTGCCTTCCTGCGCCACCACTGAGGAGCTGTGGATAGCAGGGATGAAGGCGATTTTCACCTCGCCATCCAGCAGTGTGAGCTCACCGCCGAAGTTGCCCTGGGTGTCCATTCCCATCTGCTCTTTGGGATAGCCGCCGTAGGTGACGAGCGCCTTGCCCAGATCAAAGGTGGAAACCAGCCTGGCACCGGTCTTCCTGGCAATAGCCGCACTGTCGCCGACATGGTCGGAGTGACCGTGTGTGATCAGAATCAGATCGACCTTGTCGATCTTGGCCAGGTCCTCCTGGCCATTCTTGTTGGCAGGGTTGGTGATCCACGGATCTATCAGCAGCACCCGGCCGGTGGGCGTGGTGATTTTGAAGGCGGCATGGCCGTACCAGGTCAGTTCCGTATTGGCGGCGCAAGCTGCAAGCGGTGTGGCCAGCAGCAAAGCCAGCATCAGTTTTTTGAGAGCATTGCGTATAAACATGTGATCTCCTTTTCTAGTGTTGCATTGAACCGCGGGTAAAATCATTTTCAGACTTTGGCTCCAGCTTCCAGCGCGCGCAAACGGTTCCGCTCCAGTTGCGCAGCATCCGGCTTGTCCAGCCAGCCCTGCAGGTTATCCAGCACCAGGCCGCTCAGCGCGTGGATCCATTCGGGATGCACGTTGAGGCAGGGGATGTAATGGTACTCGCCGCCACCGGCATGCTGAAAATCTTCACGGCCTTCCTGCGCGATTTCTTCCAGCGTCTCCAGGCAGTCGGACACGAAGCCGGGGCACACGACGTCGATGCGTTTGGTGCCCAGCTTGCCCAGCTCCACCAGCGTCGCTGTCGTGTAAGGCTTGAGCCACTCGGCGCGGCCGAAGCGCGACTGGAAGCTGACAATATATTGTTCCTTGCCCAGACCCAGTTTCTCGGCAATCAGGCGGCCGCTCTTCAGGCATTCGCAGTGATAAGGGTCGCCCTTTTCCAGCGTGTAACGCGGCACGCCATGAAAGCTCATCACCAACTTGTCAGGGCGGCCGTGCAGCGTCCAGTAGTCGCGGATGTTCTGTGCCGTGGCATGGATGTAGCCGGCATGGTCGTGGAAGTGCCTGATGGTGCGCAGCGCGGGCATGTTGCGCATCTGTTGCAGCGCGCTGAAGGCGGCATCACAGACGGTGGCCGTGGCGCTGGCGGCATATTGCGGATACATGGGCACCAGCAGGATGCGCTGGCAGTTTTGCGCCTTGAGTCGCGTTAGCACATCGGCAATGGAAGGGTTGCCGTAGCGCATGGCGTAGTCGACCACGACCGGCACGCCCGTGATTTTTTCATCCAGATAGCCTTGCAGCAGTGCAGCCTGGCGCGCGGTGTGCACCTTGAGCGGAGAGCCGTCGGGCATCCAGATGCTGGCATATTTTGCCGCAGATTTTTTCGGGCGCACATTGAGGATGATGCCGTTCAAGATCAACCACCAGATTGCCCGCGGGATTTCCACCACGCGCGGATCGCTCAAAAATTCGCGCAAGTACGGCCTGACCGCTTGCGCGGTGGGTGCTTCCGGTGTGCCGAGATTGACCAGCAGCACCGCGGTTTTTTCAGGCGTGCCGTGAGGATGCGAGGGTTCAGTTGCGTAGCTCATAAATTTCCCTAAAAGCTACCACCGAGACACAGAGACACCAAGACAATCCAAATCAACATTACTTCACACCAGACGTTCTGGCGCTTTAGTTTTTGATCCAAGTTGTCCTCTGTGTCTCTGTGTCTCGGTGGTGAATGGTTCTAATACTGCGACAGCGCATTGCTGAGCAGCTTGGCGGTGATGTCCACGATGGGCACGATTTTTTCGTAATTCATGCGCTTGGGGCCGACCACTGCCAGCGTGCCGATAAGTTGCCCACCGGCGCCATACGGCGCGCTCACCACACTGCATTCATCCAGTCCCGCCAGGCCGGACTCGTTGCCGACAAAGATATGTACGCCTGCCGCATGGCGGCTGGCATCCAGCAGTTGCAGCAGCTCGGTCTTCTGTTCAAACACGTTAAACAGGCCGCGCAGCCGGTTCATGTTGGATGAAAGGTCGTTTATGTGCAGCAGGTTGCGCTCGCCGCTGATGACGTAATCCTCTGCCTTGCGCGCTATCGCGGCATCGCTTGCCGCCATCGCCGCACTCATCAAGGCAGTCAGGTCGTGCTGGAGCTGGTGCAGCTCGTTCTGCACGCGCTGGTGGATGTCATGGAAGGCGCACCCCGCATACTGCTGGCTTAAAAAATTGCCTGCTTCGGTGAGTTGCGACTGGGTGTATTCCTTGTGTGTCAGCAGCACGCGGTTTTCCACTTCACCATCCGGCATCACTATGATCAGCAGCACCCTTTTTTCGGACAGGCGCAGAAACTCGATCTGGCGCACCGTGATGGCGTTGCGCTTGGGAGTGGCTACCACGCCGGCGTAGTGGGTCAGTTCGGAGAGCAGGTTGGAAGCCTGGGTGACCAGGCGTGTCAGGTTGTCCGGCTGCAACTGGGTTTCCAGCTGTTGCACGCGCGCGCTGTCCAGCGGCTGCACCACCATCAGCGTGTCGATGAACAGGCGATAACCCAGCGCGGTGGGTACGCGCCCGGCGGAAGTGTGCGGGCTGCTCACCAGCCCCATCTCTTCCAGATCGGCCATCACATTGCGGATGGTGGCGGAGCTCACATCCAGCCCGGAAAATTGCTGCAGCGCACGCGAGCCCACCGGCTGGCCATCGCTGATATAGCGATCCACCAGGGTCTTGAGCAGGATTTGTGCGCGGTCGTTAAGCATGGCGGTAATTCTAGCACTACACGGCACTTTGCACGGGTGCGAGTCTGGGCTGTGACAATCAGACCCTGCTGCAGGGCGGGCGGCTTCCCGGACTCGCAGTACCGGAGCAAGCTGGCGCCTATTCGGCTTTGTCATTACTCCCCCGTTATGGTTTAATCGCGGCCATGAAATTTCCATTCAAGACTATCGCGCTGATCGGAAAGCACCGGGAGCCGGGGATCGCCAGGCCGCTGTTGCGGCTGGCTGATTTTCTGGCGGAAAAAGGCATCGCAGTCGTGGTGGATGCGCTGACTGTCGAGTATCTCAAGCAGGCTAGTTATATTCATCTTAACAAGTCCAGTTACGGCGTGATGGAGCTGGCGGAGATGGATGGCAAGGTGGATCTGGCCATCGTGCTGGGCGGCGACGGCACCATGCTGAATATCGCGCGCAACCTGGCGCCGCATGGTGTGCCTCTGGTAGGGGTGAACCAGGGGCGCCTGGGTTTCCTCACCGATATCTCGCTCGACACCATGCTGCAGACCATTGGCAATATGCTGGAAGGGCAATATGTGGTCGAGGAGCGCATGCTGCTGACCGCGCGCGTGCTGCGCGCAGGTGCGGAGTTATACAGCTCGCTGGCGTTTAACGATGTGGTGGTGCATCGCGACAACGCCAACAACATGATCGAGTTCGAGGTGCGCATCGATGGCGAGTATGTTTACAACCAGCGTGCCGACGGCCTGATCGTGTCGACGCCGACCGGCTCCACCGCCTATGCGCTGTCGTCCGGCGGGCCAATACTCCATCCCGGATTGGAGGTCATGGAACTGGTGCCGGTCTGTCCGCACACCATGAGCAACCGCCCTGTCGTGGTGAAGAGCGAATCGGTGATCGAAATAGAAGTGCTGATGCGCCACGCCAGTTTTGTGCGTGTGCGTTTCGACAGCCACAGCTATTTCGACCTGGAGAACAAGGACAGGCTGGAAGTGACGCGTTATGCTGCGCCTGCCAAGCTGCTGCACCCGGTGGGGCACAGCTATTACCACACGTTGCGCGAAAAACTGCTGTGGAATAAATCCCTGTAATGCCAATTTTCCCCGTAATGCTTAAATTTCCCCCTAATGCTTAAATTCCTCAGCATCCGCGACTTCGTCATCGTCGACTCGCTTGAACTCGATTTTGCCGCAGGTTTTACCGCGCTCACCGGCGAGACCGGCGCGGGCAAGTCCATTCTGATCGATGCGCTGTCGCTGGCGCTGGGCGAGCGCGGCGACGCGGCGATGGTGCGCACTGGCTGCGAGCGCGCCGAGATCAGCGCGGAATTCGATATTTCCAGTTTGCCGCAGGTGCAGGCATGGCTGCAGGAGCAGGGGCTGGAAGGCGACGCGGGCGTGTGCCTGATGCGCCGCGTGCTGGATGGCGGCGGGCGCTCGCGCGGCTTCGTCAATGGCTGTGCGGCGACGCTGCAGCAGATGCGTGCCGCCGGCGAGTTCCTGCTCGACATCCATGGCCAGCACGCGCATCAATCGCTGCTGCGCCCCGATGCGCAGCGCGAGATACTGGATAGCCACGCCAATCTGGCGCGCGATGCCAGCGCAGTGGCGCTGCTGTACCGCGACTGGCAAGCCCTGCATCGCCGCCGCGTGCTGCTGGAACAAAACGCCGCCTCTGTCATGGCCGAGCGCGACCTGCTGCAGTTTCAGCGTCGCGAACTGGAAAGCCTGAATTTCAGCGTGGCGGAATGGGAAGAGTTGCAGGCTGAATATGCGCGTCTGTCGCACGCCGCCAACCTGCTGGAGACTGCACAATTCGGTGTGGAGGTATTGAGCGAAGCCGATACTTCATGCCTGGCACAACTGAATGCCCTGACGGCACGGGTGCGCAGCGGTGTCGAATTCGATGCCAAGCTGCAGCAGACGCTCACCATGCTGGAGAGTGCGCAAAACGATCTGCAGGAATCGGTGTACGCTCTGCGCCATTACCAGCAGGATCTGGATGCAGACCCGCAACAGCTGCGCGAGCAGGAGCAGCGCATGGCGGCGATTGTCGAAGCGGCGCGCAAATATCGCGTAACGCCGGAGCAATTGCCGCAGGCTTTGCAGGGCATCGTCGCGCGCCTCGATGAGCTCGGCGGCGATGCCGATGTGGAAGAGCTGCTCAAACAGGATGGCGCAGCGCACGCTCAATATCTGGCACTGGCCAGGAAATTGAGCGTGGCGCGCAAACAGGCGGCCAGCCAGCTGTCGCAGGAAATCACCCTGGCCATGCAAACGCTGGCGATGCAGGGCGGTAGTTTCGCCGTGGCGCTGCTGCCGCTGGCGGAAGGTAATGCGCACGGACTGGAGACGGTGGAGTTTCAGGTGGCCGCCAATCCCGGCGCACCCTTGCGCGGCCTGGCCAAGGTTGCCTCCGGCGGCGAGCTGTCGCGCATCAGTCTGGCGATACAGGTTGCCGCCAGCCAGGCGGCAACTGTGCCAACCCTGATCTTTGACGAGGTGGACAGCGGCATTGGCGGGCGCGTGGCGGAGATTGTCGGTGGCCTGCTCAAGCAACTGGGCAAGCGTTTCCAGGTGATGTGCGTGACCCATTTGCCGCAGGTGGCGGCGCTGGCCGATGCGCAATGGCAGGTGAGCAAGGCCGCGGAGGAGGGCGTCACCCTCAGTCATATCCGCGTGCTCAAGCCGGCAGAGCGTGTCGAAGAAATTGCGCGCATGCTGGGCGGGGTGAAAATTACCGATACCACGCGCAAACACGCCGCCGAAATGCTCGGCATCCCGGCTTGATGTATCATGCCTGCCGTTTTGTGAAAGTTTAAAATCTGATGCGTACCAAACTTATTCTTGTTGCAGTTTCCGTCCTGCTTGCTTCCTGTAGTGCCACTTCGTGGCTGTCGTCATTCTCGCCCTACAAGATGGAAATACGCCAGGGAAACCTGGTAGCCCCGGAAATGCGCGAGCGGCTCAGGGTGGGGATGTCGCGCCAGCAGGTAAGCGGCACGCTCGGTTCCCCGCTGCTTTCGGATGTTTATCACGCCAATCGCTGGGACTACCTCTACCGCTTGGAAGTGAAAGGCAGACTGGTTGAGCAGCATAGCTTCACCGTGTATTTCACGGGTGAATTCGTTTCGCGTATCGACGATGGCGCTGCCCCCGCGACTTCTTCTGGCACCGATGAACAGGCTGCCGCAACCCCAGCTGGGAAGGACAAGGCCGCGCTGGCAGGCGCTGTGCCATAACAAACCTCGTGGAAGACTTATGAACAAAATTAAAATCGTAATTGCCGGATGCAGCGGACGCATGGGAAAAGTTCTGCTGGAAGGGGTGTTGCAGTCGGATGATCTGGTGCTGCACGCGGCACTCGACCATGAGGGCTGCGCAGTGTTGGGCCGTGATGCCGGTGAATTGGTGGGCAAGGCCTGTGGCGTGAAAATCGGCGCTGATGTGGCAGCCGCGCTGAAAGGCGCGGATGTGCTGATCGATTTCACCCGTCCCGAAGGCACGCTGCATCACCTCGCCGTGTGCCAGCAACTGGGCGTGTGCATCGTCATCGGCACCACCGGTTTCAATGCGCAGCAGAAAGCCATGCTCGGCGCTGCCGCGCAGAAAATCGGTGTCGTGTTTGCGCCCAACATGAGTGTGGGCGTGAACCTCACTTTCAAGCTGCTGGAAATGGCCGCGAAAGTGCTGGCGCACGGCTATGACATCGAGATCGTCGAGGCGCATCACCGCCACAAGGTGGACGCGCCCTCTGGCACGGCGCTCGGCATGGGCGAAGTCATCGCCAGGACGCTGGGGCGCGATCTGGCCGAGTGCGCCGTGTATGGCCGCGAAGGCGTTACCGGTGAGCGCGATCCTTCCACCATCGGTTTTGCCACGGTGCGCGGCGGCGACATCGTGGGTGATCACACCGTCATGTTCGCCGGCATCGGCGAACGCATCGAAATCACCCACAAGGCCAGCAGCCGCGCAACCTTTGCCCTCGGGGCATTGCGCGCCGCACGTTTCCTGAAAGCCCGGGCAGCCGGCATGTATGACATGCAGGATGTGCTAAACCTTAAAAATACCTAGCGCCTGGATTTACAGCGCGTACCGGCCGCGCGGCGCGCTGCGCGGCATTCTCGTGTACCCGTGCACACTCCGGTGCACGAATTTCTTTGATTGTGGGAGTCACCAATGAGCAATGATACGCAACTGAACGCGGGCTGGAACTGGGCGGGGCGCTATGTCGCCGTGATCGTGGTGGCGCTGATACTCGGCGCTGCCATCGGCAGCATGGAGTTGTTTGAGAAAACTTCCGTCATCGGCGGCAAGCTCACTGCCGCGCACCTGGTGCGTTTTCTCGGTTACAGCACGGCACTCGCCGCACTTTGGATGCTGGGCCAGCGCGCCACCATCGCACTGCAGCAGCACGGCGGGCGCTGGTCCTTCGTGCAGCACCTGATACTCCCCATCGTGACCCTGGTCGTCGTCTCTGCAGTGTATTCGGTCGCCTTGCTGATACTCAAACCCATGCTGAATGTTTCTCTGCTCAATATTTACAACCTGATATTTATTGCCGCGATTCTTGCCTGTGCTGCCTGGGTAGTGATGGCAGTGCTCGGTCAGTCTGCTTCCCTGACCGAGGCCTTTACCTCAGCCGCCGGGCGTATGGGGACATCTGGACAGGCTATAAGCTGTGCAGAATGCGGGGCGGGCAACGAGGCAACGGCAAAATTCTGCAAACAATGCGGCAAGGCGCTCGCATAGTTGAACAGCGGTTAAGCCGCAGGCAGATTATGCGGGCTGCCTGCACTGACCGCGGCTGTTGTTGCTGAGCGGCGCCCCGGTATCTGAAGTTAATCCGGCTTCTGATTTTGCAACGCGCCGCAGATGCCTCAGTTCCACACCGGCGCACCATCCTTGCCTTTGATTGCAAGCCAGCTCGCGCGCACCTTGGTTATCAAGGGCAGCGGCAGCATGACATAGTCCTTGGCAATGGCCTGCAGTTCACCACGACGGTAAGCCCAGTCAAAAAACGCCAGCGTTTCCCTGGCTTGTACAGCGTCGCCGGGTTCTTTTGCCAGCAGTATGTAGGTGGTTGCAGCAATTGGCCAGCTGCGCGCACCCGGGGCATTGGTCATCACCTGATAAAAGCCGTTTGCGGCATCCCATTCGACGTTTTCTGCCGCAGACTGTACCGTGCTCGAATTCGGGCTGATAAAATTGCCCACCGCGTTCTTCATCTGTACATAGTTAAGCTTCTGGTCGGCATATTCGACATAGCCTATCGCTCCGGGAGTCTCCCTGATCTTGGCCGCTACTCCCGCGTTGCCAGTGGCTCCCAGCCCCACTGTCCATTTGACAGTCAAACCCTCTCCCATGGCGGACTTCCACTCCGGACTGACCTTGGACAGATAGTTGGTGAAGTTGAAAGTCGTGCCGGAGGCTTCCTCGCGAAACACCACGCTGATCGGCAGATTAGGCAATGTCAGTCTGGGGTTCAGCTTGCGCAGCTGCGCATCATCCCATTTGCGTATCTTGCCCAAATAGATCGCTGCCAGCGCGGGACCGTCCAGCTTCAGGTCTCCCATGGGCAGATCGGGCAGATTGACCACAGGGGAAATAGCCCCAACCAGCATGGGAAATTGCAGCAAGCCCTGCTTGTTCAGTTCATCAATCGTCAATGCCATATCGGACGCGCCAAAATCGACAGCCCTGGCCTCAATACGCTTGATCCCCTCGCCCGAGCCCACGCCCACATAATTTATCCGGACATTCTTGTTGCGCACATAGACTGATGCCCAATCTTGATATACCGGAGCCGGAAAAGTAGCACCCGCACCAAGGATATCAGCCGCAAAAGCAGGCGGCATCATGATTAGCAATACAAGAAAAACTCCGGGGAATGAATAAAACATGCGGTCTCCAATAATTAATACGTCGTGCATAACTGGAGAAGCCATGCATTTGCATGGCTTCTCCAGTTGTGCATTTCAAGGGTTCTAGTGATGCGGGGCTTATGTCTCTGCGCAGCAATAGTAAGTGATTTAACCACTGTTGCCTATTGTCATATAACGCAGTCCGGGTCTTGATCTATCTGTCATAGATATCAAGGCGGGAGGGAGCTGCGCATTATGGCATTTGTGACAAATGCACGGTGAACCACAAGTTGGCAGCAACTTATAGCTGGGGGGCTATTGAGCTGCCGCCTGCTTTTCCTGCAGCATTTTCTTCAGCTGCGCCTCTTCATACTGGCGTTTGTGCTCTTTCTCTTTTTCCAGCTTTTCTTTCCTGATGGCTTCCTCTTCTTCGGCCGTCGGCATGTGGTCGAGGGAGAGCGACATGGAAGCTGCCGAAGCCGGCTCGCCGCGCGTGCTCCGCAACTTGATATTCAGGCGCAGCTCGTTGGCGGAATCTGCATTGCGGATGGCTTCCTCGTAGGCAATATGGCCATCGTTATAAAGGTCGAACAGCGCCCAGTCGAAAGTGCGCATGCCGAGTTCGCGAGATTTTTCCATCAGGCTTTTGATCTCATGAAATTCGCCCTTGAAAATACGTTCTGCGATAGCCGGTGTATTCAGCAGGATCTCGATGGCGGCCTTGCGTCCTTTGCCGTCTGTGGTGCGCACCAGGCGTTGTGAAACGATGGAGCGCAGATTGGCGGACAGATCCATCAGCAGCTGATTGCGCCTTTCCTCCGGGAAGAAGTTGATGATGCGGTCTATCGTCTGGTTGGCGCTGTTGGCGTGCAGGGTGCCCAGGCACAGGTGGCCGGTCTCGGCGAAGGCGATGGCGTGTTCCATCGTTTTCGCATCGCGTATCTCGCCGATCAGGATAACGTCGGGCGCCTGGCGCAGCGTGTTTTTCAGGGCGTGATGCCAGCTGTGAGTGTCCACGCCCACTTCGCGGTGGGTGATCAGCGAAAGCTTGGACTGGTGCACATACTCCACCGGATCTTCGACCGTGATGATATGGCCTTTGGAGGTGCGGTTGCGGTGATCGATCAGGGCCGCCAGAGAAGTCGATTTGCCCGATCCCGTGCCGCCCACCACCAACACCAGCCCGCGCTTGTTCATGATGACTTCTTTCAGCACCTCGGGCAGGCCCAGCTTCTCGAAGTTGGGAATCTCGGCGGCAATGGTGCGCACGACCATGCCCACATGCTGCTGCTGCACAAACACATTCACGCGGAAACGTGAAACGCCGGGAATGGAGACTGCAAAGTTGCACTCCATTTCCTTGGCAAAATCCGCGCGCTGTTCCGCGTTCATCATGGCATGGGCCAGCTTGCGCGTGACCTCGCCAGTGAGCTTCTGCGTGGTCATCGGCTGCATCTCGCCGTGAGCCTTCATGCTGGGAGGGAAATCATTGGCGATGAATAGATCAGACCCTCCCGCCTGGCTCATGGCAGTGAGCAGTTTTACCATGTAGGCGTGGGCTTGTTCATCCGTAAAAGTCGACATCTTCTCTATCTCAAACTGTAAGGGACGCTAGCCTATCCAATTAAGCTGCAACATTCAATGTTGACAGCAGCAGCTTTAGCAGACAGGAAAAATGGCCGAAACATTTTCGGCCGTAGCGGATCTGGGCGTTTTCGCTCCGTGTTTTAAACAGCCGGTTAACTCATAAACGGATAATCCGTATAACCCTTCTCGCTGCCGCCATAAAAAGTTGCCTGATCGGGCGTGTTGAGCGGCACGCCTTGTTCCATGCGTGCAGGCAGATCCGGATTGGCGAGGAAGGGCGCACCGAACGACACCATGTCGGCATCGCCGCGGCCGATTGCGGCATTGGCGCGTGCCAGGTCGTAGCCGCTGTTGGTCATGTATACGCCTTTCCATATCTTGCGCAGCTTGAGCAGGTCGAACGCGGGGCCGGCTACACCGGGCGCATCCCGGCCCATCTCGGTGATGTGCAGGTAGGCCAGGTTGAAGCGGTTGAGTTCGCGCACCACAAAGCTGAAGGTTTCTTCTGGGGTGGAATCGCGTACATCGTTGAATGGCTGCAACGGGGAAAGCCTGATGCCCACGCGGTTTCCGCCCCACACGCCACACACCGCCTCGGTGACTTCCAGCATCAACCGCGCGCGCCTGGCAATGGTGCCGCCGTAACCATCGGTGCGCGTGTTGCTGCCGTCGCGCAGGAACTGGTCGAGCAGGTAGCCGTTGGCACCATGGATTTCCACGCCGTCAAAACCGGCCTCCAGGGCATGCTTTGCCGCGCTGCGGAACTGTTCGATGATGGCGGGAATTTCGCCGGTGGTCAGCGCATGCGGCGCGACGTAATCCTGCATGCCCTGAAAAGTGTACACCTGGCCCGCGGGCTTGATGGCCGAGGGTGCCAGCGGCAGGGCGCCGGCGGGTTGCAGCGAGGGGTGCGAAATGCGCCCGACGTGCCACAGCTGCAAAAAGATATGGCCGCCTTTGGCATGCACCGCGGCGGTGACTTTTTTCCAGCCGGCGACCTGTTCGGCAGTGTAGATGCCCGGTGTGTTGGGATAGCCGATGCCTTGCGGCGACACTTGCGAACCCTCGGTGATGATCAGGCCGGCACTGGTACGCTGTTCGTAGTATTTGACATTAAGCGCCTGCGGCACATTGCCTGCCGCTGCGCGATTGCGCGTCATCGGCGCCATCGCGCAGCGGTTGGGCAGGGTGTAAGGGCCGAGTTTGATCGGGCTGAATAGGGTTGCGGTCATGGTGTGCTCCTAGTGGTTGGTAAGTACAGTTCTGTTGCCGGTTAATTTATACCTTCGATTTCGCCCAGGCCACAATACCGCCCGCGTCCATGGCGCCTGCCTGGCGGGCCACTTCGCGGCCGCCCTTGAACAGGGCCAGCGTAGGGATGCTGCGGATGTTGTAGCGCGCGCCCAGTGCCTGCGCTTCTTCCGTATTCAGCTTGGCCAGGCGCATCCCCGGCTCCAGTTTGCCTGCCGCCTGCACAAAGGCAGGCGCCATCATACGGCAAGGGCCGCACCACGGCGCCCAGAAATCCACCAGCACCGGGATGTCGCAGCGCTTGATGTGCTGCTCGAAGTTGTTGCTATTGAGTTCCAGCGGGTGGGCATTGAACAGCGGCTGCTTGCACTTGCCGCAGTTGGGTTGTGCTCCCAGCTTGTCACTGGGGATGCGGTTAACCGCATCGCAATGCGGGCACACGATATGCAGGGAGTCGCTCATGTTTGGCCTTTCATAATGAAGTATGCGCTACATGGTGGTGCAGATCCGGATTTCAAGCGCGCTTCACAGCTCCAGCGTCAGGCATTTGCATGAGCCGCCGGATTTCATGAATTCTGAAACATCGACTTCAATCACCGTGTATCCCCGCTGCGCAAGGGCTGCCTTGAGCGCTGTGCTTGCGCGGTACAGGATAATGTCATGACGTATGTTCACCGCGTTGCAGGCGAAATTTTCCGCATCCGCATCGGAAACCCAGATAATGCGCTCGCCGAATGCGCGCTCGATGCTGCGCAGGCTGTCTGCGGTGAAGGCTTTGCGGTAAGCGATCACCTCCCCGTTGTGCAGCGGGCAGAACGCGGTATCCAGGTGATACCAGCGCGGATCGAGCAGGGTCAGGTTTGTTACCTCGATGCGCAGGGCGCGGGCGATCGCATCGGATGCGCCGGCCGCACTCCTGATGCCGGATCCCATCCACAGGCGTCCGGCGGCGTCAAACAACGCATCGCCTGCGCCCTCAAACACCATGGCATTTTCCAGGGTGATCTCTCGGTAGCGGCGGCCCAGAAAAAAACGCCTGAACCAGGGCGATTCTCCCTGCCGCTCGGGATGCAGAAAGGAAGACACGATCACTTCATGGTTGCGGGTAATGAGGCCGCCATTGGCGGTGAACACCATGTCCGGCAGGCCGGGCACGGGGGCGATCAGCTGGATTTCGGCCCTTGCGGCGATGATGTCATGGAGCTGCTGCCACTGCGCTGCGGCCAGCTGCGTGTTGACCCTGCCCTGGTTGCCCGCCATCCACGGATTGATGACATAGCTCACCTCGAAATGCTCGGGTTTGCACATCAGGAAGGAATGCATAGGTAATTTATTGCGCAACCATGCAGTTCAAGGGGATATGCTTCAGGGCTGGCTATCGAAGCGCATGGACAAATCCAGCGCCTGCACATCCTTGGTCAGCGCGCCTACCGAAATGCGCTCCACGCCGGTTTCGGCGATGGCGCGCACCGTGTCCAGGTTCACCCCGCCTGAGGCTTCGAGAGCGGCGCGGCCGGCAGTAAGCTTGACTGCGGCACGCATGCCGGCGAGGTCAAAATTGTCGAGCAGGATCAGCGTAGCACCGGCATCCAGTGCTTCTCGCAGCTGCTTCAGTGTTTCCACCTCGATCTGGATGCTCACTCCCCTGGGTGCGATGTGCATGGCTCCGGTCAGTGCTGCGCGCACCCCGCCCGCTGCCAGGATGTGATTTTCCTTGATCAGGATGCCGTCAAACAGGCCGATGCGCTGGTTATGCCCGCCGCCGGTCTGCACCGCGTATTTTTGCGCCATGCGCAGTCCGGGCAGCGTCTTGCGCGTGTCCAGTATCTGCGCGCGCGTGCCGGCCACCAGCGCCACATAGCGCCGCGTCAGCGTGGCGGTGGCGGAAAGCGTCTGCAGGAAATTCAGCGCGCAGCGCTCGGCGCTCAGCATGGCGCGCGCATTGCCGCGTATCTCGCACAGTTTCTGCCCGGCGCTGATCGCATCGCCATCCTGGGCCAACCAGCTGATGCTGCAGTCTGCATCGAGCGCCTTGAAGCACGCATCAAACCATGAC
Source organism: Nitrosomonadales bacterium (assembly GCA_025408405.1). Taxonomy (GTDB): domain Bacteria; phylum Pseudomonadota; class Gammaproteobacteria; order Burkholderiales; family Gallionellaceae; genus 39-52-133. Next base: position 649 of record JANYJE010000086.1, on the reverse strand, counting down.
GTTCCGCACAGCACCGCATCCTGGCGCGTGATGATGGTGGCGCGGCCTGCTCTGTCGGCGGGGATGAGCTGAACGGTCAGGTCGCCATCGCGCAGATCTTCCTGCAGCGCGGCAGTGACATTGGCGTGGATGTGGGGGGCAAGCGAGAGATCAGTGCGCATGTCAAAATTAAAAGGGAAAACCGGGTGCTTTGCAGTTTACCAGTTTGGCCTTCAAGTTTGCAGCGCAGCTGAAAACCTGTCGCTGCTACGCGAGTAACCATCGCGTCAGCCTCTGCGCTGGCCGGACGCAGATATCCAGGGCAAGAGATCTTCCAGCGGCATGGGTTTGGCGATGCCGTAGCCTTGCACCACATCGCAATGGTTATCCTTCAGCCAGGCCAGCTCTTCCGCCGTTTCCGCGCCTTCGGCTACCACCGTCAGCCCGAGTTCGTGGCACAGCAAGATGGTGGAGCGAACGATGGCGGCATTCTTGGGCAATTTCGAAACTGACGTCACGAATTCCCGGTCTATCTTCAGTTCGTTGACTGGCAATGTTTTGAGATAGGAGAGCGATGCCTGCCCCGAGCCGTAGTCGTCGATGGAGAGCTTGAGCCCGAGCGCCGACAGTTCATTCAGGTGTTTCAGCGCGAGTTCCGGCTCTTCCATCA
>JANYJE010000085.1 GCA_025408405.1 Nitrosomonadales bacterium | reverse complement strand
CTCACGGGCGGAGTCACTTCTCCGCGATCTTTTTCGAGCGCAGGCGGCGCGCCACATTAGCGAGCGGTGTGACCTTGCCCTCGGCGATTTCCTGGTTGCCCAGCGCCAGTATCTTCAGCAGCGCCAATGTTTCCTGCGTGTTCTCATAAGTGGCGATGTCCTGCATGACCGCCTTGGCTTCGCCGTTCTGCGTAATCAGGTAGGGGGTACGGCTTTCCGCCAGATTCTGCAGCACCTCTGCCGCATTGGCCTTGAGATAGCTGATAGGTTTGATGTTGGCGGGGCGCATGCCGTTTCCTCGAAATGACTCGGACTGAATATAGTCCTTTAATGGTCCTGCTGCAAGCTCATCGCAATACCATGTCCTGGAGCCAGTCCACTTATTCCAAACAAAGGTCAATGTCCTTCCAGCAGCGACACCAATTTGTTGAAATCAAAACGGGCAAAGAAGTCGTCCCGTCGTTTAAGCGAGTCCTTATCCCCCCATCTGAAAGTGACGGTGAACGCCGAAGCACATCGGGGTCAGGCCTTACGATTGACATGTAAAACGTAAGGCCTGACCCTCTAGTTTCCTCTCGCATCAAGGGGGACTTTTTTAAATGGGGAAAATTATCTGGGACAGCAGTGAGTCTGCCCCCATTGATTTTGCTTCCTTCATTTGTTTAGCTGCTGATATTTTGATGCGTAAATATATCCAAAAACCGCAATTGCTATCATGGTAGGTAGTCCTACCCAATATATAGCTACATTTTTTTCCAACCCGAACACCACGTTACCCAAAACAGCCAAGGCCAAGCCCCAAACAAATCCTGTGCAAAGAATTTTAAATATATCCGTTTCGCCATTGATGATACCTGCCTCGCTCAACGCCTTAGGCAAATAAATCAATGTCCAAACTATAATTAGCATCATTGATGGAAGTCCAATCCAGTACAAGGCGGTATCTTTTTCCAAACCAAATGCAAATTGACTCAAAGCGTCAATAGCAATACCCCAAAATCCTCCTGAAGCAATCGATAAACTCCCCACGAATGCTATTGTTTGAAGTGAGGGATAAATTTTTTGCCAAGTCATTTCTTGCCTCCCGCATTCGCGATGTCATGCGCTACAGAAGCGCCCTTATCTCCCACGCCATAAAGCATGATGGCTTGGGTCGTTCCATATGGCAGCGGTAAGTTAGTCAATGGGTTCAATGTCATGTTATTGATACGAGGCACAGTTGCGCCGAACAGCGAGTTAGCTCGGTTGATCCCATCTGAGGCACATCGGGGTCAGCCGAGAGCACATCGGGGTCAGCCGAGAGCACATCGGGGTCAGGCCTTACGTTTGACATGTAAAACGTAAGGCCTGACCCTCGAGTTTCAAAAACTGCGACCGCCCTTTTAATCTCAATCTCGCGGCAGCTCGTACCCAAACCCGCGCATCACTGCTCGCGCTTTGTCTTTCTTCAGAAAGGCAAGGAAGGCTTGCGCGGCTGCCGGGTCTTTCGCGCCGGTCAATTGCACCGCGCTCTGCCGGATGGGATTATGCAGTTCGGACGGCACCAGCCACCAGGAACCCTCGGCCACCTTGCCGTCACGCATGACCAGCGCCAGCGCGATGAAGGCCAGATCGGCATTCTCGGTTGCGGCGAGTTGGTAAGTCTGTGCGACGCTATCGCCCTTTTTCAGCTTTTCCTGTATCGAATTCCACATCGTCAGCTTTCCCAATGTCTCTTTCGCTGCCACACCGTAGGGCGAGTACAGGGGGTTGGCGATTGCCAGGCTGTTGAAATTGCCCTTGTTGAGCACCGCACCTTTGTCGTCCACGAGATCGGGCTGCGCGCTCCACAGCACCAGCCTGCCCGTGGCATAGACGAAGCGCGAACCCGTGACCGCCAGGCCTTCTTGCAGCAAGCGCTTGGGTATCTCATCGTCTGCCGAAAGGAATACGCCGAACGGCGCACCGCCCTTGACCTGCGCATACAGCTTGCCGCTGGCGCCCAGGGTAACCTTCACGGTGTGGCCGCTTTCCTTCTGGAACAGGGCAGCGATGCGCTCCATCGGCGTTGCGAAATTCGATGCCACCGCAACGCTGACCTCACCCGCCCGCACCGGCAAACTCATCAGCCCGCACAGAAGCAGGGCGGCGGCGTGAATTCGAAATGGGATTTGCATCGTTAACTCCTGGGCTGAATGGCTGCCATGATAACAAGACGGATAGCCAAAAGCTAAAGGGGCGGCAGCGCCCTATTTCTGCAAGCACCCTGTCTTTGCAAGTTTAAGAAGGCCGCAGACAAAACGAAGCGCCCCCCTTTGATCCCTGTACAATCCACCAAGAGTTGCTTTATTCCAATGTGGGCACTCCGACTTAACCGGGAGATTGTCGCATGCGTTTTTACTTAACAGGTCTGGCCCGTCCCAAACAGGTCGCGCAACATCTCAGCGCTTTGTTCCCTGCGAACAAGCTTTCCACCAGCCAGGAATGGACTGCCAAGCTCTATGGTTACCGGGATTGGCATGAAATGGCCGAGGTCACAAAGAGCGGAAAAAATCCCCCAAGCAAGCTGGATGAATATCTATCTGCGGAAGAACAGGCTGCCCGCCGCATGGAGCAGGAAGAAAAGATCTACAGGATATTGAAACTATCGGCGGCAGATGCCGGCCGGGTCGCGTTGATTCGCCGCATCCTGACCTCCAGGACACCGGTACCACTTCCTGTGAAAACTAAAAGCAGCACAGCCAGGCGCAAGTAACGGCCGTTGCCTTACTGAATGAGCCCGTTGTACAGAAAAAATGCATATGCGCCTATCAGTCCAACGCCGACAAAACGGGGGATTCGACCAATAGCGGCAACTGACAGGAAAATCACCGCTCCGGCTCCCAGAATGATGTAGGCGCCCATTTGGAAAGAATCGGGAATCCGGATCGGATTAAACACAGAAAACAGCCCGATACACATTGGAATGCAAATATGTCCATCGCCAATTTGGGAACTCAGAACAATATCCTGCCTGCCAATGTGCGAGTAATACAGCGCGAGGAAGGCATTGGGCAACACCATGAGTATGCCGCTGAACCAGCCGATTTTTGCAAAACTGAATAGCGGGTTCTTCGTGGTGGATACCCACTCCACCAGATGGTCGACGGCAAAATAAATACCATAAGCGCTTACTGCGATAAGCACCAGGTCAATTGCAATCGACCAGTGAAATGACTTGTTCTTTCTGATGTTGTCTTTCAGCACTTCAAATACATGCAATATTTGCCAGAACAGGAACAGGCCAACCAGAATCAGGCCGTCGTAGAAGTTAAGCTCGTGATCCTTGGCCAAGGCCCAAAGTGTTCCGGTAAACAGAAACAAGGCAATCAGGGTAAAGAGCAGATTAAAGCGGTTAATGCGAGAAAATTCAGCATGAATTTTTTGTTGGGCCTTGGTCTTGGGGAGGACCGCGGCCGTGCCGAAGACCGCAGACAGGCCGAGAATCAGCGTCAGGTTGGTGGTATTGTTAACGAGACAGTTCTCAATGACCGCTCCGCCATTGCTGACCGATTTGCTCATGACAAAAGCGAAAACAAGATTCGCGAATCCTGAACAGTAGGGCATGATGAGCGTGCCCAGAACAGTACCCTCAAAGCCCTTACCCTCCATTGCATGTAGACGCCAGATCATCAGCAAATTAGCCGCGATGAAGATAGCGAGCTGCATTAATGGCTGGGCTGCATAGGTCTGGATGGTATTGATTATGATTTCACCGCTTGGAAGTTTTGCAAGGTCAGTATCGGGCGCTGTGGCGGAATTATCCTTGCCCGCTGCTTCCGGGTCAATTGCATCACCGCACAACAAAAGGCTTGGCAAACGGCTATCAACGGGGAGCAATTTAAGTCTGTCTGCCTGGGTTAGTTTGCTCCGCTTTTTAGTCTTGGCGCTTCCTGGCGGGTTTATGTAAACTACGCATTTTTTGAAGGCCAGTTACAATGAAAACCACTTCCCCCCTTATTGCCGATCGCGCCGCCGGAAATGCGGATGCTGCGGCCGAACGTATAGTGCGTCATTTTCAGGCCCAGGGATTTGCCGGCATAACGGAAGCGCTCATCATTCAGATCCATCTGAAAAAGGGGAGTCGTGCGGAAATCGAGTCCGCCTTCGAAGACGCGCTGGAGCAGGACGCAGTGCCGCCGCTACAGCAATATTTCGAAATCCGTCCCTACGGGCATTTCTCCGATTTCAGGAGCTTTGACGAAGCAAAGTCCGCCATCAATTCCGACTTTACCATGAGTCTCCGCAGCGAGATTGCCAGGGTGTTTTTCGAACCGGCTCCCGTTGTGATTGATGATTCCCTGGCGAGCGGCACCAAATACGATGTGATAATGAAACTCCGCGACAATGTCGATGGATACGCGGTTGCCATTCTCATGAACGATCCTGACGCCTCGTTTCTTGACTATATCGGCACCCACCATGGCAACGATTGGCAAAAAATCATGGGGAATTTTGAAATTTCGACCGCATCTCTGGGATCTGCAATTGACCTGCACTAAGCCGCAGGACTGAGCATTTTGTGCATCGGCCAATACGCGCGATGCGCGTCTCCAGCCTGATACGCACTTCCCATATGTCGCTACCGAGATGCGCCACCAGCGGCATACCCGGCGCCCAACCGAATTGCACGGCCTTCACATCTTCACCCATGGTTTACTTCTCCGTTGCTGACAGCGACCGCAGCCATGCGCGTACCGGCTCATTGGAAAAATACTGCCCCTGTTAAACTCCGAACGCACTTTGATCATCGATTCTCATTAAAGGACATAGCATCGCAATATAATCAGGTCGGCTGCAGACGCTGATACTCTTGTGCAGCTTCGTTAGTCGGCAACCCGTCCACCCACTGGGGGGAATATGCAAAATCCAATCATTGAAGGATATGTGAGCCCGGGCTTTGAAGCCGTGCGCGATGCGTTCGCCGAGAACTTCTCCAGGCGAGGCGAACTGGGCGGCGCCTGTTGCGTGTACTACCGGGGCGAGAAGATCGTCGACCTGTGGGGCGGTGTGCGCAACAAGGCGACCGGCGAACCCTGGCAAGAGGACACCATGGTCATCGTCTACTCGGCGACCAAGGGCCTGGCCGCAATGACGCTGGCACTCGCCCATTCGCGCGGCTGGCTCAATTACGATGAGCGCGTCTGCAAATACTGGCCGGAGTTTGCCCAACAGGGCAAGGAGACCATCACCGTGCGCCAACTCCTGGCTCACCAGGCAGGCTTGTTTGCTTTCGATGAGCAGGCGGACAGGAGCCTGATCGCCGATCTCGATCGTTTGGCGGTGGTGCTGGCGCGCCAGAAACCGGCTTGGGAGCCCGGCACGCGGCAGGGCTATCACGCGATCACGCTCGGCTACTTTGAGGGCGAATTGCTGCGCCGGGTCGATCCGCAACACCGCAGTCTGGGGCAGTTCTTTCAGGACGAGATCGCCACACCGCTGGGGCTCGATCTCTACATCCGCCTGCCGGAAGCGATCCCCAACTCAAGACTTGCGACCATGGCAAGACCCGGCCTGATCGCGATGCTGCTTGGGTTTCCGCCCCGCTTCCTGCTCGCCGCGTTTAACCGTCGCTCGAACATCAACCGCGCGCTGGTGGGTTCGCTGTTCCCCCACGATGAACAGCGCATCTACGCACGCAACGTCGAAGTGCCGTCTGGCAGCGGCGTGGGCACGGCACGCGCGATGGCGCAAGCCTACAGCGTGTTCGCGAGCGGGGGACGCCCACTGCAATTGCGCGCTGCGACCCTGGAGGCATTGTCGGCAGCGGCGGTTCCGCCGACTCGCGGCTTCTACGACGAGTGCATGCTGGGCGATGGCGTACAGTTTTCGCTGGGCTTCATGCAGCATGGCCCCGTGTGGTCGTTCGGCAACGAGGGCTCGTTCGGATCACCGGGAGCGGGCGGTTCTCTCGGCTTCGCCGACCCCAAGGCGGGCATCGGCTACGCCTACGTCACCAGCCAGATGGGAACATCACTCACCGGCGACCCGCGCGAACTCGCGCTACGCTGCGCCGTGTACTCGGTCATCCCACCCGACTATAGATAGCAACATCCGCACGATGATCTACGGCACGCGATCCCGCTCGCGCATTCCATAGATTAAAGTGCCACACCCGTTTAAAATTCGCACTCTCCTTGATTTTCGATTCTCTTGATCCTCGATTTTTGCCCGCTGACTCCCGATGCGCATCTTCCACCTCCGCCAACGCCTGCACGACCTGGGCTGCAAACCCTGCCACGCAGACCGCTTGCTGCGCGGCTGGAGCCAGATCGGCTCTTATGATCGCAAGGGCAGCCCTGCCGTCACGTTCTTTCCGGCAGCGCTGCGCCGCGAGTTGCCTGCCATCGAGGCGGAGCTGAATGAACTGGCGCGCCTGAAGAGCGAGCATCCTGCGGGTGTTGGCGTGGCGCGGTTGCTGGTGCAACTGCATGACGGCCAGATGGTGGAGAGCGTGCTGCTGCCGCGCGGCGGGCTGTGCGTTTCGACGCAGGTGGGGTGTGCGGTGGGCTGTGTGTTCTGCATGAGCGGCCGCGACGGGTTGCTGCGCCAGCTCGGCAGTGCCGAGATCGTGGCGCAGGTGGTGCTGGCGCGTAAACGCCGCAAGGTCGACAAGGTGGTGTTCATGGGCATGGGCGAGCCCGCGCACAATCTCGACAACGTGCTGGAGGCGATCGAGCTGCTGGGGATGCAGGGCAACATCGGGCACAAGAGCCTGGTCCTCTCTACCGTGGGCGACTTGCGCGTGTTCGAGCGCCTGATGGAGGGGCTGACTCACAAGCCCTCACCCCAACCCTCTCCCGCCTGCGGGCGAAGGGACGAACGAGAAAGGCAATCTTTAATTCCCGTAGTCAAGCCGGCGCTGGCGCTTTCGCTGCACACCACCGATGCCGCGCTACGCAGAAAACTATTGCCTCACGCGCCGCAGATCGCCATCGAGGAATTGGTGGAACGTGCCGAAGCGTATGCGCGCGCCACTTCCTATCCGGTGCAATACCAGTGGACGCTGATCGAGGGCGTCAACGACAGCGACGCGGAACTGGAGCGCATCGCCCGGCTGCTGTGTGGCAAATACGCCATCATGAACTTCATCCCGTTCAACGCTGTGGATGGCCTCGACTTCCGCCGCCCATCAACCGAACGCTCTGAGCAAATGGTGCACACCCTCAAGCAGCACGGCATCCTCGCCAAGTTGCGCGACTCGGCAGGACAGGAGATCGAAGGCGCGTGCGGACAGCTGCGCGCGCGGGCAGTGGCTGGGCAGGTCGCGCAACAGGAGAACCGGAGATGACACTGGATCGTTATAAAGGTTGCCTGCTCGGTCTGGCGCTGGGAGATGCATTGGGTGCTCCGCATGAAGGCGGCCCCGTCGAGCGCCTGCTGTGGCGGCTGATTGGCAAGACGCGCGATGGAAAAATGCGCTGGACAGACGACACGCAGATGGCGCTGGACATCGCAGAGTCACTGACAACTCTTGGCGCACTGCATGCCGATGACCTGGCACGACGTTTTGCCGCCAGTTACCGCTGGAGCCGGGGCTACGGCCCGGGTGTAGCCAGAGTATTGAAACGCATCGCGCGCGGTGCCGACTGGAGGCAGGCAAATCGTTCGGTATTTCCCGCTGGTTCTTTCGGCAACGGTGGCGCCATGCGCGCGCCCGTAATCGGCCTGCACTATTCCGGGAGGCTGGACGAATTGGTTGCGGCGGCGCGCCTTTCCGCCAGCGTCACTCACGCGCATCCGCTCGGAATGGAAGGCGCCGTACTGCTCGCCTTTGCCACGGCGTTGGCGCTGCGCACCAGCAACCCGATGGAGATATTGCAGGGTACTTCCGCGAACTGCGCATTGCCGCCGTTTACTTCACGGCTTGCAATCACAGCGCACTGGTTGCAATCTGGCGCCGAACCGACAAGTAGAGACGTCGTGCGGAAACTCGGCAACGGCATCGCCGCCAGCGCATCCTGCGTCACCGCCCTCTACATTGCCCTGCGCTTCATGGGCAGGCCGTTTCAGGAGATGCTCGCATTCATCGTCGACTGCGGCGGGGATGTGGACACCCTGGGTGCGATGGCCGGCGCCGTGTGGGGAGCTGCGAATGGCGCGGCAAAGCTGCCGCAGGAACAACTGGAGAAGATCGAGCAATGCGACAGGCTTGAGGCTGCGGCCTCTGCCTTGCACTGCCTGGCGTCCCGGAAAAAACAGAGCGGATGTCCCGGCTCCAAATAAGACGCTTGCCGCCTTGGCTTCTGTGTCCGCACAGGCACAGGAGTTGGATAGAACAGATGACCGCTTTTGCCAGCGCCCGTGGCAAGAAAATCAAGAAGCTGTATTTCCATTACACCACCCGCCCGAAGTGTGCAAAAAAATACGGCAAGAACTACGTCGTTATTCTTGCACAAGTTTGAAGCCAGCCAATTACTCGCCCTGCAGCGTCACCACAACCCGGCGACTGCCGCCGTGGTTGCGATGTTCGCACAGGTATATCCCCTGCCACGTTCCCAGCCTGGGTTGACCATTGCTGATCGGGATGTTGAGGCTGCTGCCGAGCAGGCTGGATTTCAGGTGCGCAGGCAGGTCGTCTGAGCCCTCGTCCTGATGCCGGTAATAAGGTTCACCTTCTGGCACGGCGCGGTTGAAGTAGCTTTCGAAATCCTGGCGTACCGTGGGATCGGCATTTTCGTTGAGGGTTAATGAGGCGGAGGTGTGCAGGATGAAAACATTCATCATGCCGATCCTGAAATCGCGCAGCTCGGGCAGTTCGCGCAGCAGCTCTTGCGTGAGCAGATGAAAGCCTCGGGCTTTGGGCTTTAAATTTATTTCTTTTTGTATCCACATACTGTCGTCATGTCTAAATTGAAAAAGCCATGTCGATACCTTAGCAAAGAAAAAGTCCGGCATGCCGGACTTTTTCTTGGTAGCAGCTGGTTACTCCTTGTCGAACTTCATCACCCCGCCCTTGCAGTCCACCTTGACGGTGTCCTTGGCGGCGTAGCGCCCTTCCAGGATCAGCTTGGCCAGCGGGTTCTCCAGTTGCGCCTGGATTGCGCGCTTCAGCGGCCGCGCGCCGTACACCGGGTCGAAACCGGCAGCGGCAATCTCGGCCAGCCCTGCCTCGGTGATGGTGAGCTTCATCTCCAGCGCAGCCAGGCGTTTCTCCAGGTACTGCAGCTGGATGCGCGCAATGGACTTGATGTTCTTCTCGTCCAGCGCATGGAACACCACCACCTCGTCGATGCGGTTGATGAACTCCGGGCGGAAATAACCTTTCACCTCGGCCATCACCGCCAGCTTGATCACCTGGTAATCGTCGCCGCTCATCTGCTGGATCATCTGGCTGCCCAGATTGGAAGTCATCACGATCACGGTGTTCTTGAAGTCCACCGTGCGCCCCTGCCCGTCCGTCATGCGGCCGTCGTCAAGCACCTGTAGCAGCACGTTGAACACGTCCGGGTGTGCCTTTTCCACTTCATCCAGCAGGATCACTGAGTAAGGTTTGCGCCGCACCGCTTCAGTCAGCCCGCCGCCCTCCTCGTAGCCCACATAGCCGGGAGGCGCGCCGATCAGGCGCGACACGGAATGCTTCTCCATGTACTCGCTCATGTCGATGCGGATCAGGTGCTCTTCCGAATCGAACAGGAAGCTGGCCAGCGCCTTGCACAGCTCGGTCTTGCCCACGCCGGTCGGCCCGAGGAACAGGAAGGAACCATAAGGTCTGTTCGGATCCCCAAGCCCGGAACGCGAGCGGCGAATCGCGTCAGACACCAGGCGCACAGCCTCGTCCTGGCCCACCACGCGCTCGTGAATCTTGCCTTCCATGTGCAGCAGCTTGTCGCGCTCGCCCTGCATCATCTTGGACACGGGAATGCCGGTGGCGCGGCTCACCACCTCGGCGATTTCTTCCGCGCCCACCCGCGTGCGCAGCAGGCGATTTTTAGGTTTGTCAGCGCTCTCTTCCTGCGCGGCTTCTTTCAGCTTCGCTTCAAGTTGCGGCAGCTTGCCGTATTGCAGCTCGGCCACGCGGTCCAGCTTGCCCTCGCGCTGCAGCTTGGCGATGTCGTTTTTTACCGACTCGATTTCTTTCTTGATATCGGCCGCGCCCTGAGCCGCGCTTTTTTCCGCCTTCAGGATTTCTTTCAGGTCGTTGGCTTCGCGCTGCAATTTCAACAGCTCATCCTTGATCAGCTGAATGCGCTTCTTCGAGGCCTCATCCCTTTCCTTCTTCATCGCTTCCTGCTCGATCTGCAGCTGGATGATGCGCCGGTCCAATTTGTCGATCACCTCGGGGGTGGACTCATTCTCCATTTTCATGCGCGCGGCGGCCTCGTCAATCAGGTCGATGGCCTTGTCCGGCAGGAAGCGGTCGGTGATGTAGCGATGCGACAGCTCGGCCGCGGCCACAATGGCCGGGTCGGTAATCACCACACCGGCGTGATGCGCCTCATATTTATCTTTCAGGCCGCGCAGGATGGCGATGGTCGATTCGACCGAAGGCTCATCCACCAGCACCTTCTGGAAGCGGCGCTCGAGTGCCGCATCCTTCTCCACATACTTGCGGTATTCATCCAGCGTGGTGGCACCGATGCAGTGCAGCTCGCCGCGCGCCAGCGCGGGCTTCAGCATATTGCCCGCATCCATCGCCCCCTCGGCCTTGCCCGCACCCACCATGGTGTGCAGCTCGTCGATGAACACGATATTGTTGCCCTCGTCCTGCGACAACTCCTTGAGCACCGCTTTCAGGCGCTCCTCGAACTCGCCGCGATACTTGGCACCCGCAATCAGCATGGCCATGTCCAGCGACAGCACGCGCTTGCCCTGGAGCGACTCCGGCACTTCGCCGTCGATGATGCGCTGCGCCAGTCCTTCCACGATGGCGGTCTTGCCCACGCCGGGTTCGCCGATCAGCACCGGGTTGTTCTTGGTGCGGCGCTGCAGCACCTGGATGGCGCGGCGGATCTCGTCGTCGCGCCCGATCACCGGGTCGAGCTTGCCCTGGCGTGCACGCTCGGTGAGGTCGATGGTGTATTTCTTCAGCGCCTCGCGGCTCCCTTCGGACTCGGCACTGCCCACCGACTCGCCGCCGCGCACGGCGTTGATCGCGGCTTCGAGGGGCGCGCGCTGCACACCATGCGCCTTCAGCAGGCGCGCGGCCTCGCCCTTCTCATTGCTCAAGGCCAGCAAAAACATTTCCGTGGCGATGAACTGGTCGCCGCGCTTCTGCGCTTCCTTGTCGGCCAGGTTGAACAGGTTGGACAGGTCGCGCCCCACCTGCACCTCGCCGCCATGCCCCTCCACCTTGGGCAGACGCGCTACCGCGTCAAGCAGTGCCGTTTTGAGTGCCGCCACGTTGGCGCCGGCGCGCGACAGCAGCGACCCAGCACCGCTCTCGGCATCGTTGAGCAGGGCCAGCAACAGATGTTGCGGTTCGATGAACTGATTGTCCTGGCCCACGGCGAGGCTCTGCGCATCGGCCAGCGCCTGCTGTAATTTGGTGGTGAATTTGTCGAAACGCATGATCGCTCCTCGTAAAATTATCGGTCTGCCTGCAAGATGGGGGGGAACGCGAGAATTTCAAGTGATCAGGTTATACGCCCATCACCTGTGCCTGTCCGGCAATCTATCTATACCTTTAGGCATATTGTTCGGGATTGGGGGATCTGTTAGGGTGCTGTGTGCCCAATAATTGAGTTGTATCAGGCAACCCGGAATGGCGATGCGTATGCCGCCTGAATCAGGTTAGCCCCGATGAAACATCCCAACAATTTCGCAGGCATATAAAACTGGCCCAATAGCAGCTTAATGTACGAATCCAAAAAACAACCACCGTTGACCCGCGCACAGTTCTTGCGGCGCCTGCTGGGCCATTCTTTCGTGGCACTGGCCTTGCTCATCTCATCTCTCGGGATCGGAATGCTGGGCTATATGCTGTTCGAGCATCTGCCCTGGATCGACGCTTTTCTGAACGCAGCCATGCTGCTGGGCGGCATGGGGCCGGTGAACCCGCCCCTGACAGCGCCGGGCAAGCTGTTTGCCGGGCTATATGCACTCTACGCCGGGCTGGTCTTTATCGTGACCGCCGCGCTTCTGTTCACGCCCATACTCCACCGCATGTTGCACCGGCTGCACTGGGACGAGACTGTGTAGAGAATCGCAAGTAAGCAACTATATTGCAGAGGGAGGCAGGACATGTCCAAGCTGCGTTTCAGGATTTCGATGTCGCTCGATGGCTACGTTGCCGGCCCCGGCCAGAGCGTGGACAATCCTTTGGGGA
>JANYJE010000084.1 GCA_025408405.1 Nitrosomonadales bacterium | reverse complement strand
TGTCGTTGACTTCCTTGAAGCCATCCAGATCGAGGAACAGCACGGCGATGCGCTGCTTTTGGCGATTGGCCTGGGCGATGGCCTGCTCGAGGCGGTCATAGAGCAAGGTGCGGTTGGGTAAGCCGGTGAGCGCATCGAAATGTGCCAGGCGTGCGACTTTTTCTTCATTCAGCTTGCGTGAGGTGATGTCCCGCACAAAAGCGCAGAGGTATTCCTCGCCTTCGCATTGCATGTAATTCACCGAGACTTCCACCGGGAATATTCGCCCATCCTTGGCACGATGCGTCGATTCGATAGTCACCGAACGTATTGCCTTCAGCTCCTGCCAGTGTACGGCCCAAGCCTCTGCGGGCATCTGCGGATCAATATCGCATACGCGCAAGGCAAGCATCTCATCCAGCGTATAGCCCAGAGAGCGGCAGGCTGCAATGTTGGCATACGCAACCCGTCCATCAGCGGCGGACCAGAAGGTCGCATCACTCATGTTGTCCATGGAAAACTGCATCATCTTCAGCGCGCGCTGCTGTTGTTTGCGCTTGCTGATATCCCGCACAAATGTGCAGTGATACTCCTCATCTTCATAGCACACATGATTTACGGTGATCTCCACCGGGATGGATTTTCCGTGTTTGCTGCGATGTGTCGATTCAATGGTGCGCGAGCCCATCTTCCTGAGGTTTTCCCAGTGAGACGGCCAGATGTCGGCATTGGTTGCAGGGTCGAAATCAAACACACGCAAGTTCAGCATCTCCTGCTGGGTGTAGCCGAGAGCATGGCACGCCGCTTCATTGGCATAGGCAACCCGGCCATCAGGAGTCAGCCAGAAAGCGCCGTCGCCCATGTTGTCGATAGAGAGTTGCATCATCAGCAGGGCGCGTTCAGTTTTCTTGCGCTCGGTAATGTCGCGGACAACGCTGAAAAACATGGGTTGCCCATTCAGCTCTATCGTGCGGATATTCACCTCTACCGGCAACACGCTGCCGTTCTTGTGCAGATGGGCAGATTCAAACATGGCATGGCCTTGCGCATTGACCAGCGCAAATCTATCGGCCAGCAAGGGGTTGTATTTGGGATCGTTCAGTTGGGAAATGTGCCTGCCCAGCACATTTTCCTTGGTATAGCCCAGGCGCTCGTAAGCGGTGCGATTAATGTCCCTGATGTGGCCGCCCTGATCCAGGATCAGCAGGCCGTCGTTTACGTAGTCAAACAGGGAATGGAGCTTGTCATCGCTCGTCCTTAGCGTAGCCTCGACATTTTTGCATGCGGCTGGATTGCATTTGGAATCAGCAGACATGCTTTGCCCAGTCGATGTGCTGCGGCGTGCAAGCTGCAACGCAGCTGGATGTGAAATGCAATGCGGGCCGGGGATAGCAGCTATCAGGAAAGGGTGATCCGGGGTGTGAGTGTGTTGGCATGCGACTTTCCCTGAAAATTAAGGGGGCTGCCGCGAGGTGCTATTCGGCAGTCCCGCCGCCATAGGTTTACCCTTTAGGCCGGAAACTTTGCGCCCTTGCTTTTTAGCAAGTTAGCCTTTTCGTTTTTGTAACGGGCCGCATTATCTGCTTATGGAATGCAACTTATCAATTGGCTAAACTGCCTAGATAGTTTGACCTATTGACGCGGAAGAAGTAGTTGTATCCAGATTGAGCCAATTGGCGGCTGTTGATTTAATTGAACTTGCGCTGGTACGTGCAAGCCAGGCGCACATTGCGTCGCATAATGTGATATTAAGCGGGCTCAGATTTTGCAGTCACAGTGATCCGGTTTTTATTTATGTCCAACTCTTCAGCCCGGCAAATCCTCCTCGACGTTTTCGGTTATGCAGCCTTCCGCGGCGGGCAGCAGGCCATCGTCGAGCATGTTGTTGGCGGTGGCGATGCGCTGGTATTGATGCCGACCGGCGGCGGCAAGTCCCTGTGCTACCAGCTTCCTGCCTTGTTGCGGCCTGGTGTGGGTATCGTGGTGTCGCCGCTGATTGCGCTGATGCAGAACCAGGTGGAAGCGCTGAACCAGCTCGGTGTGCAAGCAGAGTTCTTGAATTCCAGCCTGGACGCCAGCGCTGCGCGCGAGGTGTCCAGCCGTTTGTTGCGCGGTGAGCTCAAGCTGCTGTATGTCGCGCCCGAGCGCCTGCTGATGGAAGGTTTCCTGAGTCTGCTGCAGCGCCTGCAGGAAAGCCACGGGCTGGCGCTGTTCGCCATCGACGAGGCGCATTGCGTGTCGCAATGGGGGCACGATTTCCGCCCCGAGTATCGCGGGCTGACCGTGTTGCACCAACGCTTTCCCGAGGTGCCGCGCATCGCGCTCACCGCCACTGCCGACGCACCCACGCGTGGCGAGATCGTCGAGCGTCTGGCGCTGGAAACTGCGCAGCAGTTTGTCGCCAGCTTTGACCGTCCCAACATCCGCTATCGCGTCGCGCTCAAGGCCAATGCGCGCCAGCAGCTGCAAGCCTTTCTCGAGGCCGAGCACGCCAACGATGCCGGCATCGTGTATTGCCTGTCGCGCAAGAAGGTGGAGGAAACCGCAGCGTGGTTGCAAGAGCGCGGCTGGGATGCGTTGCCTTATCACGCCGGGCTCGACGCCGCCACGCGCAACAACAACCAGCGCAGATTCCTGCGCGAAGAGGGTGTGGTGATGGTGGCCACCGTGGCCTTCGGCATGGGCATAGACAAGCCCAACGTGCGCTTCGTGGCCCACCTCGACCTGCCCAAGAGCATGGAAGGCTATTACCAGGAAACCGGCCGCGCCGGCCGCGACGGCCTGCCTGCCAACGCGTGGATGACTTACGGCCTGGGCGATGTGGTGTCCATGCGCCAGATGCTGGACTCGGGTGATGCGCCGGAAGAAAGGAAGCGCGTGGAGCGGCAAAAACTCGATGCGCTGCTGGGCTTTTGCGAGTCCACCGCCTGCCGCCACCAGACCATCCTGCGCTATTTCGGCGAGGCGCATCCGGGCGATTGCGGCCAGTGCGACAACTGCCTCAATCCGGTAGATACGTGGAATGCCACCGCAGCGGCGCGCATGGCGCTGTCCTGCGTGTACCGTAGCGGCCAGCGCTTCGGTGTCGGCCATCTGGTGGACGTGCTGCTCGGCAAGAACACTCCCCAGACAGAAAAATTCCAGCACCAGCAGCTCAGCACCTTCGGCATCGGAAAAGAACTGACGCAGGCGCAATGGGGTAGCGTGTACCGGCAACTGGTCGCGGCGGGCCTGCTGCAGGTACAGATGGAAGCCTACGGCGGCTTGAGCCTTACTGAAGAAGCGCGCCCGGTGCTGCGCGGAGAGCGCGAAGTTTGGCTGCGCCGCGATGCCGCAGCCGTAAAGCGCACCTCAAGCCGCGCCGAGCGCGGCGCACGCGCACGCGAAGCCTTTGCCGGCGCCAACGAAGACCCGCTGTGGCAAGTCCTCAAGGCAAAACGCATGGAGCTCGCGCGCGAACAGGGCGTGCCACCCTACGTCATTTTTCACGACAGCACCCTGCTGGAAATTCTCAACCAGCGTCCCGCCAGCCTCACCGAACTGGGGCGCATCAGCGGGATAGGCCAGGCCAAGCTGGCGCGTTATGGCGACGCATTCCTCAAGGTGGTGGAGGAGGCGGCGAACGGGGGCCGGCGCTAGCGCTCAGGCTGGCGCCAGAGCTTCAGGATGCCTTTTTCAGAAACGATAGCCTGCCGCGAAATTGACGCTGAGCATCGTGTCGTTGGTGGTCAACGGGCTATCCTTGGCGCTGCCTGCAAGTTTTTTGTACGACAGGCCGGCATTGCTGAACCACTCTCTGGAATAGCTGTGTGTCCAGTTCGCGCTCAGGCCGTAATCCTTGATCCCGGAATTGGCATTGTAGGCGCTCAGCACGTTGCCGGAGGCGGTGGCCTCGGCGTCGCTCACGCCAAAGAAGGTCTGGTTGTACGCGGTGTTTGCCCAGTTAAGGCTGGTGCCAATGCGCACGCGGTCAGCCTGCGACAGCGGGACTTCAAAGCCGGCACCGAGATCAATGTGCATGCCGTGCGAACTTGCGGCCAGGCTGGCGGAGAGGTAGCACGGCGCAAAGCGCGCATTGGCGAATGCAGAGACTTCAACGCTATGGCGTATATCGTCCATGCCGTACAGATGTGCATCGATGCTGGCATTGCGGCCATGGGACAGGCCCATGCGCAAACCGTATTGCAGGTCACGCTCATCGGAAAAGTTGTAGCCGATGCCGCGCATGATGCCCGCGAAGAAATGGCCTTTTTCGGCGTTCACAAAGGGCAGGAAAACAACACGGTTGCTCGATGCGCCCTCGTAGCGCGGCACGTAAGCCAGGCCGCCGCTCATGCTGACTTTCCATGCGCTGACCGCGTCCGCGACAACGGGGGAATCCGGAGCAACGGGGGCCTCTGGCGCTGTCGTCCGGGCAGGCTCGGCCCAGGCGACAGGGCATGCAATCAGGGTGGAGGCTAACAGCAGTAAGGGTTTGTTCATGTAGTTTAAACATATTAGCCATGTTCAACATGGCGACCACCATAGAGGTGGGTATGGCGAAAAAGTTCCGGCGTCTCGCCGAATTGACGGTTATAGCATGAGCACGTATATTCCTTGTCCATGTCTGCGCACCCAACAACTTCTTCCGTATCCATCGCTATCCGATTCGATGGCGCTACCCGATACGATGGCTCCGCCAAACGACTGTGGCTATCAGCCCTGTCTCGTTGCCGCAGTGCCTCGTTCCTGTTTTAACTTAACTGTTTTTATGAACTGGCAAAGCGGGTCTACCGCCTTGCTGTTGCCGAAGACCCGCTGCCAATAAATGGGGGTCTGAATGATGGCAATTCCTGCAGAAAAAAATTCAATCAATCGCGACATTTTTTTCGGCGTGATCTTCGCGCTGCTTGCTGCCGTGGGTTTTTCCGCCAAGGCGATACTGGTCAAACTGGCCTATCTCGACCATGTCGACGCCATTACGCTGCTGGCCTTGCGCATGGTGTTTTCAGTGCCGTTCTTTATCGGCGTGGCGCTGTGGTCAAGGCGCCAGCATGCCGAGCCGCTGGGCAGGCATGACTGGATGCTGGTGTTGGCGCTGGGCTTGATCGGCTATTACCTGTCCAGCTTCCTGGATTTTCTCGGCCTGCAATACATTTCTGCCGGGCTGGAGCGGCTGATCCTGTTTCTCTACCCCACCATGACGGTGATACTGTCCGCACTGTTTTACAAACGCGCCATCGGCAGCAAGGTCATCGCAGCCATGGCCCTGAGCTATGCCGGAATTGCGCTGGTATTTGTGCACGATGCGGGCGTGAATCAGCGCGGCATCCTGCTGGGATCGGTGCTGGTGTTCGCCAGCACGCTGTCGTACTCGACCTATCTGGTGGGGGCCGGCCATGCCATCGCACGCATCGGGGCGACGCGTTTCACCGCCTATGCCATGATGGTGGCAAGCATCGCCAGCTTGTTGCAGTTTGGCGTAACCCATCCGTTGGCAGTGCCGGACTTGCCGCAGCGTGTGTATGAGCTCGCCATCGCCATGGCGATTTTCTCCACGGTGCTGCCGGTATTTTTATTGTCGTACTCCATACGCCGCATCGGCTCTGGCAGCGCTTCCCTGATCGGTTCCATCGGGCCTGTCAGCACCATCTACATGGCTTATGTGTTCTTGAATGAGAGTATTGCATTGCTGCAAATTGCCGGGTCTGCGCTGGTGCTGGCAGGAGTAATCATTATCAGCATAAACAGCAAAAGTAACGGAAAATAGCGCGGGCACTTCTAAAAATCCGAAATTCGTCGCGATACTGTGTTGCTCAAGAAATTTAATCGCTTACATATAATTCATATGCTGCGCTCATAAATTTTCCTCGCGCCTTGTCTCACTTGGAATTTTGAATTGCCAGAGGCGCCCGTACACGATTTTGGGAGAGAGATTTTGAAACAACTGACTAGTTCAATGCTGGACACGCTTGCCGGCCAGGCACAGCAATCCCCGCGCCTGCGTGCCAATCACAACCTGCATACCGATCTGGACGATGCCATCCAGCGCCTTGCGGTTGCCATGGAACCGGATACCCTGGTGCTGCCGCATCGCCACCCGCGCACGTTTGAAGTGCTGCTGCCGCTGCGCGGGCGCTTTGTGGTGCTGGTCTTCGACAACAGCGGCCGCGTGAGCGAACGTGTCGTGCTGGGCGAGGAATGCAGCGTGCTGGAGTTTCCGGCCAATACCTGGCATGCCGTGCTGTCGCTGGATAAGGGCGGGGTGATCTTCGAGGTGAAGCACGGGCCGTATGCACCGATTGCGAAACCGGATATCGCCGCATGGAGCCATGGCGTGGATGCGGCCACGCTGAATGCGTGGTATGCCAAGGCGGTTGTGGGCGACAGCATGTCCTGATCCCTGCGTATCACCCGCACTAAAATCTGTCGGGCAACGTTCGCAGCAGGTGAAGCTTGCGTAGGAGTTAAGCCAAAGGCTTTAGTGCGTCCAGATAGTGTTTGAGCTTTGCCACGTAGTGCGCGGTGTTGTCGTGCATGGCCTGGATTTCTTCCGCGCTCAGGGTGCGCAGCACCCGGCCGGGCGATCCCACCACCAGCGAGTTGTCCGGAATCACCTTGCCTTCGGTGATCAGCGTGTTGGCGCCGATCAGGCAATTCTTGCCGATGACGGCGTGGTTGAGGATGACGCTCTTGATGCCGATCAGGCTGCCTTCGCCTATATTGCAGCCGTGCAGCATGGCCTGGTGGCCGATGGTCACGTTGCGGCCGACAGTGAGCGGTATGCCGGGGTCGGTGTGCAGCACCGCGCCATCCTGCACATTGCTGTTTTCGCCGATATGGATGGGTTCGTTGTCGCCGCGGAGCACGGCGCCAAACCAGATGCTGACATTGTTTTCCAGTAGCACCGTGCCGATGACGGCGGCACTCTCCGCAATGAAGTGGGTGTCGCCGCGCAGTTCGGGGATGCGCTGCCCCAGCTGGAATTTCATTTTATTGATCCCCCTGGCATTTCAGAGAATCCGTGGGCATCACAGCGCGGCCACGCCGGCCTGGGCGATCTGCCCGTCCTGAACCGAGCGCACGCCGCTGACGCCGATGCCTCCGATTACGATGCCGTCGCGCAGCAGTGGCACGCCGCCTTCGGCCGGTATCACGCCGGGCAGGGCCAGGTGTATCAGGCGCCCGCTCAATACCGCATCTTCCGAGGATTTGGTCGGGCGTTTGAAGGCAACCGTGGCGTGGGCTTTCATGATGGCGGTATCGACACTGCCGAACTGGGTGTCGTGGCTGCGCTGCAAATACAACAGATGGCCGCCATCATCGACGACCGCAATCACCACGCCCCAGCTATTGGCGTGCGCTTCGGCTTCGGCGGCTTGGGCTACGCGCTTGGCGTCTTCCAGTGTAAGAACAGGTTTGCTGGCCATGATGTTCCTTGAAGAATAATACGGATAGTCAGGAGCTGGGTTGAATCAGCGCGACGACAATGCCTTGAATACATTGTCGCGTATGTTTTCCACGCTGCCCACGCCGGCCACCTTGACGCAATGCGGCGCGTTGTTCGCGCCGCTCTTTTCCCATTTCGAGTAATACTCCACCAGCGGTTTGGTTTGTTCGTGATACACCTGTAGACGCTTCTTTACGGTCTCTTCGGTGTCGTCCGCGCGCTGCACCAGCTCTTCGCCGCTGACGTCATCGCGGCCCTCCAGCTTGGGCGGATTGAATTTGATGTGATAGCTGCGTCCCGAGGCAGGGTGCACGCGGCGGCCGCTCATGCGCTGCACGATCTCGCTGTCTGCCACATCGATTTCCACCACGAAATCGATCGCCACTCCGGCCTGCTTCATCGCCTCGGCCTGGGGAATGGTGCGCGGAAAGCCGTCGAACAGGAAGCCGTGGGCGCAATCCGCCTCCTTGATGCGCTCTTTCACCAGATTGATGATGATCTCGTCCGAGATCAGCCCGCCCGCATCCATGATTTTCTTCGCCGCCACACCGAGCGGTGTGCCTGCCTTGATTGCGGCACGCAACATGTCGCCTGTCGAGATTTGCGGAATGGCGTATTTTTCCCTGATGAAATTGGCTTGAGTGCCTTTTCCGGCGCCGGGAGCGCCGAGCAAAATCAGTTTCATGGTTCTTCTCCCTGTATTGAGTTCAAATGGAGCGCAGCCTGTAGTGGCTTAGCTTACGGTGGGCTTGCGTGCCGCGAAAAGTTTGCGCGCCGCCAGCAGGTCGGCCTCGGTGTCCACGCCGCTGGGCGGTGCATCCTGGGTGATGGTGACGCCGATCTTGTAGCCATGCCACAGTGCGCGCAGCTGCTCCAGCGCCTCGATCTGCTCGATGGCGGTCGGTGCCAGCTGGCTGTAGGCACGCAGGAAGCCGGCGCGGTAGGCGTAGATGCCGATGTGGCGCAGCACGGTGAGATTCCCGGGAAGCTCCCTCATTCCAGCTTCCCCCCGCAAGGGGGACGCCGCAGGGTGCCCGATGCCATTGGCATCACCCTCTCGCAGCCCCCGAGGGGAGGAAGAGCTAGCGTCTCGTCCTGCGGGCGAGGATAAATCCATAAAGGCATCGCGCGGGTAGGGGATGGGGGCGCGGCTGAAGTACATGGCGTTGCCGTTTTTGTCCAGCACCGCCTTGACGATGTTGGGATTGCGCATCGAGGCTTCGTCATGGATGGGGTGGCAGGCCGTGGCGATGGCGCACTCGGGATGGTCGTGCAGGTGCTGGGCCACATTGCGGATCAGTTGCGGCGGGATCAGCGGTTCGTCGCCCTGCACATTGACCACGATGGTGTCGTCCGCCCAGTTGTGTTGCGCCACCACTTCGGCGATGCGGTCGGTGCCGCTGGGATGCTCGGCGCGCGTCATGCAGCCCTTGAAGCCGTGCTCGTGCACTGCCGCCATAATGGGCTGGTGATCGGTGGCAATCCAGATCTGCTGCGCGCCGCTTAGTGCTGCCTGTTCGGCAACGCGCACCACCATGGGCTTGCCGTCTATAGGCAGCAGCGGCTTGCCGGGCAGGCGGGTGGAGCTGATGCGTGCGGGAATGACTACGTGAAAAGAAACCATCAGAGTTTCTCTGTTTCTTCCAGCGTCAATTTGCGCGCCTCATCCGCCAGCATGACGGGAATGTCATCCTGGATGGAGAAGGCCAGCCGGTCTGCCTTGCAGATCAGCTCCTGCTCGGCCTTGCGGTAAATCAGCGGCGACTTGCACAGCGGGCAAACCAGGATGTCGAGTAATTTAGGATCCATTTGAGGGGGTGATCTTCTTTAGTATGAGTTGAGTGAGTGCCGAATCAAGTTGCGCATCCACGCGGAGTACCCAGCATTTGTCACTGGCGAATGCGAGGCATTTTACCGCATCTTTTTCCGTCATGAGTATCGGCGTGTCGTCGCCGAAATCGAGATCGGCCGCGCTATAGCGGTGGTGGTCGGGAAAGGGATGGGTTAGCGGCGTCAGTCCCAGTAGCCGGAGATGCGCGAAGAAGCGCTCGGGGTGTCCGATTCCGGCGACGGCGTGCACGGGCCGGGCGTGGAAATCTGCCGCAGCGGCGGCACGGCCATGGTCGCGCAAGTTGTAAAACTGCACACCGTGGAGCTGCATCAGGTATTCGGAGCTTGCCGCCGTGCCGCCGTTGACCACGATGGCATCCACTTTGCGCAGGCGCGTTGCCGCTTCGCGCAAGGGGCCGGCCGGCAGCAGAAAGCCGTTGCCGAAGCGGCGCACGCCATCGACCACCGCGATTTCTACATCGCGTTGCAGGCGGTAATGCTGCAGCCCGTCATCGCTGAGTATCACGTCGCATTGCGGGTTGGCCTGCAGCAGGGACCGGGCTGCGGCGGGGCGGTCACGCCCGACCCACACCGGGCACAGCCCGCGCTGCGCCATCAGCACCGGCTCGTCGCCTACGATGCCGGGGTGACTCTCGGGAAATACTGCCTGGGGGCTGTTGCCGCTGCCGCCGAAGCCGCGGCTGATAATGCCGGGATGCCAGCCGTGCGTGATCAGCTGCTGCGCCAGCCACAGCGTCAAAGGTGTCTTGCCGCTGCCGCCCACGGTGATGTTGCCCACGATGATGACCGGAACGGGAAGCTTGATGCTGGCGAGGATGCCGCAGCGATAAAGCACGCGGCGTGTGGCGGAGAGGCAGCGGAACAGCAGGCTTGCGGGAAGCAGCAGCAGATGCAGCCAGGTGACTCGGTACCAGTGTCGTTGCAGCCCGCTCATCCCGGTTGGCATTGCGAGGGCTACTTATCCTGGCTCTGGGTGGTAAAGGTGATGCGTCCATAACCCGCCAGGCGTGCCGCTTCCATGATGTTGACCACAGACTGGTGAGGTGCCTTGGCATCGGCGTTGATGATGATGGTGGGGTCGGTCTGGTTGCCGGCCGCCTTGTGCAACGCCTGCGCCAGCGTGTCCACGCCGCCGAATTTGGTCGGCTTGTTGTTGATGGCGTAATGCTCTGAAGCATCAACCGCCACGCTGATCTGGTTGGTCGCAGCTGAGGTTTCCTTGCCGCTGGCCTGTGGCAGGTTGATCTGCAGCTCGGCGTATTTGGAGTAGGTCGTGCTCACCAGCATGAAAATCAGAATCACCAGCAACACGTCTATCATGGCAATCAGGTTGATTTCCGGCTCTTCACGGCTGCGTCCGCGCTGAAAATTCATGGCTTAGCTCCTGCGCTCGCCGTGCACGATTTCCACCAGCTTGACGGCCTGCAGTTCCATTTCAACGGTCAGGCTATCCACCTTGGCACGGAAATGGCGATAGAAAATCATGCTGGGCACCGCCACCATCAGGCCGAACGCGGTGTTGTACAGTGCCACCGAGATGCCGTGGGCGAGCATGGCAGGGGAGTTGCCCACGCCGTTTTGGGCGCTGAAGATTTCAATCATGCCGACCACGGTACCGAACAGACCGAGCAGGGGGCTGATAGAGGCGATGGTTCCAAGGGTGGTGAGGAAGCGTTCCAGTTCATGCGTTACCGCGCGGCCGGTCTCTTCTATGGACTCTTTCATCACGGCGGGTGTGCTCTTGACGTTCTTCAGCCCGGCGGCAAACACGCGGCCCAATGGCGAATCCTCTTCCAGGCGCCTCAGCATCTCGTCGCTGACCCCGCGCTGCTTCAGCTCCTGGATGACTTCACTGAGTAGTGTGGCGGGGGCGATCGTCTTGTTGCGCAAGAACATCAGGCGCTCTGCAATCAAAGCTACAGCGATAACAGATGCGATAATCAAAAACCAGATGGGCCAACCTGCTGCTTCGACAATAGTGAACACGCAACTTCTCCAGACAATGATTTAAATAAGCTTTAAATTCCAAGCCCGAACTGTATCTGGTCATCCGGATTTGAGCAAGGTTACTGCCTGGATGAGCTAGCGTTGCAAACGAACTGGTAATGCCAATAAGTAAATTTTTATTTATGCACAATATCTGTGGATAACTTTGTGGATGATTTACTGTGTGATGACTTAACCCCCTCTCCAATAACCATTTTTTAGTATCTGCTTATTTTTTGCGCTCAAAATAAAAGCATTTAAAATCAATGTGATAAATATGAAATGGCGTTTTTATTGGGGTGGCTGCCGGCAAGGTGCCGTGGTTGTTCGGATTGTGGATTATTGTGGATTGTCAATATGTATTTTGGCCTAGTTATTGAAAATAAATATATCGAGTTCAGTGTGCGGAAAGGTATTTTTTCTGCTACGGGATTTCAGGAAAAGGTGTGTCGAGGCGTGAATGTGCTGTGCGCACCCTGGCCTGCCTGGTTAGCAACAAAGAGCTGGGTGTTTTGGGCTACACTTCAAAAATTGGAATGGATTGATAGATGAATGATGATCGATAAAAACCGCGTACTCAGCGTGCGCGAATTAAACAACGCAGCGAAGCAGTTGATCGAAGGTGGCCTGCCTTTGCTGTGGGTGCGTGGCGAGATTTCCAATTTTGTGAGTGCGGCTTCCGGGCATTGGTATTTTTCGCTCAAGGATGAGCAGGCGCAGGTGCGCTGCGTGATGTTCCGCCACAAGAGCCAGTATCTGGACTGGCAGCCCAGAAACGGCACGCAGGTTGAGGTGCTGGCGCTGGCGACCCTGTATGAGGCGCGCGGTGAATTTCAGCTGACGCTGGAGCAGATGCGGCCTGCCGGTCTGGGTGCGTTGTATGAAGCGTTCGAGAAGCTGAAGCGCAAGCTGGAAGGCGAGGGGCTGTTTGCGGAAACGCGCAAGCGCACGCTGCCATTTTTCCCCGCGCAAATCGGCATCGTCACCTCCCCCCAGGCCGCTGCGTTGCGCGATGTGCTCACCACTCTTGCACGGCGCATGCCGGGTCTGGCGGTGGTGCTGTACCCCACGCCGGTGCAGGGCGAGGGTGCGGCGCAGAAAATTGCCCAGGCCATCCATGTGGCGAATGCGCGCAAGGAGTGCGAGGTGCTGATCGTGTGCCGCGGCGGCGGCAGTATCGAAGACCTGTGGGCGTTTAACGAAGAGGTGGTGGCGCGGGCGATAGCCAGCAGCCGCATTCCGGTGGTCAGCGGGGTGGGGCATGAGACCGATTTCACCATTGCCGATTTTGTCGCCGACCTGCGCGCCGCTACGCCCACGGCGGCGGCACAGGCGGCAACCCCCAACCGCCAGGAGCTAGCCCAGACCCTGCAGCAATTCGAGCAGCGCATGGCGCGGGCAGTGCTGCGCCAACTGGAACGCGCCATGCAGCAGCTGGATTATTTGCAGCGCCGCCTGGTGCATCCGGCGCAGCGCACGCAGCAGCAGATGCAGCATCTCAACCAACTGCAGCAGCGTCTGCAATCCGCGCTGCTACACGCCTTGCAAAACCAGCGCTGGCGCTGGCAGGCATTGCAGCAAAGCCTGCGCGCAGCACGTCCAGATCTGGTGCAATTGGGCAGGCGCCATGCCGAATTGGGCAGGCGCTTGCAGGATGCCATGCAGCGCACGCTGGAACGCCACGACCAGCGGCTGGTTGCAGTGGGTCAGCACTTGTTGCACCTTGATCCGAACCAGGTGCTGGCGCGCGGCTACAGCATGGTGCGCGATGAGCGCGGGGCAATAGTGACCGATAGCGCAACACTGCAGGCAGGCGTGCGCCTCGACGTCACCTTTGCGCAGGGTTGGGCCAAGGTCGAGGTGAGGGAAAAGGGCAAAGACTAGCAGGGGCGATTTGGGTTAAAATTCGCCCCTTCCCAATAGACTTCTCAGCTGTGAGCCCGAGAGCCCCTGTATGAATTTGAACTTGGCTTCCCATAAGTACTGTACTTGCCGCCGCTGCCCGCAGACTAAATCACTAACACTGCACACCACACGATGATGGCGCAATTACGCAACAGAGGCTGGCTTTGGGCGGTATTGCTGGCCGTCTGCGTCATCTGGTTTGGTAATCTGGAATATCGCAAGCTGATCAAACCGGATGAAGGCCGTTATGCCGAGATTTCGCGCGAAATGGTAGCGAGCGGCGACTGGCTTACGCCACGCCTGAACGACCTGAAATATTTCGAGAAGCCGCCTCTGCAGTATTGGACCACTGCCGCCGCCTACGAGGTGTTCGGCGAGCATAACTGGACGGCGCGGCTGTGGACTGCCCTGACCGGATTGTTCGGCATAGGGCTGATTTACTATACCGGGCGCCGCCTATGGAACCGCGAAGCCGGGCTGTACAGTGCGGCAGTACTGGGCAGCAGCCTGCTGTACGTAATGATAGGCCACATGAATTCCCTCGACATGGGGATGACGTTTTTCATGGCCGCCGGCATGTGCGGCTTCGTGTTGGCCCAGCACGATGCGGCCAGCGTGCGCGACAACCGCATCTGGATGCACCTTGCCTGGGCGGCGTTGGCCTTGGCGGTGCTGAGCAAGGGGTTGATAGGCATCGTGCTGCCGGGCGCTGTGCTGGTGCTTTATACCCTGATCGAGCGCGATTGGGGTTTGTGGAAGCGGCTGCACCTCATCAGTGGCACGCTGCTGTTCCTTGCGATCAGCGCACCCTGGTTTGTCGCGGTGTCGCGCGCCAATCCCGAATTTTTCCATTTCTTTTTTATCCATGAACACTTCGAGCGCTTCCTGACCAAGACGCATGGCCGCTACGAGCCTTGGTGGTGGTTCATTCCGGTGCTTGCCGGCGGGATGTTGCCGTGGCTGGTGGTAATGGCCGATGCCTTGCCGCGTGCGTGGAAGAGTGTGCCTCCGGCTGGCCCGCAGGCGCAGCGTTTCAAGCCGCAACGCTTCCTGCTGATCTGGGCGGTGTTTATTTTCATTTTCTTTTCCATGTCGGGCTCCAAGCTGCCGTCCTACATCCTGCCTGTTTTCCCCGCGCTGGCGCTGTTGATCGGCGTGCGCCTGACGCAGGTTACGGCGCGGGCATTGTTCTGGATGATGTCTCCGCTGGTGTTGCTGGCAGTTGCGGTTTTTGTGTTGTCGCGTTTTGCTGGGAAATTTGGCGATGCGGATGAGCAGGTGTTTTACCAGAACTATGCATTCTGGCTGGCCGCAGCTGCTGTGATATGGCTGGCGGGCACAGTGCTCGGTCTGTACCTGCTGCACAAGGTCAGAGTGCGTGCAGCGGTGTTGTCAATCGCATTTTCGGCTCTGCTGTTCGGTCAGGTGACCATCTCCGGCCACGAAAACCTTGCGCCACTGGGGTCGGCCTGGCAGCTTGCGCAGAAGATCAAGCCCTATCTCAAAGCGGATGTCCCGTTTTATAGTTTGTATTTGTATGACTCGACGCTGTCGTTTTATCTCCAGCGCCCGTTCACGCTGGTGGCATTCCAGGACGAAATGGAATTTGGTTTGAAACAGGAACCCGGCAAGTGGCTGCCCAATATTGCCGATTTCAGGCAGGCATGGCGCAATGAGCCCTACGCTCTGGCGATCGTGGAAACGCGATACTGGGAGGAAGTAAAAGCGAGCGGCCTGCCAATGCAAGTCATCGCCCAGGATACTCAATACGTCGTGATAAGGAAGCCATGAACCTGCTCAGTTTTTCCCTGATTCTGACCGGCGTGCTGCTTAACGCCGGCGCACAACTGCTGTTGAAGGCGGGCACTAATGCCGTCGGCCATTTTGAATTCAGCCGCGACAATATTGTGCCGGTTGGCTGGCAGCTGGCCACAGAACCTCACATCATGGGGGGCCTCAGTTTCTATGTGATCAGCGTGGTGGTGTGGATTATGGCGCTGTCGCGGGTAGAGGTGAGCATCGCCTACCCGATGCTGTCGATCGGTTACGTGGTCAACGCCATGGCCGCGTGGTGGCTGTTCGGCGAAGCGGTGAGCCTGACGCGGCTGGCCGGCATCGGGGTTATCATCATCGGCGTCTACATCGTCAGCCGCAGCTAAATCATGATCGCTTTGTGCAAGCGCCTCTCACCCTGGCAAGCCGTATTGCTGCTGGTTGCAGCCAGCACCTTGCTGCGCCTGGTCGCAGCTGCAGCCGTCGGGCTCAGCACGGATGAGGCGCACTACGCGCTGTATGGCCTGCACCTGGACTGGAGCTATTTCGACCATCCCTCGATGGTGGGCTGGCTGCAGGCCATCGCGTTGCAGTTTTCCAGCTCAGACCTTGCCATGCGCGTCATTCCAGTGCTGTTGTTCTCCGCTGCCAGCCTGGTTTTGTACCGGCTGACCCTCACCCTGTTTCCGCAGGAATCGCCCTGGCTGGGTTTTATCAGCGTTCTGCTGCTGCAATCCGCTGTGATGTTCCAGCTGATCGGCATGTCCATGTTGCCGGACAGCCCGCTGCTACTGCTGGGCCTGCTCGCGCTGCTGGCGCTGCATGGCGCGATCACCCGGGGCCAGGTGCGCTACTGGCTGTGGCTGGGCCTGTGGCTGGGGCTGGCCGGACTCTCCAAATATACCGCGGTGTCGCTGATCATCAGCGTGCTGCTGGCGCTGACATTTACCCGCCAATGGCGCCAGCTGCGCAGTCCCGGGCCGTGGCTGGCGTTGCTTCTGGGCGCGCTGCTGATCCTGCCGGTGCTGTACTGGAATTACCGCCACGAGTGGATTTCCTTCCTCTACCAGCTGCACCATGGCACGGCCAATCCGAGCTGGAAGATAACCAGGCTAGTGGTGTCACAGCTTGCCCAGTTGCTGGTTTACGGCCCCGCTATCTATGTGTTCGGGCTGGTCGCCGTCGTCGCCAGCCTGCGCGAATGGCAACAGCAGGGCGCGCAATTGGGCACACAGTTGTGCCTTGCGCTGGCCTTGCCGGTGCTGCTGCTGTTCGGCTGGAATTCGGGTTATGAAATGACGCTGCCGCACTGGACCTCGCTGGGCTGGATAGCCCTGTTGCCACTACTGGCGCGCTGGCTGCAGCGTAATTGGAATAAGGCGCGCTGGGTGCGTGTCGGCAGCAGAGTTTCCTCTGTTTACGCAGTGCTGTTGCTGGGTGTGTTGCTCAGCGAATTTGTATTTTCCTGGCCCTCGTTCCCGGACAATCGCAACCCGCTGCGCGACATTTACGGCTGGGAGCAGGCGGCACAAACTGCCGAAAAATTGCGCGCGGAAATGGCCGCAACACCCGGCACGCCGCCACTGCTGTTTACCGAGAACTGGACCTATGCCAGCCGCCTGGCCTGGTATGCGCGGCCGCTGCCGGTGCAGGTGCTGGATAACCGCTTTGACCAGTTTGACCTGTGGTTTGGCGCGCCGCAAAATGGCGCGCGCGGCATACTGGTGGTGTGGCCGGAGCTGCAGGCCAACCCTGCCACCGGTGGCGCAGGGCAGTTTGCAGCATGCACGTTGCGTGAGCAGCTGCCGGTGATGGCGCACGGGAATTTGATTTCAACTTTTTCATTCTATGCTTGCGATGAATTCAAGAAGTGACAGCGTGGGGCAGCAACTCTGGCGCTGGGGCGTACCGCTGTTCTCCCTGGCGGTGCTGGCGCTGGTGGCTGCGCTGGATGACAACATTGAGCTGTTCCAGGCAATGAACAGAGTCATGTCGCATGCCAATGATTCCTTGTGGATACACCTCTCCCTCGTGGGGGATGGCAAGATCGCAATCCTGTTCCTGCTGCCGTTTCTGGGGCGGCGTCCGGATGTGGTGTGGCAGATTATTCTGGCGGTAGTGCTGGTCACGCTGTGGGTACAGGGCATGAAGGAGATTTTTTCCCACGCGCGTCCCCCCGCACTTCTGCCCATGGAAAGTTTTCACCTGATCGGCCCCGCGCTGCAGAACAACTCCTTTCCTTCCGGCCACACGACCTCGGCATTCCTGCTGGCAGGTCTTCTCTGTGTGCAGCGGGTAAGCAACTGGATCAAGCTTGGCGCGCTGCTCTTGGCAGTGATGATCGGTTTCTCGCGCATTGCGAGCGGAGTGCATTGGCCCATGGATGTGCTGGGCGGGGCAATCGGCGGCTGGCTGGTGGCCATGGCCGCCGTGTGGCTGGGGCAATACTGGCGTGCCGGGCTGAACCTGTGGGCGCAGCGTGCCTTTGCCTTGCTGGCA
The DNA here is from genome assembly GCA_025408405.1 of Nitrosomonadales bacterium. Lineage (GTDB taxonomy): Bacteria > Pseudomonadota > Gammaproteobacteria > Burkholderiales > Gallionellaceae > 39-52-133. The sequence goes on along the minus strand of JANYJE010000084.1, from coordinate 19,425 downwards.
ACGCCGCTTTCCGTGTGGGCCGTATGGTCGCTGTGGCATGACTACGACGATGTCTATCCGGGAACCGGTTGGCTGAAAATATTGCTGCTTGCCGGCTGCCTCGCCTTGTCCGTACCGGGGCTGCTGCGTTTGTTTAAAGTTTGCCGATGAAGTTCATGTGCGCATTGCTGAAGGATTTTTATGAATGAATTTTTGCCGTTTGTTAAACCCTATATCGACGAAGCAGCTATTTCCTCGGTGGTGGAAACCCTGCGTTCCGGCTGGATCACCAGCGGCCCCAAGGTGCTGGAATTTGAGCGTCAGCTGTCGGAATATTTTGGCGGGCGCCCGGTGCGCACCTTCAACTCGGGCACTTGCACCATGGAGATCGCGCTGCGCATTGCCGGCATAGGAGCAGGCGATGAGGTGATCACCACGCCGATCTCCTGGGTCGCCACCGCCAACGTCATCCTGGAAGTGGGCGCCACGCCGGTATTCGCCGACATCGATCCGGTCACGCGCAACATCGACCTGGACAAAATGGAAGCGGCGATCACCCCGAGGACGCGCGCGATCATTCCCGTGTATCTGGCGGGCTTGCCGGTGGATATGGACAGGCTTTACGCCATCGCCCGTCGCCACAACTTGCGCGTGGTGGAGGATGCCGCACAGGCCATAGGCTCCTTGTGGCAGGGCAGGCGCATAGGCAGCTTCGGCGATTTCGTGTCGTTCAGCTTTCAGGCCAACAAGAACCTCACCACTTCTGAAGGCGGCTGCCTGGTGCTGAACAATGCCGAGGAGGCGCGCCTGGCCGAGAAATACCGCTTGCAGGGCGTCACCCGCAGCGGCTTCGACGGCATCGAGGTGGATGTGCTGGGCGGCAAGTTCAATATGACCGATATTGCGGCTGCCATCGGCCTGGGACAATTGCCGCAGCTTCCCGCCATTACCGCGCGTCGCCATGCACTGGCCAGGCATTACTTCGCTACCTTTGGTGCGGATTTCGAACGGCAGAGCGGCGTGCAACTACCCCTGAAAAATTTTGAAAACAGCAACTGGCATATGTTCCAGATCGTGCTGCCGCAAGGCGTGGTGCGCGCCGGATTCATGGAAAAGATGAAGGCGCACAACATCGGCTGCGGTGTGCATTACCCGCCCATCCACCTGTTCCAGCTGTACCGCGAACGCGGCTTCAAACAAGGCATGTTCCCCGTCGCCGAAAGCGTTGGGCAGCGCATCGTCACCTTGCCGCTGTTCCCGCAGATGGCGGAAGCCGACGTGGAGCGCGTGGTCGCGGCGGTGTGCGCGGTGTTGCAATAAAGAGAAGAGCAAAGGGCAGGGATAGGGGGAAAATAAATACGTCCCCTTTTCAGGTACCCCCTATAAAGCCATTCGAGTGAATGGCTTTTATTTTGGCCATCTATGCTCACTCTTCTGAGTCAGCAGTGCCTTTTCAGACTCCATTGATTCTCATACCTCGGCACAGACGCTTTCGCTCACACGCCGGAAAGCACAATATCCAGGGCACGAACGATGTCGGCACGTCTATCCATGAGGTTGCCAACCACTGCTCCGAGGTGTTTCACCGGGATGCCTGCCATTTCGGGGGTGAGCATCACGAGTGTTTTGCCCTCGATCTCGAATAGCGGATTCAGGTAATGGGCCGACTTGTTGCCGATGACATTTGGGCGCGCCAAAGGAACCACTACCCGCGTAGCCAGGCCAACCAGCAAATCCGACTGCACGTTGAGCAGATAGGGAATGCCTTTTGCCGTAGCGGAATTGGGATTGCGGTGGACATCGAATTGAGCCATCAGAAGCTCCGCATCCCGTCACTAAACACGCCATCGCGTTCGATGTGTGCGTTGTACGCATTCAGTGCATCCTGGTTTTCCGCCAGCCATTTTTCCTGCTTACGCTGCCTGACCAAAGCGGCAAGATGCGCTTCAAATTCGCGCGACAAGTTGATCTCGAGCGCCTTGGCCTCTTGTACCAAGGCGCTGTTTACCGTCAAATTGACGGCACGTCTGGATGGAATAGCTAACATTCGCGACACTCCTGATCAGTGTGATATATGCGCATTTATTGTACGCACAATGCAACCATATTGCTAGAAGATAACTCGGGTTTGCAGGCAGGCGCAGGCCCAAGCTGGGAATCAGAATCAAACCCGATCAAAGCAGCGGCTAGCGCACGCCGACTGATACCGGATTTCGCTAACCCCGCCCTCTGCGGTAGAATACCGCCCCATGAATACACCACAACTCTCCGTCGTCATTCCCGTCTATAACGAAGAAGAAGGTTTGCAAACCTTGTTCGACCGGCTCTATCCGGCACTCGACCAGCTGGGCATCAGTTACGAGATCGTGTTCATCAACGACGGCAGCCGCGACCGTTCCGCCGCGATCCTGCGCGAGCAGTTCCAGCTGCGCCCGGATGTGACGCGCGTGGTGCTGTTCAACGGCAACTTTGGCCAGCACATGGCGATCCTCGCCGGTTTCGAACACACGCGCGGCCGCCGCGTGGTGACGCTGGACGCCGACCTGCAGAACCCGCCGGAAGAAATTGCCAAGCTGCTGGCCAAGATGGACGAGGGCTACGACTACATCGGTTCGATCCGCCGCCAGCGCAACGACAGCTGGTGGCGCCATGTCGCCTCGCGCGCCATGAACAACCTGCGTGAGCGCATCACCCGCATCAAGATGACGGATCAGGGCTGCATGTTGCGCGCCTACGACCGCAACATCATCGATGCCATCAACAGCTGCCAGGAAGTGAATACCTTCGTGCCGGCACTGGCCTACACCTTTGCGCGCAACCCGGCGGAGGTAGTGGTGGAGCACGAGGAACGCGCTGTGGGCGAATCGAAGTATTCGCTGTACAGCCTGATCCGCCTGAACTTCGACCTGATGACCGGATTCTCCGTGGTGCCACTGCAATGGTTCTCCATGGTCGGCATTGCCGTGTCGCTGCTGTCCGGATGCCTGGTGGTGCTGCTGATAGTGCGTCGCCTGGTGGTCGGGCCGGAAGTGGAAGGGGTGTTTACCCTGTTTGCCATTGCCTTCTTCCTGATCGGCATTACCCTGTTCGGCATCGGCATGCTGGGCGAATACATTGGGCGCATTTACCAGCAGGTGCGTCATCGCCCGCGTTATTTGATTCAGGCAGTGCTGGATAGGAGCCGTGATTGAGTAAAGAGGATCTGGGATCCGGGATTGAGGATCGAGTTAAAAGCGCAGTGGCAGGGTTGGCTCAATCCTTAATCCGCAATCCCCGCTCCGCAGTTGTATTCGCCTATCACAACGTAGGTGTGCGCTGCCTGTCGGTGCTGCTGGCGCAGGGCGTCGAGGTGGCGCTGGTGGTGACGCATCGCGACAACCCCAAAGAGAATATCTGGTTTGACAGTGTCGCCGAGCTGGCGGCGCTGCACGGCATTGCGGTGATCACGCCGGACAACCCCAATACCCCTGAAGTGCTGGCGCAGATCCGCGCCCTGCAGCCGGACTTCTTCTTTTCCTTCTACTACCGCGAGATGCTCAAGCGCGAACTGCTGGAGATCCCCGGGTCAGGGGCGCTCAACATGCATGGCTCGCTGCTGCCCAAATACCGTGGCCGGGTACCGGTGAATTGGGCGATAATACGCGGCGAAACGGAAACCGGCGCTACCCTGCACTACATGACCGAAAAGCCGGATAACGGCGATATCGTGGCGCAACAGGCGGTTCCCATCCTGCCGGATGACACGGCACTGGAGGTGTTCCAGAAGGTGACCGTGGCGGCGGAAATCGCGCTGTATGGCTGTCTGCCGGATCTGCTTGCGGGCAAGGCCCGGGCGCTGAAACAGGACTTGAGTCAGGGTGCTTATTTCGGCGGACGCAAACCGGAGGACGGGGTCATCGACTGGTCGCAGGATGCGCGTACGATACACAATCTGGTACGTGCCGTGGCGCCACCTTATCCGGGCGCGACCACGCAGCTGCTGGGGCAGCCGATGCGCATCCTGCGGACGCTGGTTGCTGATGTGCAGTCCGGCAGTGCAGCGCCGTGTTTTTATGTGCAGGATGGCACGGCCTATGCGCTATGCGGGCGGGGCGTGCTGAGGGTGCTTAGCTTCGAGCTGGGTGGAGTGGCAATGAGCGCGGCTGAATTCGCGGCACAGCATGGTGCCGCAAGATTTAATTTTAATTGTTAGGAAAATAAAAAATGAAAAAAGTTCTGATTCTGGGCGTGAACGGGTTTATCGGACACCACTTGTCCCAGCGCATTCTGGCGACCACCGATTGGGAAGTGTACGGCATGGACATGAGCACCGACCGCATCACAGACCTGATAGCCCAGCCGCGCTTTCACTTCTTTGAAGGCGACATCACCATCAACAGGGAGTGGGTGGAGTACCACGTGAAGAAGTGCGATGTGATCCTGCCGCTGGTGGCAATCGCCACCCCTTCCACCTACGTCAAGCAGCCGCTGCGCGTGTTTGAGCTGGACTTTGAAGCCAACCTGCCCATCGTGCGTGCCGCCGTCAAATACGGCAAGCATCTGGTGTTCCCGTCCACCTCGGAAGTGTATGGCATGTGCCATGACGAAGAATTCGATCCCGCCGAGTCCGAGTTGATCTGCGGCCCGATCAACAAGCCGCGCTGGATTTATTCCTGCTCCAAGCAATTGATGGACCGCGTGATCTGGGGCTATGGCATGGAAGGGCTGAACTTTACCCTGTTCCGTCCGTTCAACTGGATCGGTGCCGGTCTGGATTCCATCCATACCCCCAAGGAAGGCAGCTCGCGCGTGGTGACGCAATTCTTCGGCCACATCGTGCGCGGCGAAAACATCAGCCTGGTCGACGGCGGCAGCCAGAAGCGCGCCTTCACCTACATCGACGATGGCATTGATGCGCTGATGAAGATCATCGATAACAAGAACGGTGTTGCCAGCGGCAAGATCTACAACATCGGCAACCCGGTCAACAACTACTCCATCCGCGACCTGGCCGGCATGATGGTGAAGCTGGCCGAGGAATATCCCGAATATCGCGACTCGGTGAAGAAGGTGAAGCTGGTCGAAACGACTTCCGCAGCCTATTACGGCAAGGGTTACCAGGACGTGCAGAACCGCGTGCCCAAGATCACCAACACCTGTGAAGAACTGAACTGGAAACCCACGGTTTCCATGGCCGACACCCTGCGCAAGATTTTTGACGCGTATCGCGGCCAGATCGGTGAAGCCAAAGGTTTGGTCGATTAAATACAGGATTGAGGAGCGAGGATTGAGTACAAAACCGCTGGCCCTTACTCAATCCTCAATCCACATTCCTCGATCCTGAATTTCACATGAAACCTCAATTAGCTCTTAAGGTCGACGTAGACACCTATCGCGGCACCCGTGTCGGCGTGCCGCGCCTGCTGGAAGCCATGCAGCGTCACCAGGTACAGGCCAGTTTTTTCTTTTCACTGGGACCTGACCACACCGGACGCGCCATCAAGCGCGTGTTTCGCCCAGGCTTCATGGGCAAGGTATCGCGCACTTCCGTGGTGGAGCATTACGGCATCAAGACCCTGCTGTATGGCACCCTCTTGCCCGGGCCTGACATCGGGCGCAGCTGTGCCGACATCATGCGCTCGGTGCGCGATGCCGGTTTCGAAGTGGGCATCCATTGCTACGACCATATCCGTTGGCAGGATTATGTTGCGGGCAAAGACGCCGCATGGACAAGGCGCGAGATGCAGCGTGCAGTAGACCGCTTCATCGAAATATTCGGCGTAGCTCCCAAGGCTCATGCCGCCGCAGGCTGGCAGATGAATCGCCATGCCTTGCGCCTGACGCAGAGTCTGTGCCTGGATTACAGCTCTGATACGCGCGGAACCCATCCCTTCATTCCCACCTGGAATGCCGAAATCGTTGCCTGTCCGCAGCTTCCCACTACGCTGCCCACGCTGGATGAACTGATTAACCGCGAAGGCATTACTCTGGACAATGTGGCGCAGCACCTGCTGCACCTCACCAGAAATCCTCCTGCCACCGGCCATGTGTTTACCTTGCACGCCGAGCTGGAAGGCGGCAAATGGATGCCAGTGTTTGAACAGTTGCTGGAGGGGTGGCGCGCACAGGGCTATGATCTGGTGTCTATGCGCAGTTACTTTGAAAGTTTGCCCGCCATCCTGCCGCGTCACGAAGTGGGTTTGCGCGAGGTGGATGGCCGCGTGGGCACACTGGCTGTTCAGCTATAACGATCGGCAGCGCGTGATTCCTGCGCAATAGCTCAAGTTTTTCGCTGGAGTGCCGTTATACTTTGCAGAACTGAACGCTTGGGGGACATGATGCAACAGGAAGCCAAAGACTTGCGCGGCTGGGTCGCTTTTCTCAGCCATGCCGAAATCCCGGTGCTCAAGCAAACCGCGCGCGACCTGCAAGCCCTGCGCGCAGACAACGACAAGGCCAACCCCCACACCATCGCGCAAATAGTCGCGCGCGACCCGATGATGACCGCGAAGCTGTTACGCTACCTGCAACTGCACAAGCGGCGCAGTCAAACTGCCGAAGTGCTGCAGGTGGAACAGGCCCTGCTCATGCTGGGTGTAGAGCCGTTCTTCAAGCATCTCGGCCCCACGACGCTGGTCGAAGATCTGCTGCAATCCCATGTTGACGCTCTCATTGCCACACTGCATGTGGTGCACCGCTCCCACCGTGCTTCTGCCTATGCGGTCGACTGGGCGGTGCGCCTGCGCGACCTGCACTTTGAAGAGGTGCGTGTTGCAGCCTTGCTGCATGATCTGGCAGAAATCCTGATGTGGTGTTTTGCACCGGTGGAAATGCTCAAGATACGCGCGCTGCAGCAGCAGGATAAAGCGCTGCGCAGCCATGCCGCGCAGGAGCAGGTCTTTGGCTTCAGCCTGGTCGCCCTGCAGAAAGAGCTGGTGCGGGAATGGGTGCTGCCCGCTTTGCTGCTGAAATTAATGGATGATGCCAGCGGCGGCCAGGCACGTGTGCGCAATGTGGTGCTGGCGGTGAACCTGGCACGCCATTCAGCCAACAGCTGGGAAGACGCAGCCCTTCCGGATGACTACAAGGATGTCGCCGACCTGCTGCAGATGAAGCCCGAGCAGGTGATGCACATAGTCAACCCCGCGACATGAGCAACGCCCGGCTTGAAGCTGGAACAGCAGGAGCGGGCCTTGCCCGCGATGATTTCGATGCGCCGGATTTCGCGGGCAAGGCCCGCTCCTATGCATGACTACAGCACGGTGCAACGGTTATTCAGACATTGCTGAAATTTTTCTGATTACTGCAAATCCGCCCTGAGAGATGTCTTTGCGGCCGCTGTCAGTACGTTTTTCTCCTGATAGGCCGGATGGTCTGTGCCGGCACTGAGGCTGGCGCCCTGTTTGACTGCGGCAACCATCTGCGGGCTGAGCTCGAAGCGCATGAAATGCACCGCCGAGGTCTTGTCCGGCGCTGTGCGATCCAGGTCTTCGTTGGCAATGGCGAACACCTTGTCGTAACCGTCCACCTGCAGCCACACGGTTTGTTCTATGCCGGTCAGGCGCGCCAGCGCTCCTTTCCTCTCTTCCACATCGCCGTACTCGATCATGAAAGTGGCCTTCCAGTTGCTGCCATCGGGGATGAGCGGGTTGTACACATCCAGTTCTTCCTGTATGCCATCCGCTTCGAAGATGCGTTCCAGGCGCAGCATCTCCTGCACCTGGTACTGCATGGTCAGTGCATCCTCGAAATAGAGCGCAGCATGCGCACCGATGGGCACGCGGCGCTGCTTCTTGTGCTCGATGACATTGCTGCGGAAATCGCTGCGGATGGCGGAATATTTTTCCAGTGAGTAAAGATTTTCACGCGACAGTTTTTGCATTTGGTTTCTCCTGTATTTGTTTTTCTGCTTATATGCCGTAAGCCTTGCGCATCATGCTGATCGGATGCTCCGGTACGACGCCATCCTTCAGGCTGTTCTCGATGTGGTGGCCGGCCATGGCGCAGTCACTGCCGTAGTGGGCCACCTCGGCTTTTCTTACGCGTTCTGCCACCGGCTTCACGATCTTCATCGAGGCTGCATGGAACTCCTTCTTCACCGCATAGGTGCCGTCGTGACCTGAGCAGCGCTCGATGATTTCCACTTCGCTGCCGGGAATCAGCGCCAGCGCCTCGCGCGTCTTCTGGCCGATGTTCTGCACGCGCTGGTGGCAGGCCGCGTGGTAAGCCACCTTGCCCAGCGGATTTTTGAAGTCGGTTTTCAGCTTGCCTTCCTTGTGGCGCAGCATCAGGTATTCAAAGGGGTCGAAGAAAGCGTTCTTCACTTTCTGCACGTCTGCATCGTCCGGGAACATCAGCGGCAGTTCCTGCTTGAACATCAGTGCGCAGGAAGGCACCAGTGCGGTGAGATCCCAGCCTGCGTCCACCAGCTTGGCCAGCACGGGAATATTGAATTCCTTGGCGGCGCGCACGGCCTCAAGATCACCCAGCTCCAGCTTGGGCATGCCGCAGCAGCGCTCCTTTTCGGCAATGCGCACGGGAATGCCGTTGTGCTCGAACACGGCCACCATGTCTTCGCCCGGCCCCGGCTCGTTGCGGTTCATGTAGCAGGTGGCAAACAGCGCCACCTTGCCCCTGGTTCTTCCCGCAGGCTCGGCCTGTGCAGTGCTGCTGTGACCACCCAGGCGCTTACGCAGGGTGTTGCTGTGGTATTCCGGCAGCTTGGCGTCTGCGTGCACGCCTAGCACGGCCTCCAGCGCCTTGCGCGTGGGCCCGAATTTGTTCGCCGCGTTTACCACCTGCGCCACCACCGGAATGCCGGCCAGATTGCCGACCGCGTCGGTGCTGGTGAGGATGCGGTCGCGCATCTTCACGTCGCCATGCCTGAATTTGTATGCCTTGGCGCGCAGCATCAGATGCGGGAAGTCGAGGTTCCATTCATGCGGCGGCGTGTAAGGGCACTTGGTCATGTAGCACAGATCGCACAGGTAGCAGTGGTCCACCACCTTCCAGTAAGATTTCTTGTCGACGCCATCAACTTCCATGGTGGAAGATTCATCCACCAGATCAAACAGGGTGGGGAAAGACTGGCACAGGCTCACACAACGGCGGCAGCCGTGACAGATATCAAACACCCGCTCCATCTCGTTGAACAGCGATTGTTCGTTGTAAAAATCCGGGTTCAGCCAATCCAGGGGATGGCGTGTGGGTGCTTCGAGATTGCCTTCACGTGGTGTGCTGCTCATGTGGCATGCTCCTGTGACAAATAAAAATTGGGTTGAAGCCGGCCACGAGTTTGTGGCCGGGTAGTGCTTAGCCTGCGAACTCGTTCAGGGCCTTCTGGTAGCGGTTGGCGTGTGAGCGCTCAGCCTTGGCCAGAGTCTCGAACCAGTCGGCGATCTCCTCGAAGCCTTCTGCACGGGCAGTTTTCGCCATGCCAGGGTACATGTCGGTGTACTCGTGGGTTTCGCCTGCAACTGCGGACTTCAGGTTGTCGGCTGTGTCGCCGAAAGGCATGCCGGTGGCCGGGTCGCCACACTGCTCCAGGTACTCCAGGTGGCCGTGGGCGTGGCCAGTCTCGCCTTCGGCGGTGGAGCGGAACAAGGCGGCGACATCATTGTGGCCTTGAATGTCAGCCTTGGCTGCGAAATACAGATAACGACGGTTGGCCTGTGATTCGCCGGCAAAGGCGTCTTTCAGGTGCTGTTCGGTTTTGCTGCCTTTTAATTTCATGGTCTGATACCTCCAGAAAGGGTTTGGACAAAGTGGTGTAGCACCACGGAGCGAAGTATCAGGCGAGCGGTGTTATTAATAAAGTAGATTGTTTATATTGAAACAATCTATTTTATAGATGATTGGAATTCGGGATGCAGGATTCAGGAGATGCGCAGGGTGTGGGGGGGCAGGGCTTTTTTCAGGGAGACTGCGAGCTGTTCCATGGTGGCAGCCAAGGGGGAGCGCTTGCGCCACACCAGACCGATGGTGCGTGAGGCACCGGGGGCTGCCAGCGGGCGCAGTGCCACCTGGCTTTCTGTCCCGGAGGTGCCGCCGCTGGCCAGCACCGGGATCAGGGTGACACCCAGTCCCATGCCCACCATCTGGCGCAGGGTTTCCAGGCTGGTGGCGCTGATTTCCTCGTTCTGCAGGCCATCCAGATGGCAGGCTTCGAGGGCGTTATCGCGCAGGCAATGGCCTTCTTCCAGCAGCAGCAAACCTGCGCTGGCCAGCTCGTTGATGCGCACCGTTTTCGCTGCCGCCAGTTTGTGGCTGGCGGGAACGGCGGCGAGGAACGGCTCCTTGAACAGAGGCACCACCTCCAGGCTGGGGTCGTTCACCGGCAAGGCCAGCAGCCCGGCATCCAGCTTGCCATCGGCCAGATGGGCCATTACGTGGGGCGTCATTTCTTCCCGGAGCAACAGGCGCAGCCTGGGGTACTTGCCATGCAGCAGCGTCAGCACATGGGGCAGATAGTATGGGCCCAGGGTGGGAATCACGCCCAGCTGCACGGTGCGTTCCATGGGGGCGGACGTCTGGCGCGCCAGTTCGCGGATGCGGCTGGCTTCTTCCAGGATCAGCCGCGCAGATGCCACGATTTCGCGGCCAACCGGCGTCAGCGTGACCTGCTTGAGTGAACGGTCAAACAGCGTGGCACCCAGAAAATCTTCCAGCTTCTTGATCTGGGTGGAGAGCGTGGACTGGCTGATATGACAAGCCTCGGCAGCCTTGCCGAAATGTCCGGCATCGGCCAGGGAAACGATGTAGCGCAGTTCCTGCAGGGTCATGGTTGGCTAGCCTCGGGTCAGGGCGAGTTTAGTCCTTGCCAAACAAATCCCGGCTATAAACCTTGTCAACCACATCGCGGATATCGTCTGTAATGCGGTTGGCAACGATGACGTCGGACTCTTTTTTGAACTGGGCCAGGTCATTCACCACTCTGGAACGGAAAAACTCCGCCTCCTTGAGCGCGGGCTCATAAACAATGACCTCGATACCCTTGGCCTTGATGCGTTTCATGATGCCCTGGATGCTGGAGGAGCGGAAGTTGTCTGACCCGCTCTTCATGACCAGGCGATGGATGCCGACCACCCTCGGGTTGCGCTTGACGATGCTTGCCGCAACGAAATCCTTGCGCGTGGTATTGGACTCGACGATGGCATGGATCAGGTTTTGCGGTACATCGCTGTAATTGGCCAGAAGTTGTTTCGTATCCTTCGGCAGGCAGTAGCCACCGTAACCGAAAGAAGGGTTGTTGTAGTGATCGCCAATGCGCGGATCGAGGCTTACCCCCTGGATGATCTGCCGCGTATCCAGCCCGTGAGTGGCCGCATAGGTGTCGAGTTCATTGAAGAAAGCCACGCGCATGGCCAGGTAGGTGTTGGCGAAAAGCTTGACCGCCTCGGCCTCGGTCGAGTCAGTAAACAGGGTGGGGATGTCTTGTTTGAGCGCGCCTTGTTTGAGCAAGTTGGCGAAGATCTCGGCGCGCCTGGAGCGTTCGCCGACAACGATGCGAGAGGGATGCAGGTTGTCGTACAGCGCACGCCCTTCGCGCAGGAACTCGGGTGAGAAAATCAGATTGTCGCAATTGAATTTGGCGCGGGCATTGACCGTGTATCCGACCGGAATGGTGGATTTGATCACCATCACCGCCTGCGGGTTGATGCTCATCACATCCTGAATGACCGCCTCGATCGAACGGGTGTTGAAGTAGTTGGTGTCGGGGTCGTAATCCGTCGGTGTGGCGATGATGACGTAGTCGGCGCCGGTGTAGGCTTCACGCTTGTCCAGCGTGGCCTTGAAATTGAGCGTCTTGTGCTGCAGGTAATCCTCGATCTCGCCGTCTTCGATCGGGGATTGCTTGCGATTAAGCATTTCGATTTTTTCGGGGACGATGTCGAGAGCGACGACTGCGTTATGCTGGGCAAGCAGAATGGCGTTGGAAAGGCCTACGTAACCGGTACCGGCAATGGCAATTTTCATGGATTAAACGTCAGCAAACTGTAAACAAGTGGCGCTCATTATACGCGATGCCGGGTTACAGACATCTTTCAGGCGTTGTTCAGCGCGCGCTCGATCCTGTTATCCGCTTCGGTTGCCAACGCGGTCAGTTTGGCGTCGCCCAGTACTGTCATCATTGCGGTCGGCTTGATGAATTCGAGCGATACCCTGCCGGGCGCGATCTCGCGTATTACCGCGTTGCAAGGCAGCAGGCTTGCCACATCGCTGTTCGCGGTATAGGCCTCGTAGGCCAGATTGGGATTGCAGGCACCGAGGATCACGGTAGGGATGATGTCCTTGCTGGTCTTTTCCTTGATCTTGCTGTGCATGTCGATGCGGGTGAGGATGCCGAAACCTTCTGCGCCCAATGCGGTGGTTGCGCGGTCTATGGCCTGATCCATGGTTGCGGAAATCTCGCGTTTGAAATTGATGCTCATCATGTGTCCTCCGGTTGAATTAGAAAGTGCTAATTTTATTCTTTTCCAGAATGGACGCAATCGATTCAATCAGGCCGGTTTGCAGGCAGTCCACTTCGATATTGTCCGGCATGCCGCGCAGCCAGGTGAGCTGGCGCTTGGCGAGCTGGCGCGTGGCGGCGATGCCTTTCTCCAGCAGTTCGCCTGCGCTGATCTCGCCTTCCTGGTATTCCCATGCCTGGCGGTATCCCACACAGCGCATCGAGGTCATGTCGCGGTGCAGCGCATATTTTTCGCGCAGCCCGCGCAGCTCATCCAGCAATCCCTGCTTCAACATCTCCGCGAAGCGCGCGGCGATGCGCTGGTGCAGCACGGCGCGCCCGGAGGGAACGAGCGCGATGGGCAGGATGCGGTAGGGCAGCTCGTCGTTTTGCTGATGTGCAATGAGTGCCGACATAGTCTTTCCGCTGAGGCGGTAGATTTCCAGCGCGCGCTGGATGCGTTGTGTGTCGGTGCTGTGCAATCGCGCCGCAGTCGCGGCGTCCACCTTGGCGAGCTCGGCGTGCAGGTGGGCTATGCCGTGCTGCGCGATCTCGGCGTCGAGTGCGGCGCGCACGGCGGGGTCGGATGGCGGCAGGTCGCTCAGACCCTCGCGCAGCGCCTTGAAGTACAGCATGGTGCCGCCGACCAGCAGCGGTATTTTTCCTCGCGCCGTGATGTCGTGCATCAGCCTCAGTGCATCGTGGCGGAAGGCTGCAGCGGAATAGGCCTCGGTCGGGGCGATGATGTCGATCAGGTGATGCGGTGCGCGCGCCAGGGTGGCCGCATCCGGCTTGGCCGTGCCGATGTCCATGTCGCGGAACACCAGCGCTGAATCCACGCTGACGAGTTCCACCGGCAGGCGCTGTGCGAGTTCCACCGCGACACCGGTCTTGCCGCTGGCGGTGGGGCCCATCAGGAAAATGGCGGGAGGAAGGGAGTTGCTCACGCCAGTTCCTTGTCGCGCGTCTCATGAGAGAAATATGCCGCCGTCAGGCTGATCGCCGCCGCCACCGAAACATAGCCGCCCACCCAGGAGAGCCCGCCGTGCAGCACCAGTTGCTGCGCGAGGTAAGGCGCGAGCGAGGCACCGAGAATGCCGCCGAGGTTATAGGCCGTGCCTGCGCCGGTATATCTGACTCGCGTCGGGAACAGTTCCGGCAGCAGCGCACCCATAGGCGCAAACGTGGCTCCCATCAGGAACAGCTCGATGGAAAGGAAGGTGGTGATGAGCAGGGGCGAGCCGCTGCCCAGCATCGGCTCCATCAAAAAGCCGGAGAGCAGCGCCAGCGAGCTGGCAATCAACAATACCGGGCGGCGGCCGTAACGGTCGCCCGCCCAGGCGGCCAAGGGAGTGGCTGCCGCCATGAATACCACCGCGATGCACAACATGCCGAGGAAAGCTGGGCGCGGGATGTGCAGCGTGGCGACACCGTAGGAGAGCGAGAATACTGTGGCGATGTAGAACAGCGCGTAGCACACCACCATCAGCAACGCGCCCGACACCAGCGGCCTGGCGTGATGCACGAACAACTCGGCCAGCGGCAGCTTCACTGGCTGCTGCGATGTCAATGCCTTGGCGAACACCGGCGTCTCGGTCAACTTCATGCGCACATAAAGCCCCAGCATCACCAACACCGCACTGGCGAGGAACGGAACACGCCAGCCCCAGGCGCGGAACTCCGCATCGCTGAGCAGATTGGAGAGCAGCAAAAAGCTGCCCACCGCAAAGAAGAATCCCACGGGCGGGCCCAGCTGCGGGAACATGCCGAACCAGCCACGCTTGCCCTCGGGCGCATATTCCGCAGCCAGCAAGGCCGCGCCGCCCCATTCGCCGCCGAGGCCGATGCCTTGGCCGAAGCGCAGCAGGCACAGTAGCAGCGGTGCTACCCAGCCCACCATCTCGTAACTCGGCAGTATGCCGATCAATATCGTGGAGATGCCCATCACCAGCAGCGATGCGACCAGTGTCGTTTTGCGTCCGACGCGGTCGCCGAAATGGCCGAACAGCAGCGCGCCGAATGGACGTGCGAGGAAGGCGATACCGAAAGTGAGGAAGGCGTTCAGCGATTGTGCCGTGGCATCGCTGCTCGGGAAAAACACCGGGCCGATGACCATCGCCACTGCGAGACCGTAGATGTAGAAATCGTAGAACTCGATGGCGGTGCCGATGAAGGAGGCAAAGGCGATGCGGGTGGTGGAAATGGAGGCTGATGAATAAGTAGTGCTAGTCAATGGTGTACTCATTCTGTTAATGACAGACTTCGAGAATATTCCGCAAAGAGTTGCGAGCAAGTTAAATCATTTCGGAGGTAAATAAAGTCAGAAGGATGCTTTGCTTTGTTAACAAGTTCTCCTTTGATTTGCTGACAGTTACTATTTGATATGTTTAGTGCAGTGGCGAAAAGTCTTCTTGTTTGGGATGGTGCACCTGAATACAGCAAATCAAGATTTAATCGATGGAATGCAAATCCAAGAAAGAGCAATCTTTCGGCACCCGCAACAGTAGCTCTGATGGACTCTATGTCACTAACCGAGGGGTCAGTGCCTTCAGTAAATGTCCGAAGTAACTTTGAGACTTCAAACAATTGCTGGTGGTTTGGCGTGGCTCCAAATGCCATACTTCCGCTTGATTGACTCATCCATGGAAGTGCTCCGACTTTTCCATAAGGGTGGTGAATCTCTAATGATGCTAACAATTGTGCCGCTTCGCTTGCAGTTATTCCGTAATAGTTCTGGAATGCAAGATATAAGAAGTGTTCGAGGCAACGATCATAATTGAAACTAACGATAGCAATATTTTGAAGTCTCTCGGAAAGGTCATTTTTTTGACAGTTCTCCGTGAGCAGTTGGAAGAAGGCGTTAAACCATGTCTTTTCGATGGTGCGAAAGTCAAGTTTGTTATAAATGTTGCTTGGATTTACGAATAGCTTACTGTTAGCTTCAGCATCCAGTATGCTTTGAGCAATCGCTAACTTTCCACAAAAGGCAACTCGATCATCATTTCGATGCGAATCAATAAAGTTGTCAATGGATATGGCCATCGGCATTGCATCGTGAATCAATCTTGCAACTTGAAGCAACGGATTAATATCCCCCTGTGTTCCATCGGACCTTTTGGAAGCGAGCCGGAAAGCTTGAATTACGTCTCGATCTCCATTTGTTAATGAATGATCAAAGTCATCAAATTTGAAATCAAGGCGTTCTGCAATTTGATGTTTTAGTTCGTCTCCAACAGGAAGACTTACTTCTTTACTTGCACCAGCGCCAAGTATTAGTACGAGAGATTTATTCATTGCACTAAATCCTATTTTCCCCGCATAAACATCGTATCCAGCTCCTCCAGCGTCACCTGGAACCAGGTCAGCCGTCCGTGGTTGCACTGGTCGGCGCGTTCGGTCTGTTCCATCTCGCGCAGGATGGCGTTCATCTCGGGCTGAACAACTTGCCGTTCATGCAAAGACCACCTTCACATGCCCCTCTGTGCGTGAGCGGGGTGCGGATTTGACGACGATCTCGATGTCGCGGCCAAGACGGGTGAGGCATTCCAGCATCTTGGACTCGGAGATGCCGCGAAATTGCCCGCGCAGCAAGCCGGACAGTTTGGGCTGGGTGATGCCGAGCAGTTCTGCTGCCTGCACTTGCGTTAATTTGCGGCGTTTGATGATGTCGCCAATTTTCGTGGCGAGTTGTGCCTTGACCAGCATTTCTTCGGCATTATCCAGGCCGAGGTCGGCGTAGACATTGGTGCTGCCGCGTTCGATGTTGCTCATTTGTCATCTCCTTCTGCATGTTGTTGCGCCAGCTTCAGCCGCGCGTGGATCAGGTCCAATTCCTGTTTCGGCGTTGCGATGCCCTTGTGCGATTTTTTCTGGAAGCAGTGCAACACATAAACCGCATTGCCGAAGCGCACGGTATAGACTGCCCGGTAGGTGCTGCCGTCGTCGTCTTCGACAACTTCCAGCACGCCAGCCGAGCTAAACCCCTTGAGCGGCTTGGCTTGCGGGTGTTTACCGCCCTGTTGTGCCAGGTGCAGCGCATACCCGAACACATCTATCACCTTGGACGGCATGGACAGCAAATCTTTTTTCGAGGAGGCCACCCACTCCAATGGTTTGACCGGCTGCTTGCTCATGGGTGGATTATACCTATATGGGAATATCTGGCAATGGAATGTGTTTTCTGCTCCTACCCAGAACGGGTACTTGGCTATCCAATCCGGGTAGGAGTAATTTGCGATTTACTTTCCGCGCATAAACATCGCATCCAGCTCTTGCAGCGTTACCTGGAACCACGTCGGTCGTCCGTGGTTGCACTGATCGGCGCGTTCGGTCTGTTCCATCTCGCGCAGGATGGCGTTCATCTCGGGCAGGGAGAGTTGCTGGTTGGCGCGCACGGCGGAGTGGCAGGCCAGCGTCGCGAGCAATTCGTTGCGGCGTTCGGTGAGGGCGCGGCTCGCGCCGAAGTCGCGCAGTTCGTGCAGCACTTCGCGCGCAACGGCTTCGGCGTGGGATTGCTTGAGCAGGGCGGGCATGGCGCGCACAGCAAGGGTGTGGGTGGAGATGGGGGCGATGTCGAAGCCAAGCTGGTGCAGCGCTTCCTGTTGTTCTTCCACGGTGGCGACGTCCAGTGTGTCTGCCGCGAAGGTAACGGGAATGAGCAGCGGCTGCGTCGGCATCTGTTGCGCGTCGAAGGCGGTCTTCAGTCTTTCGTACACGATGCGTTCGTGTGCGGCGTGCATGTCCACCACGATGAGGCCTTGCTGGTTCTGCGCGAGGATGTAGATGCCGGAGAGTTGGCCGAGGGCGAAGCCGAGCGGGTGGTCAGAATGTAGGTAGGACTTTAGTCCGACATCCTCTTGTCGGGTTGAAACCCGACCTACATCCTCACGCACGAGGGCGTTCTCTTCCCACAGTTTGTAGGCGGCCTGCGGTTGCGCGGCATTGAATGCCATCGTCTGCTGCTGACCGAATGGCGCAGTGTTGTAGGAGCCAGCTTGCTGGCGAGGGACATTCGCGGCTGAAGCCGCTCCTACAGTGTTATCTACAGGTGTCGCTGATGCCATCGTCGCGCTCAGCGCATCCTGCAAGGCATGGAACACGAACTGGTGGATGCCCTGGCTCTCGCGGAAGCGCACTTCGCTCTTGGCCGGGTGCACGTTCACGTCCACCTGTTCCGGCGGCATGTCGAGAAACAGCACGAAGGCGGGGTGGCGCTGGTGGTGCAGGATGTCCTGGTAGGCCTGGCGTACGGCGTGCATCAGCACCTTGTCGCGCACGAAGCGGCCATTGGCGAAGAAATATTGCTCGTCGCGCGTGGAGCGCGAGTAGGCGGGCAGGGCGGCGATGCCATGCAGGTGTAGCGGGCCGATCTGGCGTTCGACGCTGACCGCATGTTGGCCGAATTCATTACCGAGTATCGCGGTGATGCGCTGCGGCAGATTCTGCTTGGGGAATTGCCATACGTTCTTGCCATCACGCTGCAAGGAGAACGCCACATCGGGGCGCGACAGCGCGATGCGCTTGAAGGTCTCTTCGCACCAGGCGAATTCGGTGGACTCACTCTTGAGAAATTTGCGCCGCGCCGGGGTGTTGAAATACAGCTCGCGCATTTCCACGCTGGTGCCTTGAGCGTGGGCGGCGGGGGCGGGCGCGCTTTGCGTGCCGTTGGCAGTTTCGATCTTCCATGCGTGTTCAACGTTGGCACTCCGGCTGGTGAGTGCCACCTGCGCCACCGCCGCCATGCTGGCCAGCGCCTCGCCGCGAAAACCCATGCTGGCCACGCGCTGCAGGTCCCCGAGTGAGGAAATCTTGCTGGTGGCATGGCGCAGCAGCGCCAGCGCCAGCTGTTCGGGGGCGATGCCGCGGCCGTTGTCGCGCACCCGCAATAATTTGATGCCGCCGCCTTCCAGTTGCACGGCGATCTCGGTCGCGCCCGCATCCAGGCTGTTTTCCAGCAGCTCCTTGAGCGCGGAAGCGGGGCGTTCGATCACCTCGCCGGCGGCGATCTGGTTGATAAGCAGGTCGGGGAGGATATGGATGGTGGGCATGGCGCGATTATAGCGGAAGGGCGCAGTTTCTCACTGCGGCGTGCCGGTTATTTGCGGCGTTAATGGTTGCACCGCAGTTTTGAAAGCTCGTATATAATCCCGCCACAAATACAATTATGCGCCCGCTTCGACCGGGCGTTTTTCAAGTGTAGGTGCCGGATAGTCCGGGCGCTTTTTAAGTGTAGGTGTAAAGAGGAGAAGTTACATGCGTATAGGAATTCCTGCCGAAACGCGCGCAGGTGAAACTCGTGTTGCAGCGACACCGGAAACGGTGAAGAAGATGCTGGCAGCCGGACACACTGTGATGGTGGAAACGGGTGCGGGCGCGGGCGCGAGCATTCCCGATGCCGAGTATCAGGTTGCAGGTGCAAGCCTGGTCGGCGCGGCAGATCTGTATGCAAAGTCCGAGATCGTGCTGAAGGTTAAGGCGCCGACCTCGGAAGAGCTGGCCAAGCTGCCCGCCAAGAGCGTGCTGATCGGCCTGCTTTCACCTTATCAGGCGGATCTGGTTGCGGCCTATGCCAAACAGGGTGTCACCGCTTTCGCCATGGAAAAACTGCCGCGCACCTCGCGCGCGCAGGCGATGGATGTGCTGTCCTCGCAGGCCAATATCGCCGGCTACAAGGCGGTGCTGGTGGGCGCCAATCTGTACAAACGTTTCATGCCCATGCTGATGACCGCCGCAGGCACGGTGAAAGCCGCACGCGTGGTGATCCTGGGCGTCGGCGTGGCAGGATTGCAGGCGATTGCCACAGCCAAGCGCCTGGGGGCGGTGATTGAAGCCTCGGACGTGCGCCCTGCGGTGAAAGAACAGGTGGAATCTCTGGGTGCGAAGTTTATCGACGTGCCTTTCGAAACGGATGAAGAGCGCGAATGCGCACAGGGCGTGGGCGGTTATGCGCGCCCCATGCCGGCGAGCTGGATGGAGCGGCAGAAGGTGGAAGTGGCCAAGCGCGTGGCCAATGCCGA
>JANYJE010000083.1 GCA_025408405.1 Nitrosomonadales bacterium | reverse complement strand
CCGGTGGGTGCGGTGGTGGTGAAAGACGGCGAGATTGTCGGGCGCGGCAGCAATGCGCCTATAGTCCGTCACGATCCTTCCGCGCATGCCGAGATGCTGGCGTTGCGCGATGCGGCGCAACGCGTGGGAAATTACCGGCTGGTGGGGTGCGAGCTGTATGTGACACTGGAACCCTGCCTGATGTGCGTGGGGGCAATGTTTCATGCGCGTATTGCGCGGGTGGTTTATGGTGCCAGTGATGCCAAGACTGGCGCGGCGGGCAGTGTGCTGAATCTGTTTGAGGAGCGGCGGCTCAATCATCACGCTGAGGTGCGGGGCGGCGTGCTGGCGGAAGAGTGCGGTAGTGTGTTGAGTCAATTTTTTGCGGCGCGGCGCGCGCAACAACGTACATGAAAATAAATATCAATATCACAACTCAAACGCTGGAGCTGCTGGATGACTCTGGCAGTTTATTAAAAAGTTATCCGGTTTCTACCGCGCTTTATGGGTCCGGTGAGGAGGCCGACAGCCATTGCACACCGCGCGGCAGGCATATTGTTCGTGCCAGGATAGGCGCTGGGCAGCCTGTTAATACGGTGTTTGTGCGGCGCAGGCCGACCGGAGAAATTTATACGCCGCAGCTGGGTGCGCAGTTTCCGGGGCGGGACTGGATACTGACGCGCATACTGTGGCTGTCCGGTTGTGAGCCCGGCTACAACCGGCTGGGTAGCTGCGACACGATGCAGCGTTATATCTACATACACGGCACGCCGGATGAGCGCACGCTGGGTGTGCCTGCCTCACATGGCTGTGTGAATATGCGCAATGCCGAATTGCTGGAGTTGTTCGACCTTGTCAGTGCGGGCACGATGGTGCATATTTCGGTATAAATAATAGCGATCCGCAGGGAATGTCTAAATATTAAATATAATCAAATAGTTATAATAATATCAAATACTATTGCTACACATAATCAGCTTTTCCTTAACGGAGTGAATAAATGATCAAGTCTGGCCCCCGCGAAATTGTTACTCCTTTCAGGTCTATTCCGCTTGAAGTGCCGGAGGGCATGAAGCACAACGAATTTTTTAACAGCACGGAAAATCTCAACGATCTGGTGCATAACAATGGCTTGCTGGTTAACCCGGAAAATCTGCTGCTGTATCGCAAGGCGCTGGGGCACAGCACGGCGTTTGACTGCTCGATTATCTACAACACCTCGCAGGTGGTATTGAATCCTTTGGGGCGCCCGGTGCGGCGCACCCAGGTGCCTGACAATGTGAAACATGTGTGGAACCGGATGAACCAGATCATCATCGATTACATGCTGGAATTTTATCCCGATCCGGATGAGGCACTGATACTGGCGGGCGAAGCGAGTCTGGATGCGACGTGGCCGCTGACTTCGCCTGGCGTGCCCAGTATTCGCATGCTGCATAACCATTTTATTGTTTTTCCCAAGGCAGAGTTGCGCAACGCCAGGCTGGCCGATGCCAATAATCCCAACCTGACTGATGGCGGTCAGCACAGCCTGTTCCAGGCCTATATGCATGACGTTTATAGCGAGTTTTTTGACAGGGCGCTGGACCTGAAAATTCTCAGGCCGGCCAGCGAAGCCGATGCCCGCATCGGTCTCACCGGTTACCCGCAGGGCTTGCCCAGCTGGGAGATACAGGGCGGTGCAGCGGCGCTCAGGGATGTGCAGTTCTGGAAAGAGTACGATGAAGTGCTGAAAGGTTTTATCGATTTTTATCGCACCTTTTTTTCGCAGGTATCTTCACGTAACGCGGCTATGCTGCCGGATATTTATTTCCCAAAAGAAGTAGAAAGCGTATTGTTGTTCAACAATGATTTTCTGAAGACGGCAAAAAAGGTGCGGGACCACTGCATTGTGGATGCGAAATATGCCAATGCAATACGCTGGCAGCCGGCATTCAAGCAGCTGATTTATCGCAACGATGCCGGCAAGCTGATTGTGACGATCAGCCAGAATTCCATCGGCAATGCGATCACCGAGTTGCTCGGCGTGGTGGTGAACAGAACGCCGGATGCCGAGGCTTACAG
>JANYJE010000082.1 GCA_025408405.1 Nitrosomonadales bacterium | reverse complement strand
CGGCGCAGGAGTATTTCAAATATTACGGCCTTACTCAGGAGAAGCTGGCGCTGGCCAAGAGCGACGCTATCGTGATGCATCCGGGCCCGATGAATCGTGGTGTGGAGATTGATTCCAGCGTGGCCGATGGGTCGCACTCGGTTATTTTGCCGCAGGTTACATTTGGCATTGCGGTGCGGATGGCAGTCATGAGCACGCTGGCGGGGAAGCAATGAACATACATATCAAAAATGGGCGCCTGATAGACCCAAAAAACAAGCTGGATACGCTGCAGGACATCTTCATCGCTTCAGGCAGGGTCATCGCCATTGGTAAGCCACACTCGGGGTTTGTAGCGGACAGAATCATCGACGCAACAGGGTTGGTGATCGCACCGGGGCTGATCGACCTGGCAGCCCGGTTGCGCGAGCCCGGCTACGAATACAAGGCCACGCTGGAGTCCGAGATGGATGCGGCGGTTGCAGGCGGCATCACCTCGCTGGCCTGCCCTCCGGATACCGACCCGCCGCTGGATGAGCCCGGGCTGGTGGAGATGCTGAAACACCGTGCGCGCGCGTTGAATCAGGCGCATGTCTACCCGGTGGGCGCACTCACTTACGGCCTCAAAGGTGCGGAGCTCACCGAGATGGCCGAGCTGGCCGACGCGGGCTGCATGGCATTCAGCCAGGCCGATGCAGCGCTTACCGACACCCGCGTGCTGATGCGCGCGATGCAATATGCGGCAACCTTTGGCTTCGGGGTGTGGCTACGCCCGCAAGATAGCTTTCTGGCCCGCAACGGAGTGGCGCATGACGGCGAAGTGGCAACAAGACTGGGTTTGCCCGCCATTCCGGTCTGCGCCGAAACCATTGCGCTCGCCACCATGCTGAAGCTGGCGCGAGAAACGGGAGCGCGCCTGCACATCTGCCGCATTTCCAGCGGCGAAGGGGTGGAAATGGTGCGTGTAGCCAAGCAACAGGGGTTGCAGCTGACCTGCGACGTATCCATGAATCACACGCACTTGTCGGAAATGGACATCGGCTACTTCGATTCCAACTGCCACCTGATTCCACCCTTGCGCGGCCAGGGCGATCGCGCAGCACTGCGCGCCGGTTTGATGGATGGCACTATCGATGCAATATGCTCCAATCATTCGCCGGTAGACGAGGATGCCAAACAACTGCCGTTTGCCGAAGCGGAGGCCGGTGCAACGGGACTTGAACTACTGCTACCGCTGGTGCTCAAATGGGCTGAGCAGGAGAAGCTAACCCTGGCCGAAGCAATTGCCAAGGTTACCGTTCAACCCGCACGCATTCTTGCCGTGGACGCAGGGCATCTGACAGTGGGGGCTGCCGCTGACATATGCATATTCGACCCGGTCAGATACTGGAAGGTCGAGCCGGCAGCGCTGAAAAGCCAGGGCAAGAACACGCCATTCCTGGGCATGGAGTTACAGGGCAAAGTGCGCTATACCCTGGTCAACGGTCAGCTTGTATATCAATGCGTATAACGCACAGTCAAAGCGCAACATATGCATGTGCCGCCTGCGTTCAGCCGCACACTAAATTTAATTAGGCATACTTCATGAATCCATTGCTAGATTTCTCCGGCCTGCCGCGCTTTGCGGAAGTCCGGCCCGAACACGTTGCCCCTGCTGTTGAACATTTGCTGCAACATAATCGTGAGGTAGTCGAAAAGTTGCTGGCAGATAGTGCCGTCCCAACATGGGATAACTTTGCATTGCCGCTGGACGATGCAAACGAACAGGTGTCGCGCGCGTGGGGGCAGGTTAGCCACTTGAATGCGGTGATGAACAGTCCGGAACTGCGCGAGGCATACAACGCCAATTTGCCGAAAATAACTCAGTATTATGCAGAGCTGGGACAGAATCAGGCGCTGTATGCGAAGTACAAGGCGCTGCGCGCGAGCCCGGGATTTGTGCAGCTGAGTGCGACACGCAAGAAAATCATTGAGAATGAATTGCGTGATTTCCGTCTCAGCGGTGCTGAGCTGCCAGAAGACAAGAAAGAGCGCTTTCTTGAGATTCAGGAGGAGATGTCAACGCTGTGCTCGCGCTTCAGCGACAATATTCTGGATGCCACCAATGATTTCACTTTGCTGGTCGAGAACAATGCCGAGCTTACCGGCATTCCACCGGATGACTTGCAGGCCGCCGCAGAAGCTGCACAGGCAGCGGGAAAAAACGGCTGGCTGTTTACCCTGAAGGCACCGTCGTACATGCCTGTCATGCAATACGCCGACAACCGTGTTTTGCGCGAAAAAATGTATGAGGCCTACAGCAAACGCGCTAGCGAGTTCGGCCAGTCAGATCAACCGCAAGGGGTAGGCCGTGGTTGTAAAGCCGCTGACACCAGCGCTAGCCAATCTACTTCGCAGCAAACCGCATGTGGCGCTGACACAGAGGCAACCACCACGCTCTGGGACAACACCCCGCTGATCATGCAAATTCTGAAGTTGCGTGCAGAGGAAGCTCAGCTGTTGGGTTATGCAAACTATGCTGAACTATCTCTGGCCAGCAAGATGGCCAACACGCCGCAGCAAATTCTTGAGTTCCTGCGCGAGCTGGCGCAGCGTGCACGGCCACATGCGCAGAATGACCTGGCCGAGTTGCGTGATTTTGCGCGTACACAGCTCGCGCTGTCAGATATGCAGGCATGGGATACTGCCTACGTGAGCGAGAAACTGCGCGAACAGCGCTACGCGTTCTCAGAGCAGGAAGTGAAACAGTATTTTCCCGAAGACGCGGTATTGGCGGGAATGTTCAAGGTGGTGCAAAGCATTTATGGGCTGAGCATGCGCTTGTCCAGCACACCAGTGTGGCACGAGGCTGTGAGATTTTTTGACGTACATGACGCCGATGGCAAGTTGATCGGCCAGTTTTATATCGACCTCTATGCACGCAACAGCAAGCGTGGCGGCGCATGGATGGATGATGCGATGACGCGCCGCCGGGTTGCGCCCAGCATTCATGTGCCCACCGGCATACAAATCCCGGTGGCGTATCTGAACTGCAATTTTGCGCCGCCGGTGGGCGGCAAGCCGGCACTGTTTACTCACGATGACGTCATCACCCTGTTCCATGAATTCGGCCACGGCCTGCATCATTTGCTCACCGAGATTGAGGACATGGGAGTATCCGGAATCAGCGGAGTGGAGTGGGATGCAGTCGAACTGCCAAGCCAGTTTATGGAGAATTTCTGCTGGGAGTGGGATGTGCTGAGCAGCATGACACGCCATGTCGATAGCGGAGACAAACTACCGCGCGAGTTGTTTGACAAGATGCTGGCCGCAAAAAATTTCCAGATTGGCATGCAAACCCTGCGGCAGATAGAATTTTCCATCTTTGACATGCGCGTGCACAGCGATTTCGACGCACAGGGAAATAAATCTGTGCTGCAACTACTGGGTGAAGTGCGCAAGGAAGTGGCAGTGCTCATTCCGCCAGCGTATAACCGTTTTCCCAACAGCTTCTCGCATATATTTTCGGGCGGCTATGCGGCGGGCTACTACAGTTACAAGTGGGCCGAAGTGCTGTCAGCCGATGCCTTCAGCCTGTTTGAGGAACACGGCATCTTGAATGCGGATATCGGCCGCCGCTTTCGCGATGAAGTGCTGGCAGTGGGAGGCAGTCGTAATGCAATGGAATCCTTTGTGGCATTCCGCGGGCGCGAGCCCAGCATTGATGCACTGTTGCGGCATAACGGGCTGGTTGATACAAAACCGACTAATTGATAATTATACAGGCAGGGCAATATGAAAAAATTCATGGTGCTGGTAGGGATGGTGATGCAACTCACTCTGAGTGCTCAAGCGGAGTCGGTATTTCACTGGGTCGACAGTGAGGGCAAAGTACATTACGAAGATATACCCGCAGCAGACGCGGCCAAGGTGGAAGAAAAAAAATTCACACTGCCGGCGCCGTCAGATGACGATGCGCTTTCATATGAAACGCGCCGCGCAAAACAGAATTTTCCGGTCACGCTATACGTCGCAGAGCGCTGTGGTGAGTCATGCGTGCAGGCAAGAGAATTTCTGAGCAAGCGCGGCATCCCATTTGTCGAGAAATCTTTGGCATCGAAGGAAGACAATGAAGCCTTCATGAAGGCTTCGGGGGGCAATGCGATTCCAACGCTGGCGGTGGGCAGAAACTTTCTGAAGGGTTTTGAAGTCGGCCAATGGGGAAGCGAACTGGATATTGCGGGTTACCCCAAGACAGCACCTTATGGCGCGCGCCCGATTGTGCCGCCACTCAAGCCAGTTCAGGCAGCATCGTCGGTAGAGGCTGCTGTGCCGGCACAATGAAAATTGCGACATGGAATGTAAACTCGCTCAAGGTGCGCCTCGCGCAGGTGCAAGACTGGCTGGCCGAGCACCAACCGGATGTGTTGTGCCTGCAGGAAACCAAGACTGAGGATGCAAATTTTCCTTTTGTTGCAGTACAGCAGGCCGGTTATCAAGTGGTGTATAGCGGGCAGAAGACCTACAACGGTGTGGCCATACTTAGCCGCCAGTCAGCGACAGATATGCAATATGGCATTCCGAATTTTGCGGATGAGCAGAAACGCGTATTGGCTGCCACTGTTGACGGCGTGCGCATCGTGAACGTCTATATACCGAATGGGCAGAGCCTGGACTCTGACAAATATCAATACAAATTAGCCTGGCTAAACGCACTGCAGGCGTGGCTCAAGGAGGAGTTGCGACGCTATCCCAGGCTGGCCTTGCTGGGGGACTACAACATTGCGCCGGAAGACAGGGACGTGCACGATCCAGCAGCGTGGGTGGGCAATGTGCTGGTGAGTGAGCCGGAACGCGCGGCATTCCAGAAGCTGCAACAAATCGGCTTGCGCGATGCGTTTCGCCTGTTTGAACAACCCGAGAAATCTTACTCGTGGTGGGATTACCGCATGATGGGATTTCGCCGTAACCAGGGTTTGCGTATCGACCATATCTTACTAAGCCCGGCATTAGCTTGCAGCGCCTGCAGTATCGACCGCGCCCCACGCAAACTCGAACGCCCGTCAGATCACACACCTGTGGTGGCGGAGATCACCTGAATGCACAAGGGAGCGGCTTTTACAGACGCTTTCCCTTGCACTAATCCATCAGGCGGTACAAATCAGAACGCGTAGCCCAGGCCTACAGAAACCACGGGGTAAAGTTTGAAATTTGCCATATCGGCATCCAGCTGGGCCTGTGCAGCGGCAATGTCAGCGGTGGCAGCAGCGGCAGCACCCGTGGCAGTCAACGTGGATTTGGGCGTGCCCTGGAACATCACTCCAAAATCAGATTTGAACGAGAGGCCCGTTTTACTTGCGCGGCCACTCCAGCCCAAGCCCAGATAAGGAGCAACCTTGTTGAAGGTGACGTTAGTATTCAAGGTGCCGGTGTAAGGCGTGCCGTTGATATTAATGCTTCCATTAACTGGTGTTGCAGTCATGACAAACTCGTTGTTATTGTAGATCAGGCCGGCAGTCAGATGGGTAATGCCACTAAACAAATGCCAGTCGGCCAGGGCAGCCACGCTGCCCAGTTGCAGTTCGGCATCATATTTAGTCTGTCCGGAAGTGGTCTGGAAGGCGTAATTGAATTTGCTGAAGCTCAAGCGGCCAGAGATATTTTCAGTAACTGGCATGGCAAGGCCCAAGCCAAATCCCAGTGTAGAAGCATGCAGGTCAACGTCCACGCTGGCGCGGGAAGACTCGGCAAATGCAGCAACAGGCAACAGGGTTAAGGCGGTGCCTAACAAAAATAATTTTTTCATGAAAGCTCCAGACAATCTGAATGATATGTGGTTTGTGTTGCATGCCGGCCTGCCACCGGATCAATTTTCGCCGGACAGAACTCAGACGGCGCATATTTTCGCAGCTTTCCCATATTTAATCCACTTGCCGTAAAGGGGCTATGAATTTTCGGCATCCAGCCCCAGTTCCTGAATCTTGCGTGTCAGGGTATTGCGTCCCATGCCGAGGAGCGTTGCAGCTTCAATGCGGCGGCCACCAGTATGTTGCAGGGCTTGGGTAATCAGCGTGCGCTCAAATTGCTGGCTGAAACAGTCCAGGATGTGCGGCTCTGCGCGTTGTAGCGCGAGTGTGACCTGCACGCGCAATGCGCTGCGCCAGTCAGCTGCAGATGTGGCGAGCACCTGATTCTCGCGCAACTCGGGGGGTAAATCAGCGACTTCAACCTGCTGCGTCGGCGTCATGACGGTGAGCCAGTGGCAGAGATTTTCCAGTTGTCTCACGTTGCCGGGGAAATCCTGTGCAGCAAGATAACGCAACGCAGTGTCACTCAGTGTTCGCGACTCAACTCCCAATTCGCTGGCACTTTTCTGCAAGAAATATTTTGCCAGCAAGGGAATATCCTCGCGCCGTTCGCGCAAGGGAGGTAAGCGCAGGCGGATGACATTGAGGCGGTGAAACAGGTCTTCGCGGAACATGCCTTGCTTGACACGCTCATCGAGATTCTGATGGGTGGCGGCGATGATGCGCACATTGGCCTTGATCGGCTGGTGGCCTCCAACCCGATAGAAGTTGCCATCGGACAGCACGCGCAGCAAGCGTGTTTGCAAATCGGCAGGCATATCGCCGATTTCGTCGAGGAATAGTGTGCCTCCTTCTGCCTGCTCGAAACGTCCATGTCGCGTGGTGGCGGCGCCGGTGAAGGCGCCGCGCTCGTGGCCGAACAACTCGGATTCGAGTAAATCCTTGGGAATGGCAGCGGTGTTGATGGCGATGAAAGGTTTGTCAGAACGAGGGCTGTGGCGGTGCAGGGCGTGTGCTACCAGTTCTTTGCCGGTGCCAGATTCACCATTAATCAGTACGGTGGCATGGGAATGTGCAAGACGGCCGATGGCGCGAAACACCTCCTGCATTGACGGTGCCTGCCCAAGGATGTCAGGCGCCGCCGCATGGTCTTCGGCGGGGATATTCTTGCGCTGGCTTTGCTCCAGCGCGCGCCGTATCAATGCAACAGCATGGTCTATGTCGAAAGGCTTGGGCAAGTACTCGAATGCTCCGCCCTGAAAGGCGGACACGGCACTTTCCAGATCCGAATAGGCCGTCATGATGATGACAGGCAAATGAGGGTAGCGTAAGCGCAAGTTTTGTAGCAAATCCAGGCCGGAACTGCCGGGCATGCGTATATCGCTGATGACTATTTGCGGGGCCTCATGCTGGAGCGTTGCCAAAGCATCATCTGCAGAAGCGAAACTTTTAAACGCAATGCCCTCGCGCGCCAGTGCTTTTTCAAGCACCCAGCGTATGGAGCGGTCGTCGTCAATAATCCAGACAGGCTTTAGCATAGGGTTCACCGGCTATTTAAGGGGCAGCATCACGGTAAAGCTGGTGCGCCCGGGTTCACTTTCAAATTCAATGCTGCCCTGATGCTGACTGACAAAATCCTGTGCCAGGGTAAGGCCCAATCCGTGGCCGTCGGTACGGCCCGAGACCAGAGGATAAAAAATCTTGTCACGTAGATGCTCAGGGACACCGGGCCCATTGTCTATAATCTGCACCATTATGGCCAGACGATGACGCTTCTTCATCAAGGTCACCTGGCGCGAAATGCGCGTGCGCAACACGATGTCCCCCTTGCCCTGCATGGCCTGAGCCGCATTGCGCACGATGTTAAGTATGACCTGTATCAATTGCTCCTTGTCACCAGACAAAGGCGGCAGGCTGATGTCATAGTCCCGCTGGATATGCAGGCTCTCGGGAAATTCGGCCAGCACAACGCTGCGCACCCGCTCCAGTACCTCATGAATGTTGAGCGCACAAAAATGGGGCTCGTGCTGTGGCGTCAGCAGATTTTCCATCAGTGAACGCAGGCGGTCAGCCTCCTGTATCACGACTTGGGTATATTCGCGCAGTGCGGGTTTATCCAGCTCATGTTCCAGCAGTTGTGCGGCACCGCGTATGCCTCCCAGAGGGTTCTTGATTTCATGCGCAAGATTGCGCAACAACAGGCGGTTTGCCTGGGTCTGGTCGATCATTTGCTCTTCACGCGCCAGTTTGAGCGGCCGGTCAATAGTGTGAAACTCAAGCATCAGGGCATAGGGGGGCAGTTGCAATTGGGTGGCAGTGCAACTCAGGTGAAATTTGCTCCCGGCTGTGTAAGTGCCTAGGGTCAGGTCGTGCTCAATATGGCTGGCATGGTTGGCAAGCGCTGACTGTATGGTGTTGAATAATTGCCCGGTATGGGTGAATGCGTGTTGCAGCGGGTGCCCCAGCAGATGGGTTTTGCTCAAGGCAAAAAGATTTTCTGCTGCGGGGTTAAGATAGGCAACACGCGACTGGTCATCCAGCAGGATGATCGCAGTAGTGAGATGTTCTAGCGTGGGTAGGTTAGAGATGGGCATGTGTATCTATTAGCAGAAAACATGCCAGCAAATGAAATTAATGCAGATTAGATATCTCAGTCTTAAGCGCCTCGATATTTTTCTCATGCGCGTCAATATCATCTCTAGCAGCTTTTACTTTTTCATCATATTTGGCGACATTGCGATACGTTTTGCCATCCTTGCCCTTATAGGTTTCTGGATTGGACTCGGCTTCACTCAGGCTTTGACGCGCCTCTGCCAGCAGCTTTTCCTCGGAGGCCAATTCGTCTTCCAGAATGGCGCGGCGCGCAGTGTCGCGATTCTTTTGTGTCTGGTTGTCAACTTTGGGGAAGTCTTTCGGGCCTGAGCGTGTGGATTGCATGGTAGGTAGCGGCTCAAGACTAAGTTTTTTAGCGCCTTTTAATGGTTCACTGGAGTAGGTGACATGACCGTTCGCATCGACGCGCTTGTAAATATCGGCCTGTGCCAGACTGGTCATGCTCAGACACAATAAGACAAACAGGTAAATTGACTTCATGGTTAAACCCCGATGGTGGAGGCGGAAGTATAGGTCAAGCTTGGTGCTGTGACAAACAGCACTCGGGCAAGGCACAAGGGGCGTGCCAAAAAACAAAGCGGAGCCCCAAGGCCCCGCTTTGCAGTTCACCAGCTTATTTTTTAGATACTGTAGTACATATCAAATTCGACTGGATGAGTGGTCATGCGCAGGCGGGTAACTTCGTCCATCTTCAGTGCGATGAATGCATCGATGAAGTCGTTGGAGAATACACCGCCGCGAGTCAGGAACTCACGGTCCTTGTCCAGATTGGCCAGGGCCTCATCCAGTGAAGAGCAAACGGTAGGAATCTTTGCGTCTTCTTCTGGTGGGAGGTCATACAGATTTTTGTCTGCTGGATCGCCTGGGTGAATCTTGTTCTGAATACCGTCCAGGCCCGCCATCATCAGCGCTGCAAAGCACAGGTATGGGTTGGCAGTCGGGTCGGGGAAACGCGTTTCGATGCGGCGTGCCTTGTCGCTGGCAACGTGTGGGATACGAATCGAAGCAGAACGGTTTTTTGCCGAGTAAGCCAGCTTGGTTGGCGCTTCGTAGTGAGGAACCAGGCGCTTGTAAGAATTGGTGCCCGGGTTGGTAATCGCATTCAATGCCTTGGCATGTTTGATGATGCCGCCGATGTAGAACAGCGCGGTCTCAGACAGGCCCGCGTAACCATTGCCTGCAAACAGGTTCTTGCCACCTTTCCAGATGGACTGGTGTACGTGCATGCCAGAACCGTTGTCGCCTACGATAGGCTTGGGCATGAATGTGGCCGTCTTGCCGTACTGGTGTGCGACGTTGTGCACAACATATTTCAGCGCTTGGGTCTGGTCAGCGCGCTTGACCAGTGTGCTGAATTTTGTACCGATTTCGCACTGGCCAGCAGTGGCCACTTCATGGTGGTGAACTTCTACTTCAATGCCGATTTCTTCCAGAGCAAGGCACATTGCTGAACGGATGTCATGCAGCGAATCTACTGGAGGAACGGGGAAGTAGCCGCCTTTAACTGTAGGACGATGGCCGGTGTTGCCGCTTTCGTATTTCTCGGAGGAAGACCATGCAGCTTCTTCAGAATTGATTTGGACGGAACAGCCGGACATATCAACATGCCAGTTTATCGAGTCAAAAATAAAGAATTCTGGCTCAGGGCCGAAAAATGCGGTGTCGCCCAGGCCGGATGACTTCAGATAAGCCTCGGCGCGCTTGGCGATAGAGCGTGGATCGCGGTCATAACCCTTGCCGTCGGAAGGCTCGATAACGTCACAGGTAATGACCAGTGTGCTTTCATCCATGAACGGATCGACGTAAGCTGATGCGGGATCCGGCAGCAACAGCATGTCTGAAGCCTGAATGCCTTTCCAGCCGGCGATGGAGGAGCCGTCAAAGGCGTGGCCATCAGTAAATTTGTCATCGCCAAAGTATTTGGCCGGAACAGATACGTGTTGCTCCTTGCCGCGCGTATCAGTAAAACGCAAATCGACAAATTTGATTTCGCCGCCTTGAATTAATTTCATTGCTTCTGCTGCAGACTTGAACATTATCGCTCTCCCAATAAACGTAAAAACAAAACTAATAAAACAAAACCTGTACTGAATCTTGTGCGAGCACGAACTATGCCACGCTCATAACTGCGCGAAAGCGGGCATTTTGCCATAACCCTCAGGAGGTTTGGGTAAAATTATGCGCGCTAGTTTGGGGCGAAATGACAAGGTGCGCACTATATTGGTGCGTCACTGTGGTAAAGCTGGATGCTACGAAAATAGGGGTCGTCGACGCAGATATCGGCCAGCTTGCGCAGCAGGTTTTTCATATGGACCGCATCGAGCTTTTGCTTGTTATCGAAGAAAAGTTCTGCATCAACCTTGCCATCAAGATAGTGCAATACCACGCGACTGGATGGAAGCTGTGCCTCGCCCAGGCGCAGCGCCAAATGATCAAGCAGGGCTGCGCGGGCAGGCAGATGAATGTTGGGCTTGGCTTGCGCGTCATCTTCCGGGTCGATGTGCACCATGACATCGAGTACATGATGATGGCGCAGCACTGCCTGACGCGCCGTTTCCGCTATGTAATGGCCTTCTGACACGCTGAGCTTGGGGTGGACAAGAATATGAGCGTCAACCAGCGCATTATCCGCCATCTTGCGCGTGCGTAGCTCGTGCAGGCTGAGGACGCCAGGTGTATCAAGTAAAGTGCTGCGGATCGCCGCGACTTCCTCTGCAGAGAGTCCTGTATCAACTAATTCTGACAAAGCCTCCAGCGCAAACTTGGTGCCCATATGCGCAATCATTCCACCAACCACCGCTGCTGCAACCAGATCGAGAAAGGTATAGCCCATCAGATTGCCGGCAATGCCCACCATGACCACCAGTGAAGAAGCCGCGTCAGAGCGGGCATGCCAGGCATTGGCAACCAGCATTTGCGAGCGCACACGTTGCGCTACTGCCAGCATGTAACGGAACATGCCTTCCTTGGCGGCCAGTGCAATCAGCGCAATCCAGAAGGTGAAGGGGTGTACAGCCTGCACTTGTTCAGGGTGCTGCAGGCGCAAACCGGCAGAAATCAGCAGTCCAACGCCCAGCGCACCCAGGCTGGCGCCGAGAATCAATGAGGCGGCGGTCTCGATGCGCGCGTGGCCGTAAGGGTGGTTGGCATCGGCATGGCGGTTGCCGTGGCGATTGGCGAACAGCACCAGCACATCGGCCACCAGGTCAGAAAACGAGTGCAGGCCATCAGCCATCAAGGATTGAGATTTGCCGAAAAATCCTGCCAACAACTGTAATACGGTCAGCAACATGTTGATGATAATGCTGACCCAGGTGCTTTTCTGCGCAGCAGCAAAGCGCACCGGATGTGCGGGTTCAAAGACATCAGCTTTGCTGCGGGTATGCGAGTGACCGGGATTTTTCATGTCGCTTGCGCTAGTATGGAAAGACACCGCGAAGAATAGCATTAGCGGCCCACATTATGAATACGCATAAAGGAACATCATGGGCAAAATTACAGAAATTCTAGGCGTCGCGCAAAGCCGGGCGAAAGATATGAACCTGCCGTACGAAGGGGCATTGATGCCGGATGAAGCTTGCGCCATCCTGCAATCGGCGCCGGGCGCCAAACTGGTCGATGTGCGGTCACGCGCGGAGTTGGATTTTGTCGGACGCATACCGGGAGCCGTGGAGATCGAATGGGCCACCTACCCGGGCATGAAGCCCAACCCGCATTTTCTGGCAGCACTGGAGCAGCAGGTGGACAAGGAAGCGCTGGTGCTGTTTATCTGCCGCAGCGGCGCACGTTCACATTTTGCCGCTAACGTCGCTACCCAAGCCGGCTATGGCGATTGCTACAACGTGCTGGCCGGTTTCGAGGGGGACTTGAATGCAGAAAAGCATCGCAACACGGCAAACGGCTGGCGTGTGTTGGGCTTGCCGTGGGAGCAAAGCTAGCCGCAGTTAATTAGAGAGACCAGTCCACCAGGCCGCTGTAATAAGTTCCCAGTACCACCAGGCCGAACCCAATCCTATACCACGCGAATACCGTGAAGTCGTGGTTGCTGATGTAACGCAGCAGCCAGCGCACACACAGGAACGCGGAGATGAACGAAGCGACGAAGCCTGCTGTCCACATGCCCAGGTCGTCGATGGAAAGCAGGGCGCGCTCCTTGTAGAGTTCGTACAGCGTCGCGGCGATCAGCGTGGGCATCGCCAGGAAGAAGGTAAATTCCGTCGCGGCCTTGCGGCTCAAGCCGAAGAACAAACCACCGATGATGGTCGCACCTGAACGCGAGGTGCCGGGTATCAGCGCCAAGGCCTGCGCGAAGCCGACCTTCAGCGCATCCTTCCAGTTCAAGTCGTCCACCGTATTCACGTTCACCGTATGCTTGCGCTTTTCTGCCCACAGGATAAACAGCGCGCCGATGATGGAAGTCGTCGCCACCGTGACCGGGTTGAACAGCGCAGCCTTGATGTGCTTGCCGAAAAGCAGGCCAATGATGGCCAGCGGCAGAAAAGCGATAAACACATTGAGCATAAAACGCCGCGCGCTTTCCTGTCCCTGCGCCAGACCGCCGAACACCGAAGCGATCTTCGCGCGATACTCCCACATCACCGCCAGGATCGCCGCCGACTGGATCACGATCTCGAACAACTTGCCGCGCTCATCGTTGAAGTTGAGCAAGCTGCCCACCACGATCAAATGGCCGGTGCTGGAGATGGGAAGGAATTCGGTCAGGCCTTCGACCACGCCAAGAATGGCGGCCTTGATAAGCAGTAATGTGTCCATAAAACTCCATCATTTCCTCTACCTTGCCGGGAGATAACCAGCGACTTGCCCGCTTGCGGGCTTAGTCGAATGGCTAGTAGTTCCACCAGGGCCAGGGTGAGGGTAGAAATTGTGCGGGAATGAGGCCGCAAAACAAGGCGCGGATTATACCCGCCTCAGCCCGCAGGTTGCTCCCACTGCTCCAGCGCGATGCGCCGGTTCACAGCAATGCGCTCGTCTTCGCTCATCTCCACCCAGCGCGTGATCTCCTCGAACGTGCGCAAACAATTGCGGCACACATCGTCGCCCAGCACCGTGGTGCAATGTCCGACACAAGGGGACTCTGCGGTGATTTGCAGATGAGAGGTGGCAGTGACTGGGGAACGCATGAACGGATTATACCGTGGGCTGCGTCGCCTGCTCCAATTGCGTTAACCATGCGAGCGCTTGCTCGCGCGATGCGCCGCACATTTCCTGCGACGGCCTCAAACCACAACAGAAATCCGGGCGCTCCGGTTGGCCGAACACCTTGCAACGCAACTCATCATCGAGCTGCACGCAAGGCACCCCGGCAGGCTTACCTTGCGGCATGTCGGGCAGCGGCGAGGTGATGGATGGGGCAATGCAGCAGGCGGCGCAGTGGGGGCGGCAGTTCATGGGCAGCGATTATATCCGCGCCAGTCCTGCCGCCATGTAACGAATCCGATCGGCAGTTACCGAATAAGCCATGTGCGTAAAATTGACGTACAATATCGGCATCCGTAAATCGGGAGTAACAACCATGTCAGCAACTACCACCAACGAATCGCGCATCAATCTGCGCACCAGCGCCGACGCCAAAGCCATGATCGAACGCGCCGCCGCGCTGATGGGGACGACTGTTTCCGGCTTCATGTTGCAGAACGCATACGAAGCCGCGCGGCGCGTGGTGTCGGACTACGACACGCTCATGCTCACCCAGCGCGATTTCGAAGCGTTCGCCTCCTCTGTGGAAAAACCGCCCAAACCCAAGGCCGCACTGCGCAAACTCATGGCGCGCAAGTAAACGTGGCAGTCATCCAACTGCTAGTCAAGCAGCACAACCGCAACGGATTCGATTGCGGCGACGACGCGCTGAACGAATTCCTGCAGCGACAGGCAGGCCCGCAACAACGGCGCGGCTTCGGCAAGACCTATGTGGCGCTGGCCGATGATGGCGCAACCGTCATCGGTTTCGTCACCGTGAGCGCGGGCCAGATCGCCACGGCATCACTACCCGCCCAGTCAAAACTACCGCGCCATCCCGCCCCCATCCTGCGCATTGGCCGCTTGGCGGTGGATATTCGCCATCAGGGCAAAGGCATCGGCCAGGACCTGCTGGCATTCGCATTGCGTTTGGCGGTGGAATTTTCGCAACGCGTGGGGCTGTATGCCGTCGTGGTGGATGCCAAACACGACAAGGCCAAAGCGTTCTATATCAAGCTGGGTTTTATTGCCTGCGTCGATAGTCCGCTGGCGCTGTATTTGCCGGTTGCCACGCTGGAGCAGGCGGTTGACGAAGTCGGATAAGTCGGTCAGCCGACCGAAAATCACCAATCACGACAGGGTGGATTGACCTATAATCAAGTCGTTATTTTGGTCTTAATTGGAGGGCATCATGGAGCAGCTTTATGCCAATGCATCAGTCAGCATCAGTGAATTGAAGAAAAACCCCTCGGCCATCATTCAGAGCGCGGAAGGCTTTGCGGTGGCGATCCTTAATCACAACCGCCCGGCGGCGTACCTGGTACCCGTGGCCGCTTTCGAGGCGATGATGGATCAACTGGACGACCAGGCGCTGGTGCGTTTGGTCAAAGAACGCCAATCCGAAAAATCGGTCGAGGTTTCGCCGGATGACCTATAGGCTTGAATTCAAGACTTCCGCGCAAAAAGAATGGCAGAAGCTGGATAGCCAAATCCGCGCACAGTTCAAAAAGAAACTGATCGAGCGGCTGGCCCAGCCGCGCGTCGAATCGGCGCGACTGGCCGCCATGCCGGACTGCTACAAAATCAAACTGCGCGCCGCCGGTTACCGGCTGGTTTATCAGGTGGAAGACACCACCGTCACCGTGATCGTGGTTGCGGTTGGCAAGCGCGAAGACAGCGCGGTTTATCTGGCGGCGGCAAAACGCGTTAAATAATCGGCGGCCAATGTTTCGCAGCGCGTGGGGCTGTATGCCGTCGTGGTCGATGCCAAACACGACAAGGCCAAAGCGTTTTATACCAAGCTGGGATTCATTGCCTGCATGGATAATCCACTGGCGCTGTATCTGCCGGTGGCTACGCTGGAGCAAGCTGTTGTACAGAAGGTCGATCACGATCAGCGCGGCATATCGCACAACAACGAAACAAATTAAACAACCCAAGTAGCAAGAAGGCATTGAATGAAACAAACCATAGGCGCAGGCATTATCACTTACGAAGCGGACATCTGGAAAACAGCCGACACCTTGCGCGGCTGCGCCATCAAAGAAAGTGACTGGCCCGGTTACATGATGCCGTTCTTCGCGCTGATGCTGGTCGAATCGCGCATCCGTCGTTTGAGAGCCGCAAAAATTGTGGAATACAAAGAAGCTCTAGGGCAAGTGTTCGACAACGAAAATCCAGAACATCTCACCTGGTTGGATATGTCCGTCAAAGCCGCGGGCAAAGGCTACCACCAAGATTTGGTCATGCACGGCAAAGGGCTGAAAGAAACTTGCCAAGTGCCCGGCGGCAATTTCCTCAACCGCCTTACCACCCATCTTGAACAATACGATCCCGAAACGCGCCGCTTGCTGGGCATGGGCTACGTGGCCGGATTGCCCAAATTTCTGGACATACAAGGTAAAGCGCAATCGTTGTGGGGTATGCCCAATCAGCCGCTGTATGCCTTCGCGCAGAAGTGGGGCAACATAGACCTCACCGGCTTCGACAACTCCGAAGTCACCACCATCGAAGAGCACATCAAGCGCAAGTGGGCGGACATCTCGGCAGAAACGGCGGGTGAACAATACACCCCATCCGACGTGATCGAACTCGCCAGCGCGCTCATTGTCGAGCTATTCAAGGAGGGCAAAGATACCAAAGGCATTGCCGACGTTTATGACATGACATGTGGCGGCGGCAACTTTGTCTATGCCATGGAAGACTCGTTGCGCAAGGCATTCCCCAAGCTTTCGGTGCGTGCGCGCGGACAGGAATTGAACGATGCTTTGTATGCGCTGGCTGCCATCGAAGCGCGCTTCCGCAGCGATGCAAAAATCGAATGGGGCAACACCCTCACCGATGATCGATTCCTCGGCGACAAATTCGACGCCATCATGGCCAACCCGCCGTATGGCGTGGATTGGAAAGACTTCAAGGCCACCATCGAAGCCGATGCTTCGGGCCGCTTCGCCAAAAACCGCCTGCCGCCCACCTCGGACGGGCAACTGCTGTTCCTGCAACACGCCGCCTTTCACTTGAGAGAAAACGGCGTCGCCACCATCGTGCATTCCGGCTCCACGCTTTTCTCCGGCGATGCGGGCGGCGGCGAATCGGAAACCCGCCGCTGGCTGCTGCAAGAGCAAGACATGGTCGAAGCCATCATTCAATTGCCCAAGAATGAGTTTTTCAATACCGGCATCTCCACCTACCTGTGGGTGCTCAACAAGAACAAACCCAAAGCACGTAAAGGCCGCGTGCTGCTCATCAACGCCGAAAACAACTACGTCAAACTCAAAAAGAATCTCAACAAGAAAAACTGCAAAATCGACGCAGCCAACTGCACCCAGATCGTGCAAGCCTTTCACGCCTACATCGACGGCCCCATCTCCAAAGTGCTGACGGTGGATGAGCTGCTCTACAACAAAGTCGAAATCATCCTGCATCGCCACGATGAAGCCGAGCGCGCCGTGCGGGAAGAACAAGTCTTGGTTGGTGATGTGATCACGGTCACTATCGATGGGAAGAGCCACATCGTGAAGGATGGCCCGCTGGACAATCCCGCTGAATTGAGCGCAAAGGAAGCTGCCGCCAAATTCAACGAAGCCATCAAAATGGCAGAAACCATCACCGTGCAATCTGGCGATCACCGGTACACTCGCGACAATGAAACCGGCGCAATTCGATTTCACAAGGGCAAGACCGTCACCGAACTCGGACTCGGCACCCTCACCGTCAAAGCCAAAGTCGCCAAGGCCAAGGGCGAAGAAATTCTCAAAGTCGAAGTCACCCTCGGTCCTTTGAAAGAAAAAGACACCGAAACCACCACCTACTCAAGCGATGCCAAAGCCAACGAAAAAATCATCGGCGACTTCCTGGCGAAGTGGGTGAAAGAGCCGTTCGAGCGCGTGGTGGGCGGTGTGAAGGTCGGCTGCGAAATCAACTTCAACAAACAATTCCCCAAAAAGAGCGAAATGCGCAACGTGAAAGTATTGCTGGAGAAACTGCGTAAGCTAAATGCCAAAAGTGCGACGCAAGAAGCCGCCTTTGCTGTCAGCATTGCGGGAATGTGAGCGTGGCTAGGAAGATGAAAAATTCAGGAGTGGCTTGGGTAGGTGAGATTCCCAAAAATTGGGAAGTGAGACGATTCAAGGATGCGGGCAGTTTTCAAACTGGTAAAGATCATAAAGCGCTGAATGAAGGCCGCATTCCAGTTTACGGATCAAGCCGGGAGCCATTTGCTTTCGTTGATCGTGCGCTTTGCGGAAAGAAGGCAATTGCAATCGGAAGAAAGGGAACTGTAGACCAACCTTTTGTAGTCCAAGCCGGTTTCTGGGCTGTTGATACCTGTATGTTTAATACAGCGCTGAAGAAAAATTTCTCAATCGAATACTTGGGGTATTGGGCTGAAATCATTCCATGGCGCGAGATATCCACGCAAACAGCTTTGCCAAGCCTCACTCAAACCGATGCCAACAATGCCATCGTCGGCTTTCCTTCGCAGATAGAACAATGTGCTATCGCCGCTTACCTCGACCGGCAAACCGCGCTGATTGACCAGCGCTTGAACACGCTGGAAGAGAAAAAGACCGTGCTGGCCGAATTGCGCAAAGCCACCATCCACGAAGTCGTCACCAAAGGCTTGAACAAAAATGCTCCGATGAAAGCTTCGGGTGTGGCGTGGATTGGCAGCATGCCTGCCCACTGGGAGTTAACTCGTTTGGCAAACCTGTTCAGTGAGGCTGCCGATGCCGGGCGCGATGGTCTGCCGATTCTTACGGTGTCGATTCACTCCGGTATTTCCGACAAGGAATTGGACGATGAAGAGATGGATCGTAAGGTTAATCGAAGCGAGGATCGAGGCCTGTATAAGAGAGTGAAACCAGACGATCTGGTTTATAACCAGATGCGAGCGTGGCAAGGTGCGTTTGGCGCTGCGAAATTAGAAGGCTTGGTCAGCCCAGCCTATGTTGTGGCGCGCCCCAAGCAGACTGTTGCGCCGAGATTCGTCGAGTATGTATTGCGCTCCCCGGCGGCAATGGAGGAGATACGACGGCGTTCGCGAGGCATTACAGAGTTTCGTCTGCGCCTGTATTGGGATGAGTTCAAGAACATTCACTTGGCATTGCCATCACTCGCCGAGCAACTCGCCATCGCTAATCACCTCGACCACCAAACCCAACAAATCGACGCGCAACTCGCCACGCTGGCCGAACAAGCGCAGGTGTTGAAAGAACTGCGCAAAGCCATCATCCACGAGGCGGTAACGGGCAAGATTGATTTGAGCGGGATTGTGACAGGAAAGGAAAAGAGATGAACACGCTACGCCTGTTTGCCGCCAAGGATTTTTCCATCCCCGCCAGCACGTCCTGGTATCTGGCCGATCTGGGCGAGTTTCGCGGCAAGCAGGCGCTTTACACGCAGCAGTCTCCACAACGGCTCAAGACTTTGCGCGAGCATGCGCTGATCGAGAGCGCGGTTTCTTCCAATCGTATTGAAGGCGTGTCGGTTGCGCCGTCGCGGGTGCGCGAGGTGCTGGTTGCGCCCAAGCCGCTGTTTCGCGACCGCGACGAGGAGGAGGTGCGCGGGTATCGCGATGCGTTGAAGTTGATCCACGAAGGCGCTGAACGCATGGCGGTGAGCGAAGCGACGCTATGCGAGCTGCACCGGCTGGCGCGCGGCCAAATATGGGATGCGGGCAAGTACAAGGAAAAAGACGGCGACATCATCGAGCGTTATGCCGACGGACGTGAGCGGGTGCGCTTCCGTCCGGTGTCGGCGGCGGGCACGCCTGCGGCAATGGCCGGGCTGGTGGCCGATTGGCAGCTTTGCCTGGACGAGCGCTGGGTACATCCGCTAATTGCGATGGCGGCATTCAATCTGGATTTCTTGTGCATCCATCCTTTCCGCGACGGCAACGGGCGCGTGTCGCGGCTGGCGCTGTTGCTTCAGTGCTATCAGTTGGGCTACGAGGCAGGGCGTTACATCAGCCTTGAGCGCCTGATCGAGGAAAACAAGGAGCGCTATTACGAGACGCAGGAGCAGAGTTCGCAAGGATGGCATGAGGGCAAGCATGATCCGTGGCCTTTCATCAATTACGTGCTGTCTATTTTGAAAATGGCGTACCGCGAATTCGCCGAGCGCGTGGGCGAGGTGAAAGCGCCGCGCGGCTCGAAAACGGATTTGGTGCTGGCAGCGATCAACCGGTTTGCGGATGAGTTCACCGTGGCACAGGTGGAGCAGGCTTGCCCCGGAGTCAGCAAAGATATGGTGCGGCGCGTTTTGCGCGAACAGCAAGCGGCCCATGCAGTCGAGTGTCAGGGGCGAGGGCCTGCGGCGCGGTGGAAAAAGAAGGGGTAATTACCCTTTAGTAAGGGTAATAGTTGGGGCAATAAGGGCGAGGAGGAGCTTCATTCGGCTGCCAAATTCCTCTTTAATAAAGGAGGAAGCGGCTTGCTTTTCAAATGGATGTTTAGGGCTTAACAGGGATTTGCAATGACTTACGGGTTCAAGGAAAACGATTTTCAGCACGGGGTGTTTCTGCCGTTCTTTACCGCGCCCGAGCCTGCGGGGTTGAACTGGATGGAGGGTAAGCCCGCCGACATTGACCGCGACAAGTGGATTGTTCCTGCCGACCTGTTGGAGTTCTTGAAAAACGGTTGCCCGCAGAATGCGGCGGCGTTCAAGCAGGCAAGCAAGCCGTTCGCTTCCGATGTGGAATTTTTGAATGAGTTGTGGGTGAGTGTGCTGGCGCAAAAGCTGCGCGACAGTGCCAATGCCGCCGTGGTGTTGCGCGATAACCTGGTGTTTCAGGGACAAACTTTTGTGCTGTGGAACGAAGCGCCGCGCGCCGGGGCGGACAAGTCGGCACCCGCGTTGTTTGAAACCAATCGCTTGCGAGTGATCGCCGAGGCCACTTTTGAGCGGCACTTCCCCATCACCAACAAGCGCATCAAGCGTCGCCCCGATGTGGTGTTTTTCGTCAACGGTTTGTATTTTGCCTACGCCGAGTTGAAGACGGCGCAGACCGGGCAAACCGCTGCCAGCAACGGGCGCAAGAAGATCGCTCACAACTGCATCGAGGCGGCAATCTGCGCGCTGAACGAAGCGCGCGAACGCTATGCGGCGCAGGGCGGCGTGTGGCCCGGCTTCCGCAGCCGCAATTTGCTGGAAGCGGAGCGGCATCGCATCCGTCAGGACATTTGCCTGTATGAGCGCGCCACTCATATCAGCAGCATTGATATGGGCAATTTGATGATCTTGAGCGATAGCGATTGGCTGCTGGGCGAGGTGGATGATGCCTTGTTGAAGGACAACCAGCTTGCCTTGGGCGCGACCATTCCCGACAAGCTGATCGAGTGTTTTGCACGCGCGCCGGAGATGCGCGACAAGACACCTTCGACGGCGGTGGCAGAACATCTGGCTTCGATGTTTCATCCTGCGCACGGGGTGGATAAGGAGATTCATTTCTTCAATCAATTGCGTCCCAGCCGCACGACCAGCCAAGTGGAAATGCTGCGTCCGCGACCCGCACAGCGCGCCATGCTGTATCAGGCGATGTTCCGGGTAGATGAGCTGTACGCCAACGAGAATGTGGCCAAGATCAACGAGGCGAACATTCGCGCGCAACTCGCGCTTGCTTTGCCCGATCTCGACCCGGCAAAGGCAAACGCCATCGTTAACGATACTTTGCTGCACCGCAACGGCGCAGAGTCGCACACGATCTTGCTGCAAGGCGCGGCAGGCTTGGGCAAGACCAATGTGATGGTGTGGCTGGCGCAGGCCTTGTCGGATATGGTTGATCCGCGCAGCCCGGCTTTGGCAGGGCTGTTCGATTTGTGCATTCTGCTGACCGACCGCACCGAGTTGCGCAAGAACGTGGCGGCGGAAGCGCAACGCACCAAGGGCGTGAAAAATATTGTGGCCGAGGCGGAGACATTTGCCGGTCTGCGCGATGCACTCGATGGCGGCGCGCGCGTGGTGGTGGTGAACATTCAGAAATTCCCCTCGATACAAAAGCTGGCGGAGCAGGATGCCAAGTTGAATGCGCTGCTGACTTCAAAGCGCGTGGCGTTCATCATCGACGAGGTGCATCGCAGCCAAAACGGTGTATTGCACGATGCGACGGTGGATATTTTCGACCAGTGGGGCAGCATTCGTCCGCAAGGGGCGAAGCGCAATTTGATTGTCGGTTTGACTGCCACGCCGCGCGATGAGGTGTTGGCGCGCTTTGGCGAATGGCGCTCTCCCGGCGCGCCCGGCGACAATATTCGCTGGGTGCCGTATTTTGCCTACACCATGGCGCAGGCAATTCGCGAGAAGATCATTCTGAACCCGATTCAGAATGTGCTGCGCTTTGAAGACCATTTGATCTACAGCGCAACAGATACCATCCAGAAACTTCAGCCGGGGCGCGAAGTACGCGCACCGAATGCAACTGAGATTTATGGTGACTTGGCGCGCCAGAAATTGATCGCCAAGGATGCAGCATTGGTGTTTGCGGCCAAGACGGTGCGCGCAGTGCGCCCGCCGAATCGGACGCTGGGAGAGGGTAAGGCGATGTTTGCCGCCGACTCGATCAAGGCGGCAATCAGTTACCAAAAGCTGCTGCGTAGCGCATTGGATGAATTGGCCGATGATCCACGCTTTGCGGAATACGGCGATACCTTGCGAGCCACGCCGGTGCTGATTCTTTTCACCGACAAACAGGGCGAGCAGTCATGCGCTTCGTTGAATGACGGCAAGAATCAGGATGCGATTCTGGATGAGTTTCGCCGCAAGGGCGAGGCAGCCAAAACAGGCTTGCAGGTTTTCAACGCGTTGATCGTGGTAGTGGATAAGCTGCTTACAGGCTTTGATGAGCCGACGTTGCATACGCTGTTTCTGGATCGGGGCATGGATGATGTGCTGCTGTTCCAAAGTGCATGCCGCGTGGATCGCGTGTGCAAGTACAAGAACGATTGTTTGATCGTGGATTTTTCACACGAAGGCGTGGTGTCGAAAAATCTGCCGAAGGTGTTTAAAAAGTACGGCGGCATTACCGTTTCCGATCTGGATGCGATGACGCTGCGCGACAAAATGGACGATGCCTTCAATCAGTTTTTCCGCGACAAGGATTTGTCGGTGCATTGGAAAACCTGGAAAGCGACGCGCGGTGCAGGCAAGGCTTCGCAGGGCGCAAAAGATTTGTCCGACTTTCTGGATACGCTGGTGACTTCCGAAGAAGGGCTGTTGCGTGCCGCGCTACTGCGCAAGTTGGGCACGGCGTGGTTAGGCTGCCGTGAACGGTTGCGCATCATTCTGGACTTTGAGAAGCCGGAATTGCAGAAGCATAACGAGCCGATGCGTATTGAGTTCGCCGAGCAGGTGGTGCGGCATTTGGCGGCAAAGACCAAAGATGTGGACAACACGGTCGCAGCCGTGTTCGATGTGGACCTAGTGGAGGAAACCGAGGGCTGGGGTTTGGATGAATTGCCTACGCCCGATGAGCGCAAGAAAAAAGCGTCAGTGCCTGACGGTACACCCCAAGCAGCACTGGCCTTAGCTGAGTCTCTTGATGCAATTACGTTGCTGGCCGCACTAAGTCTGACGGAGCAGCAAAAG
Organism: Nitrosomonadales bacterium; assembly: GCA_025408405.1. Classification (GTDB taxonomy): domain Bacteria; phylum Pseudomonadota; class Gammaproteobacteria; order Burkholderiales; family Gallionellaceae; genus 39-52-133. The sequence goes on along the minus strand of JANYJE010000082.1, from coordinate 29,233 downwards.
CTGGAGTTGATTGAAAAACTGAAATCGTTTTTGCAGGTGTTGTTTGGTGTGGTCGACACTGTGGGCAAAAGTGTGAACCAGGATGTACATCGCAAAATGGTGATGGCAATGCACACGACCGGCAGCGATTTTGCGTGGGAAGATCGTTACGCAATGTTTAAGAATTTATTGGATACAGCAACACTGAATCCCAAGATTTATATGCATGCAAATCGCAAGGCTTTCATGGAGCCATTACTTAAGCGATCTGAGCTGGTCATGGCGGATTATGAGGAATGGGTGGTGTCGGGTGGCGCGTCAATTGTAATGAGTGCGCCTGTCATAGGTTGATGTTGAAGTGCCCTAAAAAAGACTGATGCTAAAAATGAGCGCTGCCTGAATTAAATAAAGCCGGACTGATTTAAATGATCCACAAACACAAACGGGCCGCATTGCGGCCCGTTTGTCTTGCTGAGTGTGTAAGGGCTCAAGCCTTGTGATAAACCTCCGCCCCCTGCTTCACAAACTCCACCGATTTCACTTCCATTCCTTTTTCCAAAGCGGCTTGTTCGGATAGTCCTTCCTTGGCGGCGAAGTCGCGCACGTCCTGGCTGATCTTCATCGAGCAGAATTGCGGGCCGCACATGGAGCAGAAGTGGGCGACCTTGGCGGATTCCTTGGGCAGGGTCTCGTCGTGGAATTCGCGGGCGCGGTCGGGGTCGAGGCCGAGGTTGAACTGGTCGTCCCAGCGGAACTCGAAGCGCGCCTTGCTCATGGCGTTGTCTCTTACTTGCGCGCCGGGGTGACCCTTGGCGAGGTCGGCGGCGTGGGCGGCGATCTTGTAGGTGATGATGCCTTCCTTCACGTCGGCCTTGTTGGGCAGACCGAGGTGTTCCTTGGGTGTGACGTAGCACAGCATGGCGGTGCCGAACCAACCGATCATTGCCGCACCGATCGCAGAAGTGATGTGGTCGTAGCCGGGAGCGATGTCCTGCGTCAGCGGGCCGAGCGTGTAGAAGGGCGCTTCGTGGCACCACTTCAGTTGCAGGTCCATGTTCTCCTTGATCATGTGCATGGGCACATGGCCGGGGCCTTCAATCATCACTTGCACGTCGTGCTTCCAAGCGATCTGGGTGAGTTCGCCCAGCGTTTTGAGTTCGCCGAGTTGCGCTTCGTCGTTGGCGTCGTAGATGGAGCCGGGGCGCAGGCCGTCGCCGAGCGAGAAGGTCACGTCATAAGCTTTCATGATCTCGCAGATATCTTCGAAGTGCGTGTAGAGGAAGTTCTCCTTGTGATGCGCCAGGCACCACTTCGCCATGATGGAGCCGCCGCGCGAGACGATGCCGGTCATGCGCTTGGCGGTCATGGGGATGTAGCGCAGCAGCACGCCGGCGTGGATGGTGAAGTAGTCCACGCCCTGTTCGGCCTGCTCGATCAGCGTGTCCTTGAAAATCTCCCAGGTCAGGTCTTCGGCCTTGCCGTTCACCTTTTCCAGCGCCTGATAGATCGGCACAGTGCCGATGGGCACGGGCGCGTTGCGGATGATCCATTCGCGCGTTTCGTGGATGTTCTTGCCGGTGCTCAAATCCATCACCGTGTCGCCGCCCCAGCGGATGGCCCAGGTCATCTTTTCGACTTCTTCCTGAATGCTGGAACCGAGCGCGGAGTTGCCGATGTTGGCGTTGATCTTCACCAGGAAGTTGCGGCCGATGATCATCGGCTCGCACTCGGGGTGGTTGATGTTGGCGGTGATGACGGCACGGCCGGCGGCGACTTCGTCGCGCACGAATTCGGGGGTGATCTTTTTCGGCATGGCTTTGCCGAAGTTCTCGCCCGCGTGCTGCTGCAACATCATCCCGGAAAGCCCATCGATCTTCTGGTTCTCGCGGATGGCGATGTATTCCATCTCCGGCGTGATGACGCCCTGACGCGCATAGTGCATCTGGGTCACGTTGCGGCCTGCCTTGGCGCGACGCGGTGTGTGTTGCAGATTGAAGCGCATGTCGGCCAACGCCGGATCGTTCAGGCGCTGCTGGCCATAGGCGGAAGACAGGCGCGGCAAGGCTTCGGTGTCATTACGCTCGGCAATCCAGGCGGCGCGCATCTCGCTCAGGCCGGAACGGATGTCGATCTTGACCGCCGGGTCGGTATAGGGGCCGGAACAGTCATACACATAGATCGGCGAATTTTTTTCTGAGCCCATGCTGGCAGGCGTGTCAGCCTGAGAAATTTCGCGCATTGGTACGCGGATATCGGGGCGAGAGCCTTCGACATAAATTTTGCGCGAATTGGGCAAAGGCTCGACCGCAGCGGCATCAACATGCGCGGCTTGGCTTAAGAAGGGGGAATTGGCATTCATGGTTCAGTGCTCCAGAGAAAGTTAAGGGAGCACCGCCTGTGGCTGGACGCTTCCCTACGACGGCATTATCCGTACAGGTTCAAAGGGTGTTTCTCACTCCGCCTGTGGTTACGGCGAAGACCCCCACGCAAGCGCTGCAAGGTACTGGAAACAGGCGGCAAAAGCAAGTTGGACGGTTGTCATCGCGGCGGAATAACGGGGCTTGCATTGAGTGGTGCGGGTGATATTGTTATACTCGGCTTTTGAAAATTAATGGGAAACCCCAAGGGCTGGCACATGAACAACAGGGAACAAGCTCGATTCAATATGATTGAACAGCAAATCCGGCCTTGGGGTGTGCTGGATATGCGCGTGCTGGACTTGTTGCCCAAGGTCAAACGCGAGCAATTTGTACCATCAGGCACGGAAGCACTGACATTCATGGAGCTGGAGATACCACTGGGGTACGGCGTATCGATGTGGCAACCCAAGATGGAGGCGCGCGTGTTGCAGGAGTTGCACGTGAAGCCAGGTGACTCTGTGCTTGAAGTCGGAACAGGCAGCGGCTATTTGACAGCCTTGCTGTCGCATCTGGCTGCGCAAGTGACCAGCGTGGAAATCGTGCCTGAATTAAGCGCGTCTGCAGCAAGTAAACTGGCGGCACATCACCTGGATAATGTCTCGTTAGCCGTGGGTGATGCGGCGAATGGCTGGGGGTCGGAACAGTACGATGTGATTGTGCTGACCGGATCTATCCCTCTGGAGCCGCAAGCCTTGTTGCGGAATTTGCGTACAGGTGGGCGCCTGTTTGCCGTGGTTGGCGAGGCGCCTGCCATGCAGGCCAGGCTGATTACCCGCACGGGTGCGGACACATTCGAGCGCAAGAACCTGTTTGAAACCTGCACCGCGCCTTTGCAACATGCCCCGCAGCCGGAACGGTTCGTCTTCTGATTACAGCTCTAACTGCAGCAACTGGCGAGCATCACGGGTATATGATGCGCAGGATGCAAGGCTGTACGCGATGACTGAAGCTTGAAGCCAGCAGTGTAAGCGTATAGTATTAGCAAATACTAATATTACAACCGGACTATGAAGCACACAAAATTACTACTCGTTGTATTGTCCACTTTAGGCGTCAGCCTGCCGGTTGCGGCGGCTGACTTGCTGGAAACCTACCATGCTGCACAAGGGCAGGATTCCGTGTTTGCTGCGGCACGCGCCGTGCACCAGGCCGGGCAGGAGAAGTTGACGCAGGGGCGCTCATTGATGCTGCCTAGTGTGAACCTGACTGCGAACAGCACTTACAACAACACCGATACCCAATATAGCAACGTACCGGCCCCGCTGACTCCTCAGTTGCTGCGCCAGGGAACCAGCACCTATATGAACAATGGTGTGGCAGTGACATTGGTGCAGCCGCTGTTCCGTCAGAACAACTGGCTGGTGTATACCGAGTCAGAATTGCAGGTGGCGCAGGCCGATGCGCAATTCAAGAACGCCGAGCAGGATCTGATCGTGCGTGTGGCCCAAGCCTATTTTGACGTGCTGACTGCGCAGGATGGTGTGAGTCTGAGTGAAGCGCAGAAAATCGCCATATCAGAGCAGCTGGCGCAAGCCAAGCGCAACTTCGAGGTGGGTAGCGCCACCATTACGGATACGCACGAAGCACAGGCACGCTATGACCTGATCCTCGCCCAGGAGATTGCCGCGCAGAGCAATCTGGAGATCAAGCGCCGCACCTTGCAGCAGTTGACCAACACCATGCCGAGCAAATTTCAGCCTCTGGGCAATGGCTTCAAGCTGGAAGCGCCGCAGCCGGCAGACGTGGAAAAATGGGTGGAGCAGGCGCAGCAGGGTAACTTGCAACTGGCGATAGCTCAGGCTAACGCCGAACTGGCAGAGCAGGAAGTGGCGCGTAATCGTGGCGGGCATTACCCGACGCTGGATCTGGTGGCTAGTGTCGGTAAAAGCACCATCACTCCGGTCGGGAGCGGGACTTTTGCCAACTCAACCAATACTGCCTTGAACACCGATGCCACCAGCACAACAGTAGGTGTGCAGCTGAATGTGCCATTGTTCCAGGGGGGCGCGACACAATCAAAGTGGCGTGAAGCCGAGGCCAATCGCGACCGCGCCAAAGATGAACTGGAAAGCGCGCGTCGCAACGTCGACCTGCAAACCCGGCAGGCATACCTTGGGGTGGTCAACGGCATTGCACAGGTGAATGCGTTGCAACAGGCGCTGACATCCAGCGAGAGCCTGCTCGAAGCCAGCAAGTTGGGTCAGGAGGTGGGGGTGCGTACCAACCTCGATGTGCTCAATGCGCAACAACAGCTTTTTTCCACGCGTCGCGACTTGTATCAGGCCGAATACAACTACCTGATCAGCCGTCTGCGCCTCAGGGCCGCAAGCGGTACGCTGGCGGAAGACGAGTTGACGCTGGTCAATCAGGCGCTCTACTAAGCGTGTGCGGGCGCCCTGATCTCAAGACAGGCGCGCTTCCTGCAGACACAATTGCAAATTGTCGCGCCAGTCCCCCGTAGCCAATCCAAACGTACGTACCAGTTTGTCGTTCGACATGACCGAATTCATTGGGCGTGTTGCAGGAGTGGGATATTCGTGCGACGGGATAGCTACGAGCCTGGGCATGGGCTGTACTGCGGCCATACGCATAATTTCTGCAGCAAAACCATGCCATGACACGCTGCCCGATGAGGTGAGGTGATAGGTGCCAGAAGCCTGTGCTACTGTTTCGCTGCTGGTACCGGGGGCATAGAGCTGCGCCAATATGAGTGCTGTAACCTCAGCCAGTGAGCGGCACCAGGTGGGCGCGCCTATCTGGTCGTCTACGATGCGCAGTTCGCTGCGTTCGCGTGCCAGGCGCAGCATGGTGAGCATGAAATTTTTGCCGCGAGCACCATACACCCAGCTGGTACGCAGAATCAGGTGACGGCAACCGGCGGCACGAATCGCCTGTTCGCCGGCCAGTTTTGATTTTCCATAAACGCTAAGCGGAGTGGGTGTGTCGTCCTCCACATAAGCTCCCGGTTTGCGGCCATCGAAGATGTATTCGGTAGAGTAGTGCACCAGCAGCGCATCAAGTTTGCGTGCTTCCTCTGCGAATATGCCAGGGGCGACGCCATTGATCGCCATGGCCAGCTCCGGTTCTGATTCGGCTTTGTCCACGGCGGTGTGAGCGGCAGGATTGACGATGATGTCAGGCTTGATAGTTTGCACCATTCTGCGGATGGCATCCGGCTGGGCGAGGTCAAGATCTGCGACATCCAGTGCGATGACCTGGCCCAAGGGTGCCAAGGTGCGCTGCAATTCCCAGCCGACTTGGCCGCTCTTGCCGGTGAGCAGTATCTTTCTCATGCGAACACCTCAGCATTCTTGAGCGACTTTCCGGCCTGATCCTTGGCGGAAATCAGGGGTGTAGCTCCCGCCAGCTGCCAGTCTATCGCCAGGTCAGGATCATTCCAGATAATCGAGCGCTCGTGTTCGGGCGCCCAGTAATCGGTGGTCTTGTAGAGAAATTCGGCGTAATCGCTCAGCGTCACAAAGCCATGCGCAAACCCTGGCGGTATCCACAACATGCGCTTGTTGTCGGCAGACAGGTTCACTCCCACCCACTTCCCAAACGTGGGGGAACTCTTGCGTATGTCCACCGCAATATCACGCACCTCACCGGCGACTACGCGCACCAGCTTGCCCTGCGGATGCTGGATTTGATAATGCAGGCCGCGCAGCACATGCTGCGCAGAGCGCGAGTGATTGTCTTGCACGAAGTTAACAGACAGGCCGGTAAGCTGCCCAAAAACTTTCTGGTTAAAACTCTCGAAAAAGAATCCGCGATCATCACCGAACACCTCGGGTTCGATGATCAGCAAGTCGGGAATGGCTGTGGCAATGATGTGCACGTCAGCGCCTCAGTCTTTTAGCAGTCCGAGCAAATATTGCCCGTAGCCATTCTTGGCCAGTGGTTGCGCGAGCTTGTGCAGTTGCTCGGCCGAGATGTAGCCCCTGTGGAAAGCAATCTCCTCGGGACAGGCGATCTTCAATCCCTGGCGCTTTTCCAATGTCTGTACAAAGGCGCCGGCTTCCAGCAATGACTCGTGCGTGCCGGTATCCAGCCAGGCATAACCGCGCCCCATCATTTGCACGTCGAGCTTGCCGCGATCCAGATAGATCTGGTTGACGGTGGTGATTTCCAGTTCGCCGCGTGCCGAGGGTTTGATTGTCTTGGCGATTTCAACCACATCGTTGTCGTAGAAATACAGGCCGGTCACGGCATAATTCGATTTAGGCTTGAGCGGTTTTTCTTCGATGCTGAGCGCGCGCCCGGTCGAATCAAAATCGACCACACCGTAACGTTCCGGGTCCTGCACATGGTAGGCAAACACGGTGCCACCCTCTTTTTTGGCGGCTGCAGCGTTGAGCAAATGCTCAAAACCGTGGCCGTAAAAAATATTGTCGCCGAGTACAAGCGAACAAGCATCATTGCCGATAAATTTTTCGCCAATGATAAAGGCTTGTGCCAGGCCATCGGGTGAGGGCTGCTCCGCATAAGAGAAATTCATCCCCCACTTCGATCCATCACCGAGCAGGTTGCGGAACAGGGGCAAATCATGCGGTGTGGAGATAATCAGCACATCACGAATGCCACCCAGCATCAGCGTGGTCAGCGGGTGATAGACCATGGGTTTGTCATAAACCGGCAACAGTTGTTTGGAGATAGCCTGGGTAACCGGATAAAGCCGAGTGCCGGAACCGCCGGCGAGGATAATTCCGCGCATGCGCGGGGACTGAGGGCTGAGTGCTGAGGACTGAGTACGGGGTGCTGAGGATGCCATGTTATTTCCTTTGTTTGTTTACTGCAGATCTTAATCCACCAACGAGCCGAGCGACCTCCTCACTGAGTGACAATGCTTCATCAAATTGCTCAGCGGTGATGTAGCCAATGTCGAGTGCAAGGTACAGCTGTGAGCGAAGTTCGCCACAGGATGCTTTTGCGATGACTAAAAACTGGTGGAATTCAGGTCTGCCGCCACGCTCGAAACCCTCTGCAATATTTGACATCACGGAGACCGCTGCGCGCTGAATCTGATCTTTAAGCCCAAAATCTTTGGCGAGCCTCTCCGTGGCCGTCAGACTATAAATCAAGCGCGCCAACAACCGCGCTTTCTGCCAAGCTATCAAATCCTCGAATCTGGAAATGGACATTGGCTTTTCCCTCAGTCCCCAGTCCTCAGTCCGCTGTACTGCTTTTCTACCCAGTTTTTATATTCGCCGCTGGTTACACCCTGCACCCAGTCGGTATTCGCCAAATACCACGCCACGGTTTTGCGCAGCCCTGAAGCAAAGGTTTCCAGCGGCTTCCAGCCCAGCTCGCGAGCAATCTTGCTGGCATCGATGGCGTAGCGGCGGTCATGGCCGGGTCTGTCCTGAACATAGGTGATCAGTTTTGCGTGAGGGGTGCCCTGCGGGTGCAGTTCATCGAGAATTGCACAGATGGAATGCACCACTTCAAGGTTGGTTTTTTCGTTCCAGCCGCCGATATTGTAAACCTCACCCACTTTTCCTTGGCTTAATACCAGACGCAAAGCTCGTGCATGGTCGTCCACATACAGCCAGTCGCGAATGTTGTCGCCTTTGCCATAGATCGGCAGTGGCTTGCCGCTGACTGCATTAAGAATAACCAGAGGGATCAGTTTCTCGGGGAAGTGATACGGCCCGTAGTTGTTGGAACAGTTGGTGGTAACCACGGGCAGGCCATAGGTGTGATGCCAGGCGCGTACCAGATGGTCGGACGAGGCCTTGCTGGCAGAGTAAGGCGAGTTCGGCTGGTACGCGGTTTCTTCGGTAAAGAAGCCGGTCTCGTCCAGGCTGCCATAAACCTCGTCGGTGGAGATGTGATGGAAGCGGAAAGCTGCTTTGCGCGGTGCATCCAGGGAGCTCCAGAAGGTACGCGCGGCTTCCAGCAGCGTGTAGGTGCCGAGAATATTGGTCTGTATAAATTCGGCCGGGCCGCTGATCGAGCGATCCACATGCGACTCGGCGGCCAGGTGCATCACCGCATCGGGTTGATGCTCGCGGAACAGGCGTGCAACTTCGGCAGCATCGCAGATATCGACATGCTCGAAGTGATAGCGCGGATTATCTGCAACGGAAAGCAAAGACTGAAGATTGCCGGCGTAGGTGAGCTTGTCGACGTTGATTACCGTTGCATCGGTTTCATTGATGAACTGGCGGATAACCGCAGAGCCGATAAACCCGGCGCCGCCGGTGATGAGAATTTTAGTCATGGGTTGTTTGTTGGAATGCTCAAGTTCATATCTGTCGAATTTTACCGTAAACCCGCCTGCCGGGTGGTCTGACTATGTTATGCAGGGGCGTTCCAAGCGCGGCTGATTAGCGCAACTGCTTGCGCGGTTGCACCGCGATTTGCGTTTACAAAAGTCAGCCCGGCGCTACCGATCTCAGTCAGCCGCTCGGGTTGACACAACAAGTCTCGCACACTCTGTGCCAGTTCACTCACATCCTGCACGCGCACGGCAGCACCCGATGCGACGGCCTGCAAGCTTGCCTGGGCAAAATTGTAAGTGTGCGGCCCGATCAGGACGGGTTTGCCAACGGAGCATGCCTCGATCAGATTCTGTCCGCCGAAGGGCAGCAGGCTGCCGCCGATAAGGGCGAGGTCGCAGGCCGCATAATAAGCAAACATCTCGCCCATGCTGTCGCCCAGAACAACCTGGGTTGTGGTTTCAATCGGCAAATTGCTGCTTCTGCGCTGAAAGCGTATGCCGTGGCGAGTCAGCAGATTAGCCACTTCATCGAAGCGCTGCGGATGGCGCGGCACGATGACGGTGAGCATGGGTGTTGTCTCTAATTCACGCAGTGCAGTCAGCAGCAACTCCTCTTCGCCTTCGCGCGTGCTGGCTGCCAGAAATATCGGCCGGCCTGCTCCGAACTGAGCGCGCAGTTGGTTGCCCAGCGCAAGCATTGCCGCTGGCGGCGCGATGTCATACTTGAGATTGCCCATCACCGCCACATTGCGCGCACCCAAAGAGGAGAGGCGTGCGGCATCCTCTTCGGTCTGGGCGGCAACGCCGCTCAACTCGTTCAGGCCCTGACGCGTCAGATTCGGGTAGTGGCCATAACGCGCAGCCGATTTTTCAGATAGCCGTGCATTGAGGAGCAGCAAGGGAATATGTTCCATCCGGCAGCCATGTATCAGGTTAAACCAGATTTCGGTTTCCAGCAGGATGCCGATACGCGGCTGAAAATGGCGCAGAAAGCGCTGCACGGCAAAGGGATAATCATATGGCAGGTAAACGCGCAGCACCCTGTCGCCATACAGTTGTTCGCTGGCGGCGCGCCCGGTAGGCGTGGTGTGGGTGAGCAGCAGCTGATGGCCGGGGTAAGCTGCCCGCAAATGCTGCACCAAACTGGCTGCGGCGCGCGTTTCGCCAACTGACACGGTGTGCAGCCAGATCACGGGTTTGTTGCTGCTGACGGGATAAAAACCAAAACGCTCGCCTACGTGTTTAAGGTATTCAGGCTGTTTGCGCGCACGCCAAGCCAGATGAAAAAATACATAGGGCAGCAACAGCCACAGCAGGGAGGTGTAAATGCGGCGCGGGTTAAGCATGGTTGTCCAATAGTCGTGATAGCCGGTTGATTACGTCCTCAACCTGAATCAGCGCCATGGCAGTCGGATTGTGCACGCGCGTATTCCAGGCTACCAGTTCAGGATCCTTGCCCAGAAATTTGCGCACCGCATCAGGATAGCGGTCGACCAGATATTGTTGCTGCTGATAAGGCCCGCTCAGGCCGGGCGACGCCACCGCATACAGGCCGATGACGGGTGTTTGCATGGCGCGTGCGAGATGCACGGGGCCGGTGTCCGGGGCGATCAGCACCTCTGCCGCGCCGAGCAAGGCGGCAAGCTGCTTGGGATTCGTTTGGCCGCACAGATTCAGCGTGCGCTCGGGCGCGATGCTGGCCAGGCGCGCGCAATATTCCTGTTCGGCGGGCGTGTTGCCGCCGGTGAGCATCACTCCTGCATTCCATGTTTGTGTGGCACGGCGTATCACCTCGGCATAGCGTTCTGGCAGCCAGTTGCGTTCAGCCTTGCTGGCGCAGGGGTGGATGGCGATCAGCGGGCGCGGCAGGCGTTGCAGTTTCTCATGCGCCCATGCACGCTCTGCTTCAGTGATAGGCAGCTCACAGTTGGCGGGGCCGGGCTCAGCGCCCAGCTGAGTGGCAAAGGACAGGAAACTGTCTACCAGATGAGTATTGGAAAACGGAATGGATTGATTGCAGAACAACCATTGCCCCTCGCGCGCGCGCGCGCGATCAAAGCCAATCTTGACGGGTGCATGCAACGCCGGATAAAGCAGGTTGATGCGCAGGTTGGCCTGCATCGCTAATACCACGTCGAATGAGCGCTGGCTGAACGCCTGGTAAAAAGCGCGGTAATCGGCCCATGACCCGGGCTTCTCAAAAACCTCAAACTGCACCCCCTCCAGTCCCCGCAAAAGAGCGTAAGCGAGCGGGCTGGTGATCCATGTAATAGTCGCGTCGGGGAAGCTGCGCCGCAAGTTGCGCACGGCAGGCACCACCATGGCCACGTCGCCCAGTGCGGAAAAACGCACGATAGCAATGTTCAACTTGGATGGGCGGTTGGAAGTCATGTGAGTAGAAATGGAAATAGAGCGTTAGATACGCCCGGCATCACTAAAACCCATCTGGCCATTTTCTGGAAGTATGAAAAACGCGTAATAGTTCAACTGAGTCACGTTTGACTTGGTATGGCACGATATATGGATACCGAACAATGACCAACTCTCGAGTCTTGGGGACTCGTCCCGCTCGCCCTGCATTGGGTTGATCTGCCAAAACCTGAACGCTACTGAGTATGTGCCTGACAAATTCCCCCGCCGCAACCGGGTTGTCTTGGGCAATATATTCAGCTTCCTGATCAAGGTTGAGTAGTGCCTGGCGCAACCACTTAACCCGCATGCACGCCCCACTTGCTTGTGAAGGCAGCTATTTCATCGCCCGTTGCAAAATCGCCTGCATCAGCTTCCCCAATGGCTTTATGTATTTCCGCGATTTGCCACGATTCCAAATCAATGTAGTGCGTAATCGCCTCTTGCGCCAGGAACGATTTGCTACGCTTGGTTGCTTCGGCAAGCTCGTCCAATTTCGCTTTAACTTCCACGGGAATGCGTACAGTTAAGACAGATGACCCGGTGCTCATAGGAGCCTCCATGAGTTGGTTGTATACATGCTGTGCATAATAGCACTTCATCACCACATCCGGCGTGCAAAGCCATCGTGGCCACTAAATCAGGTTGGTGGCGACCCAGGCGTAAATATGCCTCAGTGATTGATTGAGCGAGGGAAATGCTGAATGAGTCCTCCGTTCGTGGTGAGCCAGTCGAACCATGAATGGAGGGCTACTCAAAATCAAGAAGTTGCGGAGTTCACCCTGCGACAAGCCTGTCCTGAGCTACGTCGAAGGGCTCAGTACGAACGAACATTGAAAATCCCAGTCCCCAGCACTCAATCCTCAGTCCTCAGTTTCGTTTGTAGTCGTCCTCGAAGCGCACGATATCGTCCTCACCCAGATAGTCGCCGGATTGCACCTCGATCAGATAAAGCGGTTCTTCACCGATATTTTCCAGGCGGTGCTTCACGCCAAGAGGGATATAGGTGGACTGATTGGCGTGCAACACGAGCAGGTCTTCACCGCGCGTGACGCGTGCCACGCCGGAAACTACCACCCAGTGTTCGGCGCGCTGGTGATGCATTTGCAGTGACAGCTTGGAGCCGGGCTTGACCATGATGCGCTTGGCCTGGAAGTGCTCGCCCACGTCGATGCCTTCGTAATAGCCCCATGGGCGGTACACGCGGCGATGAATCAGATGCTCGGTGCGCTCTGCCTGCTTCAGGTACTCCACCGCCTGCTTTACGTCCTGTGCAAAATCCTTGTGCATCACCAGCACCGCGTCGGCAGTTTCCACAATCACCAGATCCTGCACTCCGATGGCCGTCACCATGCGGCTCTCGGCGCGCACGTAGGAGTTGCTGGTCTCGGCCGCAAACACATCGCCGCGTAGCGCATTGCCACGTTCATCTTTTTTGCTGACGTCAGCCAGCGACGACCACGAGCCGATATCGCTCCAGCCTATATCCACCGTTACCATCGCGGCTGCTTGCGTGTGCTCCATCACCGCATAGTCGATAGAGTCAGACGGGCAGGCGGCAAAGGCGGTTTCATCCAGACGGCAAAAATCCATATCGTGAGTGCTTTGCTGCCACGCCAGTTTGGCAGCTGCGTAAATTTCCGGGCGGTAACGCTGCAATTCGGCGAGGTAAACAGAGGCCTTGAACACAAACATGCCGCTGTTCCAGAAGAACGTACCGGCCGCCAGAAATTGTCTGGCCGACTCCAGATTCGGCTTCTCGACAAAACGCGCCACGGCAAAACTGCTGGCAGAGGCATTCAGCGCTACACCGCGCTCGATATAGCCAAAGCCGGTGGCAGGCAAGTCAGGCGTAATGCCGAAAGTCACCAGCTTGTCCTGCTGCGCCAGACCAAGCGCCGCCTGAATGGCAGCGTGAAAACCACGGGTGTCCTGAATCAGGTGGTCGGCAGGCAATACCAGCAGGGTGGCTGCAAGGTCATTTGCCTGCGCAGCAAACGCCGCAACAGCCACCGCAGGCGCAGTGTTGCGCCCCAGCGGCTCAAGGATAAGCGAGAGGGGTTGAATGTCGATGGCGCGCAGTTGTTCAGCCGCAAGAAAGCGATGCTCGTTGTTGCAAATCAGCAACGGTGCAGCCATTCCGGGAAAGCCTTGCAGGCGCAGCAGCGTCTCCTGAAACATGGTTTTGTCTGTCACCAGGGGAAGAAACTGCTTGGGCAACGCCGCACGCGACAAAGGCCACAAACGAGTGCCGGAGCCGCCTGAGAGGATTACGGGATAGAGCATGAAGGCTTTCTATGGATAACAAACATTTCTTGGAACTTAAAGTTTTTAAATTATAATACCCGATTCAACGCACAGGTGAATTTCCTGATGCTGTATTCGATAGATTCAGACATTACGTTAGGTTGCTTATGAAAAAAGTCGCACTGATCACCGGCGTTACCGGGCAGGATGGAGCCTATCTGGCCGAATTTCTGTTGAATAAAGGCTACATCGTTCACGGCATCAAGCGCCGTGCCTCATCGTTCAATACGGCACGCGTCGATCATCTGTATCGCGATCCGCATGAAGACGGCGTGCGCTTCTTTTTGCACCATGGCGACCTGACTGATTCGAGCAGCCTGATTCGGATCATCCAGCAAGTGCAACCGGACGAAATTTACAATTTGGCGGCACAAAGCCATGTCGCGGTGTCGTTTGAAGAACCCGAATACACCGCCAATTCCGACGCGTTAGGTGCCTTGCGCGTATTGGAGGCAATACGCATTCTTGGCATGCAAAAGAAAACACGTTTTTACCAAGCCTCTACCTCTGAGTTGTATGGCTTGGTGCAAGAAACTCCGCAGAAAGAAACCACGCCTTTCTATCCACGGTCGCCTTATGCAGCTGCCAAACTTTACGCTTACTGGATAACAGTGAATTACCGCGAGGCCTATGGCATGTATGCCTGCAACGGCATCTTGTTCAACCACGAATCGCCTGTTCGCGGCGAGAATTTTGTAACGCGAAAAATCACCCGCGCATTGGCACGTATCAAATTGGGCCTGCAGAAGCAGATCTATCTGGGGAACCTGGACGCAAAGAGAGACTGGGGGCATGCGCGCGACTACGTCGAAGTTCAGTGGCTGATGTTGCAGCAGGAAAAGCCGGAAGACTTTGTGATTGCCACCGGTGTGCAATATAGCGTGCGTGACTTCGTAAATGCTGCCGCAGCGGAGCTGGGTATTCAGGTGCGCTGGGAAGGCAGCGGCTTGGATGAGAAAGGCTACGATGCAGAGGGCAATTGCATCGTATCGGTCGACCCGCGCTATTTCCGCCCAACAGAAGTGGAAACACTGTTGGGAGATGCCTCCAAGGCCAAGGCTAAGTTAGGCTGGCAACCCAAAACAACATTCGAAGAATTGGTCAAGGAAATGGTCCGCGAGGATCTCAAAACAGCCGAGCGCGATGAGCTGGTGAAAAGCCACGGTTATTACACCAACACCTACCATGAGTGATTGCGCGTGACGCTTGGCCGCAATCTGATCGCAGGTTTAGCCAATTCGATCTGGTCGGCGCTGATCGGCTTGGCGGTGGTGCCGTTCTATCTCAAGTACTTGGGGATAGAAGCCTATGGCCTGATTGGCTTCTTTGTGACGACGCAATCGTTGCTGCAGCTGCTGGATATGGGAATGGCCCCAACCATTAACCGGGAAGTCGCACGTTGCTCAGCATCAGGTGAATTGAAAGAAGCTGGCAAACTGCTGCATACCCTTGCCGTTGTGTATTGGAGCATGGCTGCAGCAATTGCTGTGCTGATTTTGTTGCTTGCGCCATTGATTGCAGAATACTGGCTGCAATCAAAGCAACTCTCATCGCAGACCATCGCGCATGCGGTGATGTTGATGGGTCTGGTGGTGGCTTGCCGCTGGCCGATAGGTTTGTATCAGGGGGCATTGATTGGCGCACAGCGCCAGTCCGTGTCGAGTCTTATCAACATGACAATGGTGACAGTTGGCAGCGTGGGAGCGATTGCGGTGCTGGCATATGTTTCACCGACAATAGAAGCGTTTTTTTGCTGGCAGGCATGCGTGGGTCTTGTTTATGCAATCACAATGCGTGCAGCCGCTTGGAGAGTAATAGGCAACACGGGTGTAAAACACTTTGAAGCTGCTCGTATCAAGCAAATAATAAAATTCTCATTGGGTGTGGGTGCGATCTCATTTTCCGGGCTCGTCTTGACACAATTGGACAAGGTGATATTGAGCAAGACACTTGGATTGGAAAGCTTTGGAAAATACATGCTAGCTACGATGGTAGCCAGCAGTCTCTATATTTTGATCGTTCCTATATTCAATATTGCTTACCCACTATTTTCATCCTTGGTTGCGCAGCAAAAGATTGATAAATTGCATATGCAATATCGTACTGCCAGTCAATGGCTGGCGATTTTGTTATTTCCATCGGCGATGGTTCTAGTGCTGCTGGCGCAGCCTCTAATCCGTGTATGGACGGGCAATGAAGGTCTTGCAGTGGCAGTGGCACCTTTGGTATCGCTGCTCCTGATTGCTTATGCCTTCCATGGTGTAATGCACATGCCGTACGCACTAATGTTGGCACAGGGTGAGACCAAACCGATGTTCGTGATATACATCGCGCTAATAGTCGTCATGGTACCTATGGCCACGACGCTTTCTATGCTGTATGGGGCGGTGGGAGGGGCTTTCGCCCAGTTATTGTTGTTTGTTTTCTACTTGTTCGTTGGGACATGGGTCACACACAAGCGCTATTTCAAAGGCTATGCGCGAGTATGGCTGACAAAGGACGTGGGCGCACCTCTGGTGATATCCTCACTTGTTGGACTTGTCGGTTACTTCACCATGCAGTTGTTGCAGGACGATGTTTATGTGGAATTACTAGCAGGAATGATGCTATGGGTCACTGCGACCATGCTGTGCATTTTTTCATTGCAACTTTCGCGCGAGACTTTCATTGGCTATTTGAACCGATTCGTTATAAGTAGATAAAGGGAAATGATATGTTTGGAAGGTTGTTCAATTACCTGTTAGACGTTCGCGACCGACAGCGCATCAACATCGCCCTGAGCAAAGGGGCGGCAATGATGCATGCGCGCAACATCGATCTGAAATCGCCAGCAAGCTGGGAGTTTTCCGGCTTCAGCCAAAATGGCGAAGATGGAATTCTTGACGTACTGCGCAAGAATTTGAAGAGCAGCAATCGCTACTTTATCGAGATTGGTGCAGCAGATGGCATCGAGAACAACACTGGTTGGCTGCTCGTTGCTGAGAAATACAACGGCCTGCTGATCGAAGGTAGCCCGCATCTGGTTGAAAGAGCAAGACGGACTGTTGTTGGATACAGCATCGGCGCTGAAATCCACAACATGTTCGTGACGAAGGAAAGCATACGCGCCTTGAAGGCGATGTCGATGCACCACGACCCGGATGTGTTCTCGCTTGATATCGACGGTAACGACTACCACATCGCCCAAGCCATTCTGGACAACGGGTTCCGCCCGAAGATATTCGCAGTTGAATATAATTCGGTCTATGGGCCGGAGCGCAGCATGACTATCGAATATCAGCCCACATTCGTATTTACCCAGGCACATCCAACGCACCTGTATTACGGCGTTTCAATTGCAGGCTGGCGGAAATTCTTTGAGCAAAATGGCTATCGGTTTGTAACAGTCGACCAAAATGGTGTGAATGGATTCTTTGTAGATCCCGCGCATTTTGACAAATCATTCCTCGATGAAGTGCGAGGTCTAGAATTCGCCGAGAACCAATCCCAATATAAGAAATTCAGGAAATCCAGCGATGGGCAATTCAAGCTGATCGCAGATCAAAAATTTGTCACTATCTAAAAACACACATCAATAGTCCACGGAATAAGGAAATATATGTCGATATTGCCACGCTGGTTAAAGAACCTAGCAAAGCGTTCAGATACGCTAATGAGACTGAATGCGAGCCTAAGGTGGAAACTTCACGTGCTTACTGACTGGTGGGGCACAAAAGTTTGGACGAAGACCAGCGAGGTGGTGACGCCTCTGGGATTTAAATTGACCTCTGGTCTGCATCCCGCCTATGAGCTGATGCGCAGCGGGAAATTCGAGATCGAGGAGACTGCGATCATCTCGAGGTTGTTGCCCAAGGTGGATGTATTTGTGGACATCGGTGCCAATCTTGGCTATTACACATGCCTTGCCTTGCAGTCCGGAAAGCCGGTGGTCGCATTCGAGCCGCAGCAGCAGAACCTGCAGTGCCTGTTCCAGAACCTGAGGGCGAACGGTTGGGAAGACAAAGCAGAGGTGTTCCCGCTAGCGTTGAGTGAGCGTCCCGGCTTGCTGACCCTGTATGGGGCATCGGGACCGTCTGCTTCGCTGATCAAGAACTGGGCGGGTTATTCTTCGCGTTTCAAGAAGACCGTTCCGGTATCCACGCTGGATAACGTATTGGCAGGCCGATTCTTGGGCCAGCGCCTGTTTATCAAGATGGATGTGGAGGGAGCCGAGTATCACGTACTCAAGGGGGCGTTGGCGACGCTCGCATTGTCGCCCAAGCCAGTTTGGCTGCTCGAGATCTGTCTGGAAGAGTTCCATCCCGAGGGCAGCAACCCTGATTTCCAGCAGATATTTCAGCTGTTTTGGGGGCATGGCTACCAGGCATTCACTGCAACGGCAAAACCGAAACTGGTAAGTCCAGGCGAGGTCGCCGATTGGGTCGAAAAGGGACATGCTAGTTCGGAGACGTTCAACTACGTATTTGCCGAGTCGGAAGATATCTTGCGCCGCTAACTGGATACCTTGCCGAAAGAGCCAATTACCATGTCGATCAAGCTGTCCATTTGTATTGCGACCTTTAAACGAGCGCAATTCATCGGTGAGACTCTGGATTCCATCCTGGGCCAGATGGAGTTGGGCGTGGAAATCGTCGTCGTCGATGGCGCATCTCCGGACGACACGCCTGAGGTAATGGCGCGCTATGCAGCGGCACACCCGGAGATTCGCTACTTTCGGGAATCTGTGAACTCCGGTGTGGACGCAGATTTTGACAAGGCGGTGGGTTATGCAAAAGGCGAGTTCTGCTGGCTGATGACCGATGATGACCTGCTGCGCCCGGGCGCGCTGGCGACCGTGCTGGCCTCACTTGGCGGCAAGGATGACTTGGTGATCGTTAACGCCGAGGTGAGAAGTGTCGACCTTTCCGAACTGTTCGAGAAGCAGCGCCTGGTGTTCGATGCGGACAAGATCTATCGTGCAACAGATCGTGAAGTATTCTTTGCGGAAACCGCGGCATATCTTTCATTCATCGGCTGCGTGGTGATCCGGCGTTCATGCTGGATGGCTCGTGAGCGAGCCGCCTATTACGGTTCCCTGTTCATCCATGTCGGGGTGATCTTCCAGAATCCGCCGATCGAGAATATAAGGGTCATTGCAGAACCGCAGATCGTTATCCGCTATGGCAATGCAATGTGGACCTCACGTAGCTTCGAGATCTGGATGTTCAAGTGGCCCGGTCTGATCTGGTCGTTCCCAGATTTCTCGGATGAAGCCAAAAGAAAAGTATGCCGGCGCGAACCGTGGCGCAGCGCGAAGGCGCTATTCCATAACCGGGCGCTTGGCGCATATTCTTCGACCGAGTTCAACAAAATCTGGCAAGGCGATGCAGGCAAGCTTGAAAAAATGATCGCTTATCTGTTGAGCGTTTTTCCAGCATCGCTGGCGAACCTGGTGATGGTGATGTACTTTGCATGGCCGGCTCAGCCGGCCCGGATGGCATTGCACGATCTGCTGTTCAGCCGGAACGCCGGGATGTTGAGCCGCTTGTTGGTACGCGTGCTGGCTCGAGGTGTTCGTTGACAGACAAGCCGTCAGCGCTCATCACCGGCATAGCAGGGCAGGATGGCTCCTACCTGGCGGAACTGTTACTCGCCAAAGGTTATCGCGTTATCGGCGCGGTGCGTGACCGCCAGAAAGCACGGGCGGCGCTTCCGGTGGAAGTTGCCGATGCGGTTGAACTGGTTGTCTGGGATATGCTGGATCAGCGTGGTATGACCGAAGTGTTGGCCCAGTATCGGCCACAAGAGATTTATAATTTTGCCGCCTACTCGTCGGGTGCTGGCATGTACGACGATCCTGTCGGCGTGGGTGAAGTGAACGGTATGGCGGTGGCGCGCATGCTCGAAGCAATCCGGGCAGTGGATGCCGGGATGCGTTTTTGCCAGGCCTCCAGCCGCGAGATATTTGGCGAGGCGGTAGAGAGTCCGCAAACGGAATCGACGCCGGTCAATCCGCGCAGTCCATATGGAGCGGCCAAACTTTACGCGGACTCGATGATCCGGATCTACCGCCAGCGCTACGGCATCTTTGCGTGTTCGGCGATTCTGTTCAATCACGAGAGTCCGCGCCGCGGATTGGGATTCGTCACCAGGAAGATCACGCATGAGGCGGCAAGGATCAAGCTGGGACTGGCGAAGGAATTGCACCTTGGCAATCTGGATGCGCAAAGGGACTGGGGATTTGCCGGCGATTTTGTGCGCGCCATGTGGTTGATGCTGCAACAGCAGCATGTGGACGATTATGTGCTGGCGACAGGGCAGGTGCATTCGGTGCGCGAGCTGTGCGACCTCGCCTTCAGCCATCTGGGACTGGATTATCGCGATCATGTGCGCGAGGATGAAGCATCCTATCGGCCGGCCGAAACGGCATTGCTGGTCGGTGACATAGCCAAGGCGCGCGCCGGACTGAAATGGCAGCCGGAAGTCGGCTTCAAGGAATTGGTGCAGATGATGGTGGACGAAGATCTGCGAAACTTAAGCAATCGAACATAAAACAGATGGAGCCAAGGAAGATGTACAAGAAGATCGAGAAATGCAGGATTTGTGGCAATACGCATTTGGAGCGAGTGCTGGACTTGGGCGAGCAGATGCTGACCGGAGTGTTTCCGCGTGAGCAGGGAGCCAAAGTCACAACTGGCCCATTGCATCTGGTGAAGTGCGTTGGCGGTGAAGAAACCTGCGGACTTTTGCAGATGGAACATTCTTATGATCTGGGCGAGATGTATGGCGAAAACTACGGCTATCGTTCCGGCCTGAACGCGAGCATGGTGGCTCACCTCAACAACAAGGTGAAGTGTATCCTGGGCATGGTGAAGCTGCAGGCGGGTGATCTGGTCATCGACATCGGCAGCAATGACAGTACTACCCTGCAGGCGTATCCGGCGACAGGGCCGGTGCTGGTTGGCGTCGATCCCACCGGTGTGAAGTTCTACAGCTACTATCCGGCACATATCCAGTTGATCCCGGACTTCTTCTCTTCCGCCTTGGTAAAGGAACGTTTCCCGGGCAAGAAGGCAAAAGTCGTCACTTCTTTCTCCATGTTCTACGACCTGGAAGATCCGATGGGCTTCATGCGCCAGGTGTTCGACGTGCTGGCGGACGATGGCGTATGGGTGTTCGAGCAGAGCTACATGCCGACCATGCTGGACACCAATTCGTATGACACGGTGTGCCATGAGCACCTGGAGTTCTACGCATTGCGCCAGATCAAGTGGATGGCCGATCGGGTTGGCTTCAAGATCCTTGATGTCGAATTCAACGACATCAACGGTGGCAGTTTTTCTGTGACTGTAGCGAAGGCGCACGGCGAAAAAGCGGTCGTACCTTCAGTGCAGAAAATCCTGGACGATGAGCGAACCAGAGGGCTGGATACGCTGAAGCCATACCAGGAGTTTGCGGAGCGCGTGGTGCGCACCAGACGCGACCTGCTGAAATTCATCGAAACGGCACATGCCGAAGGAAAAAAGGTCGCAGTGCTGGGCGCGTCGACCAAGGGCAATGTGCTGCTGCAATATTGTGGGTTGACAACCAAAGAAGTGGAATACGTCGGCGAGGTCAATCCCGAGAAATTCGGCTGCTATACGCCGGGCACATGGATACCGATCATCCCGGAGCAGGACTTGCTCGCCAAAAAACCGGACTACATGATTGTGCTGCCGTGGCATTTCCGGAAATTCTTCATATCGAACAAGAAGCTTTCCGGCATGAACCTGGTGTTCCCGCTGCCGGAAGTTGATGTCGTGAAGATCGCTTAGTAGCATCAAAGCTGGAAGAGTTATGTCTGACAATAAAGACCAGAAGAAAAAAGCCCGCGTAATTGCGTTCTATTTGCCGCAGTTTCACCCCACTCCAGAAAATGACGAGTGGTGGGGCAAAGGATTTACCGAGTGGACCAATGTTGCCAGTGCACGCGTCTTGTTCAAGGGGCACGAGCAGCCCCGCGTTCCTGCCGATCTGGGTTTTTACGATTTAAGATTGCCTGAAACCAGGATTGCCCAAGCCGAAATGGCGGCCACCTACGGTGTTGAAGGGTTCTGTTATTGGCACTATTGGTTTGGCGGACGCCGCATGCTGGAGCGCCCTTTTAATGAAGTCCTTTCATCAGGCCGGCCGGATTTTCCGTTTTGCGTCGGCTGGGCAAACCATTCCTGGAACGGGATATGGAAAGACGAGCCACATCGCAAACTTATCGATCAGACCTATCCGGGCGAGGAAGATGACAAGGCGCATTTTGAATATTTGCTGAAAGCATTCAGTGACCACCGCTACATAACGGTAGACGACAAGCCGCTGCTGGTGATATTCAAGCCAACCGACATGCCGGATCCGAAAAGACGTTTCGACCTTTGGCGAGAGCTGGCTTTAAAAGCCGGCCTTAAAGGTTTATATATTGTCGGTATCAATATGCTTGATTTCAAGAGCGCCAAAGAACTCGGGCTGGATGCTGTAACGTTATCTACGCTTGCAGTGACGAATACCGGCAATGCAGTTGTTAATGAAGCGACCAGAATAGTGTGGGGAATAAGAAAAAGGTTGTCATTAGGCGGGCCGCGCGTCGTCGAATATCGCGAGGCGATAAAACACCTTATTCCCGATCTGAACCAGTTTGATTGCGAGGCTTATCCCTGTGTTTTCCCAAATTGGGACAATACCCCCCGCAAGGGCCGCAAAGGGTTGGTGCTTGCGCATTCGACACCTGAGCTATTTGAAGGTCACCTGAACGAGGCTGTTAAGGCTGTGGCTGACCGCGACGAAGATCACAAGTTGATATTCCTGAAGTCCTGGAATGAATGGGCGGAAGGCAACTATCTTGAGCCAGATACAAAGTGGGGTTTGCGCTACCTGCAGGTACTCAAGCGAGTGATTGGATGAGCGGGGTGCGCGCCAAATCATCTGGCGTGACAACAGTCGTTGTCATCGGGGCTTCGGGATTTATTGGCGAACACCTGTTATCAAGTTTTGCCAGCCGGTCCGATATTGAAGTTCGGGTTTTGGTGCATCGCAATAAAGCGGAGAGTCGTGCCAACATCAACTTCATTGAAGGTGACCTGTTGAAGCCGGAGTCACTGGATGCGTTGTTCAGCAAGAACTGCACAGTGATAAATCTGGCTTACCTTGCACAGAATAATCTGGAGGCAATGGCTAACCTGGCCAACGCATGCGCCAAGAATCAGATTCGGCGCCTGGTTCATTGTAGTACGGCAGTCGTTGACGGAAAGTCCAGAAGCAGCAAGGTTGCTGAAGACACAACTTGCGTCCCTGCGACAGAGTACGAAAAAACCAAACTGCAAATGGAGGCTTTGCTGCTTGAAGCTGCAATTGGGAAATTCGAGGTCACGATACTTCGTCCGACTGCGGTGTTTGGTTCGGGAGGCAAGAATCTGCTCAAGCTGGCAAACGAGTTGATGACGGCAAATCCATGGCTCAACTACATCAGGTCTTGCCTGTTCAACCGCAGGAGCATGAATCTCGTTGCAGTTGAGAATGTAGTTGCTGCGCTGGAATTCTTATTGAACGCCGAGAAAGTGGATAGAGAAGTGTTCATCATTTCAGACGACGATTCGCCGGTAAATAATTATCGCGATGTGGAAGACAAACTGCTGGCAATTTTTGGCAAGTCATATTCTTTTCCAAGAGTGTTCATTCCGAAGTTTCTCTTAAGTTCACTCCTTTATTTGCTGGGAAAATCGAGCACCAACCCGTCAAAGAAATATAGCGACCAAAAGCTTGCTGCTGCAGGTTTCAGGAAACCACAAGATCTTGAAACGGCAATCGAGGCGTTTGCCGTGTGGTACAAAAATTCCTGCGCTACGCAAGGTGCAAGGCATGTTATTTAATTCTTACGAATTTATATTCCTGTTTCTGCCGGCTGTGCTGGCCGGATTTTTTTGGCTTGCAAGATTCGGTCACAACGTCAGCGCGCTTTGGCTGGCGTTCGCCTCGCTATTCTTCTACGGTTGGTGGTCGCCGAAATATGTCGGGCTGCTGCTCGTATCCATCATCGTCAATTACAGCCTGGCTTATGTGATTGGGCATGCACGCAGCCGCACCCATGCAAAGCTCATTCTCATATTTTCCATTACGGCAAATCTGCTGCTGCTGGGTTTCTACAAATATGCCAACTTTTTCATTGGCACAGCAAACTGGGTGTCTGAAGGCTCGCTGCCATTGATGAGCATCATATTGCCGCTAGGCATCTCATTCTTTACTTTTACCCAGATAGCTTTTCTGGTGGATGTGCACCGCAGCGTGGCGCGCGAATATAACTTTATCCACTATCTGTTATTTGTCACTTACTTCCCTCATCTGATAGCCGGCCCCGTACTGCATCATGCGCAGATGATGCCCCAGTTTGCAAAAAAAGAGACCTATCATTTGCGGCTCGACAATGTCGCTTTAGGCCTGAGTATCTTCACCATTGGATTGGCAAAGAAAATATTGCTGGCCGACAACTTCGGTGAATATGCCGGGCCGGTATTTGCTGCCGCAGGCTTGGGGGTACAGCCAGATCTCATTGAGGCATGGACCGGTGCGCTGGCCTACACCTTGCAGCTGTACTTCGATTTCTCAGGCTATTCGGATATGGCGATCGGCATCTCGATGTTGTTCGGCGTAAAGTTGCCGATCAACTTTAACTCGCCATACAAGGCCGCAAACATCATCGATTTCTGGCGTCGTTGGCATATGACGCTTTCGCAGTTCCTCCGCGACTACCTCTACATACCGCTGGGTGGCAACAGAAAAGGGAAAGTCATGCGGCATGTGAATCTCATGGCCACGATGCTGTTGGGCGGTTTGTGGCATGGAGCCAATTGGACATTTGTGATGTGGGGCGGTCTGCATGGACTCTACCTGGTGATCAATCATTCTTGGCAATCACTTTTTGCGAACCGCACTCCTATGCAGGGTGCCTCGGCGAAGATCTATCACGTGGCTGCCATACTGTTTACGTTTTCCTGTGTTGTCATTGCCTGGATATTCTTCCGGGCCGAGTCCTTTTCTTCCGCAATCTTGATGCTGAAAGGATGCTTCGGCTATGGCGGCATTTCGTTGCCGTCAAAATTAGGCGTACTGGCAGAAAGCATCGGGCATCTGGATAGCATGCTGCCTGCAGGCGTATCTTTTGGCGGTGTTTTCCTCAATATTCCGGGACTGGGCGCTATGGGTGGGTTGGCTCCATTTGCAAAGTTATTGGCGCTTGGTTTGCTGATCATCTGGTTTGCGCCGAACAGCCAGCAATTTTTCAACTTTGTCGAACAAACGGGCAAGGGTGCCAAGCTATTCAACCGGACGATCGGTTGGCAACCAATACCCGTTTTTGGCTTTATGCTTGGTTGCGTGCTCTGCCTTTCCATTAGCAAGCTGGATAAGGTGAGCACTTTCCTCTACTACCAGTTCTGATGAAAACCGATCCTCGTTCACTCTTATATTTGAAGTGGTTCGCCTTCCCGGTGCTTGTCTTCTTTGTGGTCGCAATTCCACTGAACTTGTATTTTGAACCGATTTCGGGCGACCTGACGCGCATCGGCCATTGGGCAGAGCGTGACTACGGGTGGAACCTGCCACAACCGTCAGTTGCCGTGCATGCCAACGGCTTTGCTGTCCAGAATCCGCAAATACTGGTGCTGGGCGATTCATTTTCGCACCCGAATATCTGGCAGTCCTACTTGGCTGAATCACGCAATCTCGAAATACTTTCTTTCCAATATCAGGATGTCGGTTGCGTCGATAACTGGTTGAGATGGGTAAAGGAAAAGCAATATCCGAATGTACATGAGGTCGTCATCGAGATTGTAGAGCGCAGTTTCGTCCCTCTGTTCAGAATCCAGAACACCTGCGGCAATCGCATTCCAAAGTTGGTTGAGATACCTGCGAGGACGGAAAAGCCAACACGCCCGCAAAAAGGTATCATGCTCGATGCGGGGTACTTGCTCCCGGCAACCGGTAATTCGCTGCGTGCCGCGATGAGTAACGGGCGGATAGTTTCGGGTGACGTGGTCAATGTTCCGCTTGTTACGGACAAGCTATTTTCAAATCGCAGGTCAAATCGGCTTTTGTATTACTCCGATGACGATCTGAAAATGGCCTGGTCGGAAAAGGATATGACTGCAGCGGTGCAAAACCTGAAACGTATCCAGGATGATCTGGCATTGGCAGGTCTGCACTTGGTCGTAATCGTGGTACCGGATAAATCCACGACTTACCGGAAATACATGGTGGACGAAGCGCGCAAGGTCCAGTCTCCGGATATATTCGGGCAGCTCAAGATGGCCGGTGTAAACAATGTAAATTTGCTTGATTCATTCCAGAAGGCCGTTGAGGAGACAGTCGATCTGTATTTGCCCAACGATACACATCTCAGTACGCAGGGTTACAAAATTATGGCTTTGAAGGTCGCAGATGAAAAATTCTGACATCAGTAGATTCCTTCCATATCCAAGGGCTCTTTTGTGGGCAATCTTGGGCTTTGTATTTTTCACTATCGCCTGCTATCCAGGGTTTATGTCCATAGATTCGCTGGACCAATATAAGCAAGCCCACACACTGAGATTCTCAGACGGGCATCCGCCTGTTATGGCATGGCTGTGGTCAAAATTAATTTCCATTTGGGATGGGCCGCAAAGTTTATTGCTCATGCACTTGGGGATGCTCTGGGGGGGGCTCTACATATGGTGCAGAAATGCGAACGATAATCGCGCGGCAGTCTGGTTTGTTCTGCTGGGCGCGGCTCCGTGGGTGGCAAACTTCGAAGGCGTGCTGTGGAAAGACATGGGCCTGGCCTTCAGCTTGTTGCTTGGCCTCGGTCTGTTGATCGGGAAAAAGCCGACGAAGCTGCAAACGGCTGTTGCCATTGGTATGCTGATGTACGCCTTTATGATACGGATCAACGCACCTGCGGCGCTGCTCCCGATAATTTGGTATGCATCCGGCAAATTGTTTCCTGCCCTTTCAAACCGAATCAAGCTGGCAATCACAGTGATATTGCTGGCAGCGATGTTCGCATTCACGAATTTTTTCAACTATTACTTATTGGGCGCAGAAAAAAATCATATAGCCATCTTCATGATGGTCGATGATCTTGTCCATTTGTCAGTGATCGAAGACAAAAGCTTATTGCCGAAAGTTGATTTCGAGACTGTGAAGGAATGCAGTCAAGAAACAGTTGGCGATACAAAATTGGTGGGAAGGTTATTTTGTTTGGCTAACAAACCATCGTATCTAAATGTTGCTCCAATTTCTCATGAGGACATTACAGACGCATGGGTATCGGCAGTCAAAAGGAATCCAATTGAATGCGTGAAATTTCGTTTAAATGCTTATCTGTATTTGCTTCGTGATCCAACGAAAGGGCCATACATTTATACGTTTTCCGGTATATCGTCCAATGAAATGGGGCTGGTTCTGAATTATAATGTTGCGACGATAGTCCTGAATAAATATGTCAGCGGCATGGCGCATCTTGCCCCATTCTTATTCAAACCGTATTGGTGGTTGATTGCTGCGATAATATTTTTGTGCGCAACATTAATCATGCAGGGTGATAAAGAATCGCTGTCACTGATTCGCGTGCTGCTGGTGTCTGCGATATTTTACATGCTTGGTTATATGCCATTAGCTCCAATGGCGGACTTCAGGTATGTTTATTGGAGCACGTTGGCAATCAGTTTGGCGGCCGTCACGTTTGCTGCGTCGAACTTGAAACTTGATACTGCTGCGGTACGTGCCAAATTTCGTATTGATCAAATGCCTGGAAAATATTGAGCTGTCTTCACGAACGGTATTTAAAACTGCAATGCTTACACTACAACGGATTCGGAGATAGAACTTGAAGGTAAAACAAAACGAATATTTTTGCCCGGCGTGCAATCAATTTACGACCAAGAAATATCTCTACCATAAAGCTGGAATGCCTATCATTGAGTGTCCAGATTGTGGCCTCGGGAAAGCGTGCCCCGATGAGTTTGATCCCGCGACATATTACGACGCATCGTACTTTAACGGGAGTAGGCCTGATGGCTATTCCGACTACGTTGGGGCAAAGCACGTTCTGCAAGCTCATTTTCTGCAGGAAATTGAGCTGCTGAAGAAGCTTGGGGCAAAAGGAGGCGAGCTGCTTGAGATTGGGTGCGCATATGGATATTTTCTGGAAGTGGCTCAGCACCACTACCATGTAAATGGCCTTGAAATTTGCGAGGAAGCGGTTGCCGATTGCCAGAAGCGAGGCTTGCTTGGTGTGCGACAGGGAGCACTCACCGCAGAGGCACTTGCGCAAATGCCGATGGCTGAGGTCGTTGTTTTGCTGGATGTAATCGAACATTTGCCTGAGCCGAGAAGTGCCATGGAGGCCATAGCGGCAAAGCTGCAACCGGGTGGTTATGTGCTGGTTACGACAGGCGACTTTTCTTCATTGAGCGCCAAGGTCATGGGGCGCCATTGGCGGCTTATGACACCGCCTCAACACCTTTGGTTTTTCACCCCGAAATCACTCAAGCAAATAGGTGAAAGCTTGGGGCTTGAGCTGATTTATCTGGATCACCCATTTAAAAAGGTGCCCTTTGGTTTAATTATTTATCAACTATGTCGCTACCTTTCGTTCAGGCCGAAGTTGCCGTCCTGGATGCATCGGATGGGCTTGCCGGTAAATTTGTTTGATGCAATGCGTGTTGTGATGAGGAAGAAAGCGTCATGAAGAACTCGCATTTGTTTTTGGTAATGATATTTTCCGTTGGGATGGGGCTTGGGCAGTTGCTCCTGAAGTATGCCGCGCAACGACAATTAACGAATACCGAGGCTGGCTGGCTTCTTCGCCTATCCGCTTTGTTCAGCGATTGGACATTCTTGCTGGGTGTCGCGATCTATGGCGTGCTCTTGGTCTATTGGATCTGGCTGCTTACTTTTCTTCCGCTTTCACGCGCTTATCCTTTTACTCTAGTGAGCCTCGTTGTCGCGGCAATTGGAGGGGCAATTTTTTTTCAAGAGGCGCTTTCAAGTAGTTTTGTCATTGGCCTGGCAATAATAGGCGTAGGTCTTTTTGTGTTGAGTAGAGGTTGATGTGACGCCACAAGATAAAACAAAAGTGTGGGTTGTAATTGCGGCCTACAACGAAGCGAAAGTCATCTCTGAAACCGTTGCTAACTTATTGAGCTTCGTAGATAACGTGGTGGTGGTCGATGATTGCTCGGGTGATGAAACATCGCAGAATGCACTCAATGCCGGAGCGCATGTATTGCGGCACCCGATTAATCTTGGCCAGGGCGCTGCATTGCAAACGGGAATTCAATATGCCTTATCCAAATGCTGTGAGTATGTCGTAACATTTGATGCCGATGGGCAACACAGCGCCAAAGAGATATTGCCGATGCTAACGGCGCTGCAGCAAAGCAATTCTGACATTGCGTTAGGCAGTCGTTTTCTTGGTGGTGCATTGAACTTGCCATGGCAACGCCGCTGGGTATTAAAGGCCGCAATCATATTTACTCGTATTACTGGCGGGATTAAGCTTACCGACGTGCATAATGGTTTTCGCATCATGACACGGAGGTTTTGTGAAGGGTTTCAATTTCAGCAGAATCGCATGGCACATGCTTCGGAAATATTGAACTACATAGCCAGATGCAACATTAATTACATTGAGTTTCCAGTAACAATTGTTTACACGGAATATTCAATCCAAAAGGGGCAGCGTAGTTCGAATGCGTTACGTGTCGTAATGGAGTGGCGGTTTCAAGATCCAAGTGCAACAAGGTTAAGTTGATTTGCCCAGTAAGTCTTAAAGTCAAAAGCGCCTTCAGGAAGGAAGACTTCAGCAGGGCATTTCCAGTTTAGCGTTTTTCTGGGGCGCGTGTTGAGTTTCCAT
>JANYJE010000081.1 GCA_025408405.1 Nitrosomonadales bacterium | reverse complement strand
AAATGGACGATGCCGATTCGGGATTGGAAGGCGGCGCTAAACCGGTTTACTATCCAGTTTGATGACAGGATGCCGCAGCAGTAATGGAATTCCGTTTACACAAAATTCTGGACACCCCCGTTCGGCCCTTGAAAAGGGACGCTGCCAAATCAAAACCGTATTGTCACAAATAACGAGGGTGTCCGCGATTTTGTGAATCGGGTTATCGATTCATGCTGCGGCTGCGGCTTCCGCTATCGGTTCATCCAGCGCTTACTCCCGACTTTGATTTCTTTCCATGACGTACCCGTGTGGCAGTGTTCGCACTGGATTCCAAAAGCACCATCATGTTTATCATCCTTGTCATGACAGCCTGCACAATTGGCAGCCAGGATTACCTTTTTGCTTACCGGCGCTTTGTGGCATTCGACACAACGAATATTTTTATGCTTCCCTTCCAACTTGAAACTGGTTTTATCGTGATCAAAGTCCCAACTCTTCCAGTCGCGAGTGTTATGACAAGATTCGCAGCCCGTGCCCAATCGACGCTTGTGCACATCCTGCTTTTCATGACACGACCAGCAATCCGATTTTGCATCCTTAAACGTGGGGGCAACGTGACATTTTTTGCACTCGACCAGAAGATGCCTTCCAGTTAGCGCAAAACGAGATAGCCGATGGTCAAACTCAGTCTTTTTCCATGATTGCTCATGGTGGCAGGATTCGCATTTCTTACCCTCTTGCCCCTTGTGCTTATCATCCTTCTCATGACATGAGAAACAGTCAGACTTCAACTTGTCCTTATACACATCCCCCTTGTGGCAACTGCTGCACTTTGCGTCATGGTGCTTCCCGAGCAGTGGAAATTTTGTTTTCTTGTCGTGATCAAACAGGATTTCCTTCCATCCACGATCGGTATGGCAGCTTTCACATTTACCCC
Organism: Nitrosomonadales bacterium; assembly: GCA_025408405.1. Lineage (GTDB taxonomy): Bacteria > Pseudomonadota > Gammaproteobacteria > Burkholderiales > Gallionellaceae > 39-52-133. The sequence goes on along the minus strand of JANYJE010000081.1, from coordinate 19,607 downwards.
CGAAGCTGCCTTTATGCTTGTCATCTTTTTTGTGGCATGAGAGACAATCCATTTGCAACTTGTCTTTATGCACATCCCCTTTATGGCAGCCGCTGCATTTCACCTCATGGTGCTTTCCCTGCAAGGGAAATTTTGTTTTCTTGTCGTGATCGAACAGAATTTCCTTCCACCCGCGTTCGATGTGACAGCTTTCGCATTTCAGCCCAAAATTGCCTTTATGCTTATCATCCTTCTTGTGGCAAGAGTAGCAATCAGTTTTCAACTTGTCGTGGTACAAATCCCCTTTGTGGCAACTGGTACATTTCACCTCGTGGTGTTTTCCAATTAATGGATATTTTGTTTTCTTGTCGTGGTCGAACAGAATTTCTTTCCAGCCACGGTCGGTATGACAGGTTTCGCACTTGATACCAAAGCTGCCTTTGTGCTTGTCGTCCTTCTTGTGACACTCGTTACACAGCTTCGGAGTCTCATTGAACTTATCATTTACATGGCACTTGTCGCACTTCACGTCAAAATGCTTGCCCTCCAAAGGGAAGTGGGTTTTGCTATGGTCGAAGTGGATTGTCTTCCAGTTCTTTTCCTCATGACAATTCTGGCACTCAAGGCCCAATTTGCCTTTATGCTTGTCATCTCTCTCGTGACAGGCGTTGCATTTGGTTGGGGCTTCCCGGTATTTTTTCAGGGGGGGATGGCAGTCTTTGCACAGAACTTTCTCTTTTAAATGCCCGCCTTTCAGTTCAAAGCCGGTTTGCGCCAGGTGGTTAAAACCACTGGTGGGCAGCTTGGCAATAAGAGCATTCCGTCCCTTATGTTCGGTATGGCATTCCTTACATGCCTTTTCTTCCTTCAACAGCCCATGAAACCCGTGTTTTTCGTTTAAGTCTTTTGCTATTTCCTTGTGACAGTCTTTGCACAAGCCAGATTGGGCGGCCTTGTCAAACTGTTTGTGACATTGACTGCAATCACTTTCAAGCTTCAGATGCCCCTGAATTACCGGCCCAGGCAACAACAAATCGTTTACCGAATCGGCGTATGACGGCGCCATCACACCGAGCAAAAAAAACATGCCAACAAGTATCCGAATCTTTGCCATTGAAATATAGAGGTTGTTATTTAATCAATACATGTGGACGGCTATAACATGCCATATCGCGCTAAAAACCAGCATGAAAGCAAACGGCACGTGAAATATATGCCACAGGGAAAATAGCTTCTCATAGGTTGAAAATTGGGCGACATCCTGAATTGTCTGGAGATACGATTCAATGAATTTTTTGTTCTGGTAAAAAAGCTCGTCTAGGCGTTTCATTTGAGCACCATTCCAGTTTTTCTGATGGGGACCTGAATACATCGCGTCTTCCAAATCGCGAATTAATGTTCTGGATAGCCACTTGGCGCGGGCACCCGCCGTTAGAAAAACCCAAGCCTTCCCCCCCCCCCGCAAAGAGGGGTTCATTGCGGAATCGCGGAACTGAACGAGTTTCTGTTGAATTGCCGGAGCAAAACTAAAAATGGATTTTACGTCGCCCGCACCATCCAGGTCCGTTTGCAACTGCTTATAGGAGGCTTGCCGACCATAAAGGCCATTATGAATTTTAGTATAGAAAAAACGCCCGAATATACCGCTACCAGACACAAGCATCATGCACACCAATGCCACTCCCGCATTGACAGAGCCGATAAAAAAAGTGGAATGAAACATGATAAGGGCTGGCCCCAGGATGCCGAAAACCATGTGCCATTGAAACCATTTTGGCAAAACACCCAAGCTCTTCATAAAGCGCACCCGTTTGCGCAACGGGTAAATCAGCAAAGTCAGCATCATCAACCCGCCAACCAGGCCCATGTTGTAACCTATTTTGTCGCCAGGTTTATATAGCTTGTCGTATGAAACAAAATATCCGGCAAGCATCAACAGCGTAATGATAATCAAATAGAGGGTCCAGCCATAATCTTTGGGCGGATTTCTTTGCTCGGGCTTCCGTCTTTCTACTTCAGGATGACGTTTTGTTGCTAATTCCATTTCCACTCTCGCTGCATAATTGCTAAGGTTAAATTCATAAAGACCAACTCAACCTTGGCAAATGCTTTAGTTTAATTTTGTTATTATGACGTTAAAATTGTTTATAGTGGCATTTTTAATCATGCTATTGTTTTTGGAACTATCCTGCAATTTAGCAAACTAATTTAAAATCATTGTCCTGCCAGGCATTGCTGGAAATGCCCACTCGACTCCTCCATATCAAACAATAAGTTTAGCCGCATCTAATCGGTTGGAATTTCATGACAAATTTTAAGATCCCTAGCTACACCATATATCTTTTGCCATTTTTGGTGGTGATGTTTATCTATGTCCGCAACCGCGGGAAAAAAGAAGCTGCTGCCATGGAGCAGCTGAAAGAAAATATTGAAGCCGGGCTGACCGAGGCTTCGTCTTTACACCCATTTATTGACCAGACCAAGTGCATGGGGGCTGGCAGCTGCGTTAGCGCCTGTCCGGAAGAAGCCATTGGAATGATTAACGGCAAGGCTAACCTGATCGACCCCACAGTTTGCATCGGCCATGGCGCTTGCGCCACAGCCTGTCCTCACGGAGCCATTACCCTGGTGTTTGGATCGGAAAAACGCGGGATGGATATCCCCCAAGTCGACCCAAACTTTGAAACCAATATACCCGGAATCTTTATCGCCGGCGAACTGGGGGGCATGGGGCTGATACGCAAAGCCGCCAGCCAGGGAACCCAGGCCATGGAATCCATCAGCAAACTCAAAGGCAGCAGCAACCCGTACGATGTCGTCATCGTCGGCGCTGGCCCTGCCGGCCTGTCCAGCACATTAGGTGCCATAGAGAAAAAATTACGCTACGCCACGCTGGAACAGGAAGTCTCGCTCGGCGGTGCTATTTTCCAATATCCGCGCAACAAAATCGCGATGACAGCCCCGGTTAAACTTCCCATTATCGGGGAAGTAAAAATGGGTGAAATCAGCAAGGAGGAGTTGCTTGATTTTTGGCACAAGGTCATTCAGAAAACAGGCATCAAGCTGAATTTGAACGAGCGCATGGAAACCATAACAAGGACCGACAAAGGCTTTATTGTTAAAACCACAAAGCAGACTTATGAGACCCGCGCTGTCCTGCTTGCCATCGGCCGCCGCGGCACCCCACGCAAACTCGAAGTGCCAGGTGAAGACTTGCCAAAAGTCGTTTACCGCATGATTGACCCGGAACAATACCAGAACATGCATGTTCTGGTGGTGGGCGGTGGCGACAGTGCACTGGAAGCGGCAATTGCCATCGCTGAACAGCCTGGCACCACGGTTACGCTTTCTTACCGTAGCGAAGCCTTCGGCCGTGGCAAACAGAAAAATCGCGATCGACTTCAGGATATGGTGGCCAGGAACAGAATCAAAGTCATGCTCAAATCCAAGGTAAAGCGTATTGACCGTGACACGGTATTGATCAATTACGAAGGAAAGGATATTGAGCAGCCCAACAATGGGATTATTGTCTGTGCTGGCGGCATCTTACCCACCCCCTTCCTCAAAGAAATCGGCGTGATGGTGGAAACGAAATTTGGTTCTGCATAAGTCGCCCTCTGAGTCTCGATATCATCGAGACTCACCTGCCAACAAGCCTAAGCAATAAAAAAGCCCGCTGCTTTCACAGCGGGCTTTTAGCCAACAAAGAGTGGATTAACCAGCCTGGATATTGGAAGCTTGCTTGCCCTTAGGACCCTGAACGATATCAAAGGTAACCTTTTGGCCTTCTTTAAGAGATTTGAAACCGCTCATGTTGATCGCCGAGAAGTGTGCGAACAGATCTTCGCTACCATCATCAGGAGTGATGAAACCGAAACCTTTAGCGTCGTTGAACCACTTAACTGTACCGTTTGCCATGTCTTACTTCCTTACTAAAAAACCGGGTGGATTCCCGTTAAACTGTTTGAATTCCAAGACCGCACATGGCAAAACCAGTACTGCAGATACTTTGATTCAAACACCCACGTGCTTTTTACTCCTGTTCTAGCAAAACAGTCAAGTGTTTAATGCATGTTTTTACAATTCTTTTAAATATGCTTGAAAAAAGCGTGTTAATCACCAGATACTACACCGTACAAACTGTGACAATATACGCATGGCCATTAAACACGAAAATGCAACACTGCTCGAGGCAGAACGCAGCAAGACCAAGCCGCCAAAGCTATATAAAGTCATCCTGCTGAACGACGACTTTACAACAATGGAATTTGTCGTGGAGGTTTTGCAAACATTTTTTGCCATGGGGCGTGAACGAGCCATGCAAGTAATGCTCAAAGTTCATCAGGAAGGTTCGGCTGTATGTGGCGTTTACCCGAAAGATATCGCCGAAACCAAGGTTGCCCATGTAACCGCTTTTGCAATACAACATGGTCACCCACTACGCTGCAGCATGGAGGAAGAATAAATGATAGCGCAAGAACTCGAAGTTAGCCTGCATCTGGCTTTTGTAGAAGCGCGCCAGAAGCGGCACGAATTTATCACCGTCGAGCATCTGCTGCTGGCGATGCTGGATAATCCTTCGGCTGCACATGTGCTGCGCGCCTGCGGTGCAGACATTGACGAGCTGCGCATCGTGCTGAGCAACCATATTGAAACCCACACGCCACGCGCACCTGGCACCAACGATGTGGAGACACAACCTACGGTAGGATTTCAGCGCGTCATTCAGCGCGCCATTCTGCATGTGCAATCCACCAGCAAAAAAGAGGTGACCGGCGCCAATATTCTGGTCGCGCTATTTGGCGAAAAAGAGTCACATGCTGTGTATTTTCTCAACCAGCGTGGCATCGCCCGTCTGGATGTGGTGAACTACATCGCCCACGGCATCAATAAAACACCAGAGACCAGCAACCAGAAACAGCTCACCGACTCGGAAACCGCGCAGGAGACAAATGACGACAGCGCGCTGAAGAGCTACACCCTGGATCTCAACGCGCACGCCCTGGCCGGAAAAATTGACCCGCTGATCGGCCGCGACCTTGAATTGGAACGTGTGATCCAGACCCTGTGTCGCCGCCGCAAGAACAACCCGCTGCTGGTGGGTGAGGCAGGCGTGGGCAAGACGGCGATTGCCGAAGGGCTCGCGCGCCGTATTACCGAAGGTGACGTGCCTGACATACTAAAAGATGCGCATGTTTATTCGCTCGACATGGGCTCCTTGCTGGCCGGTACCAAATACCGTGGCGACTTTGAGCAGCGCCTGAAGGCCGTGCTCAAGGAGCTGGCCGATGCACCCAATGCAATCCTGTTTATCGACGAGATACACACCCTGATCGGCGCTGGCGCTGCCTCGGGAGGCACCATGGATGCCTCCAACCTGCTCAAGCCAGCCTTGTCTAGCGGCGTGCTCAAATGCATAGGCGCCACCACTTACCAGGAATATCGCGGCATTTTCGAGAAAGATCATGCGCTGTCTCGTCGCTTTCAGAAAGTTGATGTGCCCGAGCCTTCCGTCGAGCAGACTATAGAAATTCTGAAGGGGCTGAAGTCACGCTTCGAGAGCCACCACAGCGTCAAGTTCAGTGCTGCGGCAATCACCAGTGCGGCGGAGCTTGCCGCGCGCTTCATCAACGACCGCCACCTGCCCGACAAGGCCATCGATGTGCTGGACGAGGCCGGCGCTGCACAGCGCATCCTGCCAAAATCAAAACAGAAGAAAGTCATCGGCAAGCACGAGATCGAAGACATTATCGCCAAGATCGCGCGCATCCCGGCGCGCACGGTATCGCACGACGACCGCAACACCTTGAAGACGCTGGACCGCGACCTCAAGTCCGTGGTGTTTGGCCAGAATGCAGCGATAGACGTGCTGGCACGTGCCATCAAGATGTCGCGCAGCGGCTTGGGCAATCCGCAAAAACCGATCGGCAGTTTCCTGTTCTCAGGCCCGACCGGCGTGGGCAAAACCGAAGTCGCGCGCCAGCTCGCTTACATCATGGGCATGCCGCTGCACCGCTTCGACATGTCCGAATACATGGAGCGCCATGCCGTGTCGCGGCTGATTGGCGCCCCACCCGGTTATGTCGGTTTTGAACAGGGCGGCCTACTCACCGAAGCCATCACCAAGCAGCCGCATTGCGTACTGTTGCTGGATGAAATCGAAAAGGCCCACCCTGACATTTTCAACATCCTGCTGCAGGTCATGGATCACGGCACGCTCACCGACAACAACGGGCGTAAGGCAGACTTCCGCAACGTGGTCATCATCATGACCACCAATGCCGGCGCAGAAGCGCTGAACAAGGTGCAGATCGGCTTTACCAAGACCGCTAGCGGTGGCGATGAAATGGCCGATATCAAGCGCCTGTTTACGCCTGAATTCCGCAACCGCCTGGATGCGACCATCTCCTTTGCGCCGCTGGACAAGGAAGTAATCCTGCGCGTTGTAGACAAATTCCTGATGCAGCTGGAAGAGCAGCTGCACGAGAAGAAAGTGGATGCCGTTTTCACCGATGCGCTGAAAGATTATCTCGCTGAAAAAGGCTTCGACCCGCTGATGGGTGCGCGCCCTATGGCGCGCCTGATTCAGGACACCATCCGCAGCGCATTGGCGGACGAACTGCTGTTTGGCCGACTGGCCAATGGCGGCAAAGTCACCGTGGACGCGCAGGAAGGCAAGGTCGAACTGGAGTTTGAGGAAGAGGCCGTGGTTGCCTAAGGCCAGTTGACCCAATGCGCACGACATCGGGAACCCCTGCCGTTTTTGACGGCAGTTATTGCGCACATCTTCCCGGCAGAACCTATCCTTGCGATCGCCCGCTGCCCCGTTTTGGATGGAGAAGCTTGGGTCGCCCCCTATAGCAAGAATCGCAAACCTCACGGTAGAATTGCGCCTTTCAAAGAGGGGCGACTTCCGCCGCATAAATTATGATAATGAAACCCGCAGAAATCCTGTCTTATGCCGTGGTGGCCGCATCGTCGTTATTCATCATGGGCTTTGTGGTACACATGCTGGTTGGCGGCTTGGTCAGTGAAAACACCGAGCTCACCCTGATCGCACTCATCTGCATCATCGACGCCATAGCCATCGGCTTCATGGCACGCGACGTTATCCGTCGGCGCAAAGCCAGCGGCAATTAACCAGTTCATGATGGGTGAAGCGTAGCAACATCCAGCTTATGCCGCTCCCACACAGTTACCGGGGTCGCTTCGCGCCCTCCCCCACCGGGCCGTTGCATTTCGGTTCACTCGTCACCGCCCTCGGCAGTCACCTCGAAGCTAAAAAACATAACGGCACCTGGCTGGTACGCATGGAAGACATCGACATGCCGCGCACCGTGCCCGGGGCGTCCAGCGACATACTGCGCACGCTGGAATGCTTTGGCCTGCATTGGGATGAAGCGGTGCTGTATCAAAGCCAGCGCACGGCGGCCTATCAAGAGGCACTGGAGCAACTAAAGCACGGCGGCATGGCATATCCCTGCGCGTGCTCGCGCCGCGAGATTGCCGACTCGGCGCTGCATGGCATCGAGGGGCAGATTTATCCGGGCACCTGTCGCAATGGCATTGCCGCTGGCAGGCAGGCGCGAGCCTGGCGGGCACGCACAGACAACGCGCTCATTGAATTTGAAGATGCACTGCAAGGTCGCGTCACGCAAGAGCTGGAAAACGAGATAGGCGATTTTGTGGTATTGCGTGCGGACGGCCTGTTCGCTTACCAGCTTGCCGTGGTAGTGGACGATGCCTTCCAGAGCATCAACCATATCGTGCGCGGTGCCGACCTGCTCACTTCCACAGCACGCCAGATCTGGCTGCAACGTCTTCTCGGCTACCCCACCCCAGACTATATGCACCCACCCATTGCAGTGAATACGCTGGGGGAAAAGCTCAGCAAGCAGACGCTGGCTTCACCTGTAGATTGCAATACACCTGCCCCCATACTGCTGCGTGCACTGAACTTTCTGCAGCAAAATCCGCCCGCCGAACTGGCTGGTTACGAAGTTGGTGAAATATTGAACTGGGCTGTTGCGCACTGGGACAGCAAGCCGTTAAGCGGGATCATGCGCATCACTGTTTAACTGCACATTAAAGCTCAGGCGCTAAAGTTCGGAAGATTACCGCGTGCCGGTTTCATTCACGCAAAAATCCGCCATTTGTGTAAGCACGCGTTGTATTGCACGGTTGGCGGCAGATACGCCGCCATTAGCATCGTCGCTGGCAGCATTTTCCATCGCGTCAAACTGCCTCACCGCCAGCACACGCTGGCCTCTCACGTCGACCAGTTGCGCACGCAGGCTGAGCTGAATGCGGCTGGGCTTCGCCTCGAAATCCTGTTGCAGCCTTATCAGTTCGGTATCCAGCCTGATATCGGCAGGCACAGCGCCGGCCACTTTCACCACCGCACGAAAACTCCCGGTCTGTTCGATTGCCTGTACCAGCAGCGGCTCCAGCATGCGCGCAGGCGTGTCGGCCCAGCGGCTGCTGACAAAGTAATTCAGCTCGAGAACCTGCTGCACATAAGCCATTTTCGGCGTATCAAAGCCGGGCAGCGCGCGCGGCAGGTTGACAGCCAGCACCAGATCGCGCTTGCCAGTCGTCGTTTGCAGCACCGGGCGCGCTTCGAACACATATATCTTCTGGCTTTCCACTTTTGGAGCTGCCAGATTGATGCAAGCCGTGAGCAACAGCGCAGGCATGAGATACGCGAACACGCGGCAGGCAGCAGCTAAAATTTGATTGTTTTTCATTTGCTCGCCCATAGACACGTCACTCTCCGGGGCCACGTTTTGCTGCGGGCTTGCCGTATATCAGGGCGCTTGGGTTCTGTTCCAGCTGATCGCTGACGCGGCGCAAAGAAGTCGTCAGCTCACGCATCTCCAGCACCAGCTGGTGCAACTCCGGCAGCGTCTCTCTGGTAAATTGCCTGGTACCGTCGAGCGCACTGCCTGCGCTCTCACCGGCATGAGCAAGCTGGCCGGTCATGCGGTCAAACGCGTCCGCGCTGCGCTGCACGCGCTGTGCCAGCATGGGCAGATCATCGCTCATGCGCGCGGTATTTTCCATGGTGCGCGCCGCATTGGCCAGGCTGGCGTCGATCGTGGCAGAGCGCGCAGCCAAGGTATGCGACAAAATCTCGAGGTCGGCCAGCGTCTTTTTCACCGCACGCCGGTTGCCCTCATCCATCAGGGCATTGAAACTCTCGCTGGTGCGGTTGAGGTTGATCAGTAAAGATGTAATCGAAGTGTCCAGCCGCCTCATCAGCGAGGGCTCGGTCTTGATTACAGGATATTCATCGGCGGCTTGCTTCTGCAGCAGCGGCGCATCCTGGCTGCCCCCAGTCAGCTCGACATAGGCAATTCCGGTAATGCCATGCGTCTGCAACACCGCCTGTGTGTCCGTTTTGATGGGCGTGCCGCGCTCGATGTCGAGCGTCAACAGCACCTGCTCCACATTGCTTGGTGCCAGGGCAATTTTTTTCACCCGCCCCACTTCCACGCCACGATAGCGCACCGTTGAATTCAGGCTCAGCCCGGATACCGACTCCTTCATGTAAATCTGATAGGTGTCGTACGCGGCCCTATAGGATTTGCCGCTGCTCAACCACAGCACGCCGCCCAGGAGTGCGGCGCTAAGCACCAGCACGAACACCCCCACCAGGGCAAAATTTACTTTTTCTTCCATGTCTGTTCACTCGCAGCGCGCCCGCGCGGCCCATAAAAGTATTCGCGTATCACCGGATGATCCGACTGTGAAAGTTCCGTCATGCTCCCTACTCCCAAAATACGTCCGCCGTCCAGCACGCCCACACGATCGGCCACCCGCCACAGTGAATCAAGATCGTGCGTCACCATCATGATGGTCAAACCGAGCGCTTCGTGCAAGCTCTGCACCAGTTCGTCTATGCCGCTGGCGCTGAACGGATCCAGCCCCGCCGTCGGCTCATCGAGGAACAGCAGCTCGGGGTCAAGTGCTATGGCACGTGCCAGTGCTGCGCGTTTGCGCATGCCGCCGGAAAGCTCGCTCGGATACTTGGCGGCGGCATCCGCAGGCAAGCCGGTCAGGGCTATTTTCAATGCAACCACCTCGGCTATCAAGCGCGGGCTGAGCTGTGTGTGCTCACGCAATACCATGCCGACATTCTCCGCCACGGTCAGCGAACTGAACAACGCACCGCGCTCGAACATCACCCCCCAGCGCCGCCGCAGAGGTAATGCCTGCTCATCGTCGAGTCCGATCACCTCCTGGCCAAACACCTTGATCGAACCAGAGGTCGGCCGCAACAACATGATGATGGCGCGCAGCAGGGTTGATTTACCGCATCCGCTGCCACCAACCAGCGCAAAGGTTTCCCCCTGGCGCACCGTCAGGCTCACATCTTCGTGCACCACGGCCGCTCCGTAGCTGGTATGCAGTTCGCAAATATCGATTACGGCACTGAAATCTTGCGTCCTGAGATTTTGTGCCCTGGAATTTTGTAAAGATGCCATTGGGTCACTCATATTTTTAACCAGTTAAATACCAGCGAAAATACCGCGTCAGTCACGATCACCAGAAAGATCGAATGCACCACACTCAATGTTGTCTGCCGCCCGACGCTGTCGGCACTGCCGCTTACCTGGAAGCCCTGGAAACATCCTACCATCGCAATGATCACGGCAAATACCGGCGCCTTGACCACGCCCGTCAGGAAAGAGGACAGATTGATCGCATCACCGATACGGTCGATAAACACGTCGTAGCTGACATCCAGCTTGGAGCTTGCCATGATCATTCCGCCCAGTATGCCGGTCACATCCGCATATACGGTCAACAGAGGCAACGCGATCATCAGCGCCAGCATCTTGGGCAACACCAGAAGCTCGTTAGGTGCGATGCCTATGGTGCGCAACGCATCGATTTCTTCGGTGACTTTCATGGTGCCTATTTGTGCCGCATAGGCAGAGCCGGAGCGACCTGCGACGATAATCGCGGTAAGCATCGGGGAGAGTTCGCGCAGCATGGTGAAGCCCACCATGTCCGCCACGTAAATATTGGCGCCAAAGCGTTGCAGCTGATCGGCCCCCTGATAAGCGATCACCACCCCCATCAGGAAAGAGAGCAAGCCCGTGATCGGCAACGCCTCAAAGCCCGCAGTCTGCAGATTGTGCAATATGGGACGCCAACGGATGCGGCGCGGGTGCGCCAGCAAACGCATGAGGGCAATTGCAGTCTCACCGACAAACGCCAGCATATTGATGAAATCACGCAGCCTGCTCCAGGCCAGCCGGCCTAATTTTGCCAGCCCGCCCGGGCTGGCCGGCGCCACATATTCGGTAGCTTTAGCGCGCGCCGCCACCAGCTTCAGCAAGGCGCTGAACTCCGGCTGCAGGCCCACAATCCGCACAGTTTTTCCGCGCTGTTCCAATGCGCGCAGCGTGCGGTGCAGCAACCACGCACCGGCGGTATCCAGCGCGGATATTGCTGCGGCATTGAACACCAGCTCACCCTCGGCAGGCCACTGCATGGACTCCATGCCCGGCTCAAGCTGCCCGACACCTCGCACCGTCCATGCCCCGCTACAGCGCACCTCAACAGACACGGGCGACACCGCCGTGTCAGTCGCAATTACCATTTGTGCGGTTTTTTCGGTGCTCATGGTCAAATTTAACTATCCCCGATTATGTGCATGGCAAAGCTACAACAAACCCCGCTCCGCAAACGACAGACATCCAGCCCCCGCCACGATGAAATGATCGAGTACGCGCACGTCGACCAGCGCCAGCGCCTGCTTGAGCGCAGCGGTGAGCAGATGGTCGGACTGGCTCGGCTCGGCCACGCCAGAGGGGTGATTGTGTGCAAGAATGGCTGCGGCAGCATTGTGAAACATGGCGCGCTTGACCACTTCGCGCGGGTACACGCTGGTTTGCGTAAGCGTGCCGTGAAACAGTTCTTCTGCGGCCAGCACGCGGTGCTGTGCATCGAGAAAGATCACCATGAATACCTCCTGTTCACGCCCGCGCAACAGCAGCTGCAGATAATCGCGCACCGCACCCGGCGCGTTGATGGCATCGCCCGAGCGCATTTCCTCACCCAGCGCACGCCGTGACATTTCCAGCACGGCCTGCATCTGCACATACTTGGCCTGCCCCATGCCGTGGAGGGTACAGAACTCCGCTTCGCTGGCGGCGAACATGGCGGTGAGGGTGTTGAAACGGATGAGCAGGTCGCGCGCCAGATCGACGGCGCTCTTGCCGACCACGCCGGTACGCAGGAAGATCGCCAGCAACTCTGCGTCCGAGAGCGCACCGGCTCCGCGCTGAAGAAGCTTTTCTCTGGGTCGTTCGCCTTCGGGCCAGTTGTTGATTCCCATCATCCTCCCATCACCCTACACGGCGGTTTCTTGTTAAGATACGCGGCATTATGGAACAAACCCAAGCAAAACGCATCGTCCTAGGAATTACCGGCGGCATCGCAGCCTACAAGGCGGCTGAACTGGCGCGCCTGCTGATCAAACAGGGGATAGAGGTGCAGGTGGCGATGACCGAAGCGGCTTGTCACTTCATCACCCCGGTTACTCTGCAGGCCTTGTCCGGCAAGCCGGTGCTGAGCAGCCAGTGGGATGACGCGGAAAACGGCATGGCGCATATCAACCTGAGCCGCGCCGCCGATGCAGTCGTGATCGCCCCCGCCAGCGCCGACTTTATCGCCAAACTCGCAAACGGACTGGCCGACGACCTGCTTTCCACCCTGTGCCTCGCGCGCAATTGCCCTCTGCTGGTGGCCCCTGCGATGAACCGGCAGATGTGGGAGCACCCGGCCACGCAGCGCAACATTGCACAACTGAAAGCCGACGGCGTGACCGTACTCGGCCCCGACAGCGGCATGCAGGCATGCGGCGAAGACGGCATGGGGCGCATGCTGGAAGCTGCGCAACTGGCGCACGCCATCATCGCCAGCCTGCAGCCAAAATTTCTGGCGGGCACGAAAATATTGCTGACTGCTGGCCCCACCTATGAAGCGATAGACGCCGTGCGCGGCATCACCAACCGCAGCTCGGGCAAGATGGGCTATGCTGTTGCACAGGCGGCGCTGGAGCTGGGGGCCGAGGTAACACTGGTGTCAGGCCCTACCACCCTGAGCAACCCGCAAGGTGCTGCGATGGTGAGTGTCACCAGTGCCGCAGAAATGTTTGAGGCGGTGAAGCAGCACGTGGCCGCCTGCGATATCTTCATCGGCGTGGCCGCCGTGGCCGATTATCGCGTGGCGCAAACCAGCGCACACAAGATCAAGAAGAGCGGTGCGAATCTGACGCTGGAGCTGGTTCCAAATGCGGACATTCTCGCCTACGTTGCCGCATTACCCCATCCGCCCTTCTGCGTAGGCTTTGCGGCGGAGAGCGAAAATCTAAAAGAGCACGCCGAACAGAAACGTCGCGCCAAGAAACTGCCGTTGCTTGCCGCCAACCTGGCACAACAGGCAATAGGCAGTAACGACAATGAACTGGTTCTATTCGACGATGCCGGCGAGCATCTGTTGCCGCGCTCAGACAAACTTACCCAGGCACGCGCCCTGCTCCATCACATCGTCAAGCTCAAAGGGAAACAATCATGAAAAAAGTGGATGTAAAAATTCTCGACCCGCGTTTGCATGAACACCCGCCTGCTTACGGCACCTCCGGCTCGGCTGGCATTGATTTGCGCGCCTGCATCGACCACAACATGATCATCCCGCCTGACCAGTGCGAGTTGATTCCCAGCGGCATCGCCATGCATATCGGCGACCCGCATTTTGCCGCGATGATCCTGCCGCGCTCGGGCCTGGGCCACAAGCACGGCATCGTGCTGGGCAACCTGGTGGGCCTGATCGATTCGGATTACCAGGGCCAGATTTTTGTGTCGCTGTGGAACCGCGGCCACCACCCCTTCACCCTGATGCCGATGGAGCGCATGGCACAGCTGGTGATCGTGCCGGTGATGCAGATGCAGTTCAATATTGTGGAAGAGTTTCCGCTCAGCCAGCGCGGCGCCGGGGGATTTGGCAGCACCGGGAAACACTAAACCAGCAATAGCCGGAACTACGCAAAATGAAAATATTATTCCTCGATTTCGATGGTGTTCTGCATCCGGCAGGAGCCGGGTCAATCAAGTTCTCACAACTGCCATTGCTTGAGGATTTCTTGCGTGAACTTGTGGTTCAGGATGTACGGATAGTAGTCTCGTCGATGTAACGTGATGCATATTCGCTGAATGCACTGCGCCAGTTTTTTCAGCTGATATCAGGCCGCGCATCGTAGGATGCACACCGTCTTTGGACGCTTACGATTCAGACTATGAACGCGGGGAAGAAATTGAAGCCTGGCTGGTCGATCATGCATCCAATCCTGCATGGGTTGCATTGGACGACGACGCACAAAACTTCTCGCCCAGATTAAAACCGCGTGTCGTGCTTACAGATAGTGCGACTGGACTGACTGAAGAGTCGATTATGGCGCTAAGAAAGTTACTGACCTGAAAAAATGCGGACTGGGAAATCTGCTTTTTTTCATCCGCCATCAGTCGCCAAGACTGATGCTGCGATAAACAACTTCAACCACTTCCAGCTCTTCCACCCCATTCGGCAGGCGCAGGTTGACCACATCAGCCTCGCGCGCCTTGAGCAGGGCGCGTGCCAGGGGTGACACCCAGCTGATCAGCCCGCGCCCGGCATCTGCTTCATCCACACCAACGATACAGTAGGTGCGTCCCGCACCATCCGAACCGCACACTGTCACCGTTGCGCCAAAAAACACCTGCTCGCAATCCACACGCTGCTCGGGGTCTATCACCTCGGCATTTTCCAGACGCTTGGCCAGGAAGCGGATGCGCTTGTCGATTTCGCGCAGGCGCTTCTTGCCATAGATGTAGTCACCGTTTTCAGAACGGTCGCCGTTGGAAGCGGCCCAGGTGATGGTTTGCACCAGCGCCGGCCGTTCCACTTTCCACAACAGATCCAGCTCATCCTTCAGGCGCTTGAAACCTGCCGGAGTGACATAGTTCTTTGAGCCAAGCGGAAGCTGCAGCGCGGGTGCCTGCTGCTCTTCATCTCCCTCATCATCTTCTTTGGTAAATGCTTTACTCATTGCTGCCAACTTCCCTCTGCTGCCTGATTTAAGGTGCATGATACTCCGTAGGAGCCATGGCAACTCATAGACCGGGGAACATATGGTAAAGGCTGGTACGAGCCTTTTCGAGCACACTCAGGCTGATGTCTGAAACAACCCCGCCGTACCTTGCAATGCCTGCTCATAGCCCGTCAGGCGGTTTTCGATATCAAGTATGATGCTTGACCCTGACGTCGAACTTAGCCTGTAGCACGCGTTCGATATCACCCTTGGTGGTATGCCATATTGCATAGGTAGCTAGGTAGCGCCGAGTCCACCCAGCAGAACCAGCGCTGGCAGGAACCGAGTAAGGAAAAATTTCGGATTGGAACGGCTCGAGTCCATTGGAAAGCGGTATGCCAGTCCGTCAACTCACAACCAGCATACCTTGCCTTCAGAACGGAATATCGTCGTCGAAGTTGTCGAAGTTGCTTTTTGCCGGTACAGGCCTGTTGCCGGCAGGAGCCGCAGACGGTGCCGATGCAGCCGGCTTATCCAGCACCTCGAAGCTGCCGCCTGTAGACTTGCCACCCAGCATCTGCATTTCGTTGACGATGATTTCAGTGGTGTACTTGTCCTTGCCTTCCTTGTCCTGCCACTTGCGCGTCTGCAGTTTGCCTTCGACATAAATCTGCGAGCCTTTTTTCAGGTACTCGCCAGCCACTTCGGCCAGGCGGCGATAGAAAACCAGGTTGTGCCATTCGGTTTTTTCCTGTTTTTCGCCAGCTTTGTCTTTCCAGTTTTCCGAGGTAGCCAGGGTTACATTCGTCACCGCTTCACCGTTAGTCATATAGCGGGTCTCGGGATCTTTACCCAGACGCCCAACCAGAATTACTTTGTTTACCGACATGTCACACCCCTTTTATTAATTGCTCTACGCTTGCTTCGTCAAAACCGCCCGCCTCAACCTTCAGGCTGGCCATTTGTTCCGCCCCCACCACCATGACTTCAGTGACCCCCCGCAATTGTGCCAGACGTTGCTGCAAGATGCGCGCCGAAGCTTCGTCCATTGCCGGCAGCGGGTAAAGCTTGGTGCGCACAGCGGCAGGCGCACGCATCGTGCTGGCGACCAGCAGCCACACCAGCAGCAAGGCAATGGCCATCATCAGCACCGCATTGCCACCACTATGCTGCAGCAGCAGTCCGCCCATGGCGGCACCGAAGAATGCACCCAGAAACTGCACGCTGCTGTATACGCCCATGGCAGTGCCTTTGGCAGCCAGCGGCGCTGTTTTGCTGATCAGCGAGGGCAACATGGCTTCCAGTATGTTGAATGAGGCAAAAAACAGCAGCAGTGCCGCCGCCACGCTCAACACGCTGTCATGAAACATCAGCAGGGACAACTGACCGATCAGCGCCAGCACAATAGCGCCCATGAATACCTGTTTAATCTTGCCTCTTTTTTCGGCGACGATGATAGGCGGAACCATCAGCATAAAGGCGATCAGCATGACTGGCAGATAGACATGCCAGTGTTGCGCAGCATCCAGCCCGTTATTTTTCAGCAGAAACGGCACCTGCATGAATACGGACATCAGGATCGCGTGCAGCGCGAAGATGCCAAAATCCAGGCGCAGCAAATCGCGGTTGCGCAGCACTTCGCCCAGACGTTTGCCACTGGCTTCGGTATCGGTGTGGAAGCGGGTGATTAACGGATTGGGGATGATAAAAGCCACGATCAGCATGGCCAGTACGGCCAGCACGCCGGTCAGCGCGAAAATGCCGGGCACTCCAATATGCTGGTACAGCACGGGGGACAACACCAGCGACAGCGAGAAGGTGATGCCTATGGTCATGCCTATCATCGCCATGGCCTTGGTGCGGTGGTCCTCGCGAGTCAGGTCGGCAGTGAGCGCCATCACAGCCGCATTGATTGCGCCCGCGCCCTGAATCACGCGTCCTATGATCACCCAGTAGATGTTGTCCGCCGAGGCCGCGACAAAGCTGCCGATGGCAAACAGGATAAGCCCCGCGTAAATCACCGGTTTGCGCCCGTAATGGTCGGACAGCCAGCCTGCAGGAATTTGCAGGATGGCCTGAGTTAGGCCGTAAGCGCCCAGTGCCATGCCAATAAGAAAAGGGCTCTCCCCGCCAGGCAAGTGCTGCGCATACAGCGCAAATATGGGCAGGATGATGAACAGCCCCAGCATGCGCAACCCGTAGATACTCGCCAGACCAATACTGGCGCGGCGTTCAACAGGAGTCATGGAATCTTTATCAGCCAGCATATGAGGGTTGGGGACATGCAAAAAGTCGCGTATATTATCAGGTTTAGCCGACCCGACGAAAGACCAGGCATGAATAGCAACAACAGCATCAGGATACGCGGCGCGCGCACGCACAATCTGAAAAATATCAGCCTCGATTTGCCCCGCAACAAGCTGGTGGTGATCACCGGCCTGTCCGGCTCCGGCAAGTCCTCGCTCGCCTTCGATACCCTGTATGCCGAGGGACAGCGGCGCTATGTCGAATCTCTGTCTGCCTACGCGCGGCAGTTTTTGCAACTGATGGAAAAACCCGATGTGGACCTGATTGAGGGCCTGTCGCCAGCCATCGCCATCGAGCAGAAAGCCACTTCGCACAATCCGCGCTCCACCGTCGGCACCGTGACTGAAATTCACGATTACCTGCGCCTGCTGTTTGCGCGGGCTGGCGACCCGTATTGCCCACAGCATGATCTGGTGCTGCGGGCGCAAAGCATCGCGCAGATGGTTGACCATGTGCTGGAGCTACCCGAAGAAACACGCATCATGATCCTGTCGCCGCTGGTGGTGGAGCGCAAAGGCGAGCAGCTGGAACTGTTTGACGAGCTGCGCGCGCAGGGCTTTGTGCGCCTGCGCGTAAACGGCACCGTTTACGAAATGGACAAGTTGCCGACGCTGGCCAAGAACAAGAAGCACACTGTCGAAATCGTGGTGGACAGGCTGAAAGTGAGCGCCGACAGCAAGCAGCGCCTGGCTGAATCCTTTGAAACTGCGCTGCGCCACGCCGATGGGCGCGCACTGGCCGTGGAAATGGACAACGGGAAAGAACACCTGTTCTCCGCGAAATTTGCCTGCCCGATTTGCAATTACTCGTTACAGGAACTCGAACCGCGCCTGTTTTCCTTTAACAGCCCGATGGGCGCCTGCCCCAAGTGTGACGGACTCGGCAACATCGATTTTTTCGACCCCAAGCGCATCGTCGCATTCCCGCAGCTGTCACTTAGCTCGGGCGCCATCAAGGGCTGGGACAGGCGCAACCAGTTCTATTACCAGATGCTGGACAGCCTGGCGCGGCATTACGATTTTGATCTGGAACGCCCATACGAAAGCCTGCCGGAGAAGATCCAGCAGATTGTTCTGTACGGCTCTGGCCGCGAAGAAATCCCTTTCACCTATCTCAACGAGCGCGGCAAGCCCACGCTGCGCGAACACAGCTTTGAAGGCATCATCAATAATCTGGAGCGGCGCTACAAGGAGACCGAGTCGCCGACCGTGCGCGAAGAGCTGGCGAAATATCTCAACAGCTGCAGCTGCCCGGAGTGCAAAGGCACGCGTTTGCGCGTGGAAGCGCGCCATGTGCGCGTGGCGGATCAGGCCATCTACCAGCTCAGCGCACTGCCCCTGAAGCAGGCGCTAACTTTCTTCCAGGGCGTGAAACTGCCCGGCAACAAACAGGCCATCGCGGAAAAAATCGTGCAGGAAATCGCCAGCCGCCTCACCTTCCTCAATAACGTCGGCCTGGATTATTTGTCGCTGGATCGTTCGGCGGAAACGCTCTCTGGCGGTGAAGCGCAACGCATCCGCTTGGCATCGCAGATTGGCTCCGGCCTGACCGGGGTGATGTATGTGCTGGACGAACCTTCCATCGGCCTGCACCAGCGCGACAATGACCGCCTGCTGGATACGCTGAAACGCCTGCGCGACATGGGCAACAGCGTGATCGTGGTGGAGCATGACGAAGACGCCATCCTCGCCGCCGACCACGTGGTGGACATGGGGCCGGGAGCCGGCGAACACGGGGGCAGCATCATCGCGCAGGGCACACCCAAGGAAGTGATCGCCAACCCCGCCTCGCTCACCGGCGATTATTTAGCGGGACGGCGCAGCATTGCGGCACCGAAAAAATATCGCGCCCCCGATCCTGAGCGCATGCTGCAAATCATGGGAGCATGCGGCAACAATCTGAAGGAAGTCACGCTGGACTTGCCCGTGGGCCTGATGGTGTGCGTCACCGGCGTGTCGGGCTCGGGCAAATCCACGCTGATCAATGACACCCTGTATCCCGCCGTAGCCCAGCACCTGTATGGCAGCAGCACCGCCCCCGCTCCTTATGCCGAGATTAACGGGCTGGAGTTTTTTGACAAGGTGATCAACGTTGACCAGTCGCCGATTGGCCGCACCCCCCGCTCCAACCCCGCCACCTACACCGGCCTGTTTGTTGCCGGGCAGTTTCACGCCCTGGAAGAAAGTTAGCGCCTGCTTCAGGGGCAGTGCGCTGAGCTGGTAGATGGCCTGATCCGCCACGC
>JANYJE010000080.1 GCA_025408405.1 Nitrosomonadales bacterium | reverse complement strand
ATAGGCCTTGGCTTCGCCGCCAAATTTCTTCGCCAGTACCGTGGTGATCGCCGCTGTCAGCGTCGTCTTGCCATGGTCAACGTGTCCAATGGTGCCCACGTTTACGTGTGGCTTTGTGCGTTCAAATTTACTCTTTGCCATGATTATTTCCTCATCAACACCGAATTAACGAATGAATCTAAAATTTTTTGGTGCCCATGGCGGGAATCGGACCCGCGACCTCTCCCTTACCAAGGGAGTGCTCTACCACTGAGCCACATGGGCAAACTCAAACTGGAGCGGGTGAAGGGGATCGAACCCTCGTCGTAAGTTTGGAAAACTTCTGCTCTACCATTGAGCTACACCCGCACACTTTGCCGCATTAATAACTTGCAGCCAAGCTCACGTGCCACACCCAGCCCAGACTAAAACTAATCGTCAAACTGCATATAACACTGCAAAATCAAAATTATTGGTGGAGGGGGAAGGATTCGAACCTTCGAAGGCAGAGCCGTCAGATTTACAGTCTGATCCCTTTGACCGCTCGGGAACCCCTCCAAACCGAACCCGTGATTATCCGTATTTACCCCAGACTTGTCAAAGGGGTAATTAAGATTTTCTGTAGAGTGCCGATTGGGCGTGTGCCTGCAGACCTTCGCCGAAGGCCAGCGTGGCCGCAATATCGCCCAGTTCTGCCGCACCTTGCGCCGAAACCTGGATCAGGCTGCTGCGCTTCTGGAAGTCATAAACACCCAGCGGGGAAGAAAAACGCGCCGTACCGGAGGTTGGCAACACGTGGTTGGGCCCGGCGCAATAATCCCCCAGCGACTCCGAGGTGTAGCGCCCCATGAATATGGCCCCGGCATGCTTCAGCTTGGGCAGCCACTGTTGCGGACTATCCACCGACATTTCCAGATGTTCCGGCGCGATGCGGTTGCTGATGGCGCAGGCCTCATCCAGGTCCTGCACCGTAATCAGTGCACCGCGATTTTCCAGTGCCGTCTTTATTATGTCGCGACGCGGCATCTGCGCAAGCAAGCGGTCCGCGCTTGCCGCCACGGCATTGGCGAAATCCGCATCCGGGGTAAGCAGGATGGCCTGGGCCAGCTCATCGTGCTCCGCCTGCGAAAACAAGTCCATCGCAATCCAGTCCGGATTGGTCTTGCCGTCGCAAATCACCAGAATCTCGGAGGGCCCGGCCACCATATCAATCCCCACCACGCCGAACACACGGCGCTTTGCTGCCGCCACATAGGCGTTGCCGGGCCCAACCACCTTGTCCACACGCGGCACCGTTGCCGTGCCATAGGCCAATGCGGCAACCGCTTGCGCACCGCCAATGGTGAATACACGATCCACCCCGGCCAGATAAGCTGCCGCCAGCACCAGTGCGTTCTGCACACCATCCGGAGTAGGCACTACCATGATCAGCTCACCCACTCCCGCCACCTTGGCCGGCAGCGCGTTCATCAGCACCGAAGAGGGATAAGCGGCCTTGCCGCCCGGCACATACAGGCCGACGCGCTCAAGCGGCGTCACTTGCTGCCCCAGCAAAGTGCCATCCGCCTCGGTGTAGCTCCAGGAGGTCTGCAGCTGTTTCTTGTGGTAAGCAGTCACACGCTGCGCCGCCCTCTCCAGCGCAGTACGCTGCGCCGCAGGCAAGCCCTCAAACGCTGCACGCAAGGCTGCCTGTGGCAACTCCAGGGCAGCCGCAGTGCTCACCGGCATGCGGTCAAAGCGTTGCGTATACTCCAGCAGCGCAGCATCGCCGCGCACGCGCACATCGGCCAGAATCGCCGCCACTGTCGCTTCCAGTTTTTCATCCTGGGTGGATTCAAATGCCAGCAACTGGGTAAGCTGCGCATCAAAATCCGGCTGTTGTGAAGAAAGTCGTTTGATATTCATAACGGCTACCCCTGTTTTACTGCCTGCGCGAATGCATCCAGCACCGGCTGTATCACGTTGCGCTTAAGTTTTAATGAGGCCTGGTTCACCACCAGGCGCGAAGAGATCTGCGCAATCTCTTCGACCGCCTTCAGATGATTGGCCTTTAAGGTAGCACCGCTGCTCACCAGATCAACAATGGCATCCGACAAGCCCACCAGCGGCGCCAGCTCCATCGAGCCATACAGCTTGATCAAGTCGACATGCACACCTTTGCCGGCAAAATGCTCGCGTGCGGTCTGCAGGTATTTGGTGGCCACGCGCAGACGCGCGCCCGGGCGTACAGCCGCCTCATAGTCAAAATCATCGCGCACCGCGACCATCATGCGGCAGCGCGCAATATTCAGATCCAGCGGCTGATACAGCCCGCCCCCCCCGTGCTCGTCAAGTACATCCTTGCCTGCCACGCCCAGATCCGCCGCACCGTATTGCACATAGGTCGGCACATCCGAAGCACGCACGATGATCAGGCGCACGTCACCGCGATTGGTCGGCAAAATCAGTTTGCGCGAAGATTCCGGGGCTTCCAGCGGCGTAATGCCGGCCGCCTGCAGCAGCGGCAAGGTTTCTTCAAAGATGCGGCCCTTGGATAAGGCGATGGTTATCATGATTTATAAACTTATTTAATGCGACGAATATTCGCGCCCAGCTGGGTTAACTTTGCTTCGATATGTGCATAGCCGCGATCGAGATGATAGATGCGGTCGATGATCGTCTCGCCCTGCGCCACCAGCCCCGCTATCACCAGACAGGCGGAAGCGCGCAGATCAGTCGCCATTACCGCCGCCCCTTCCAGCCCAGGCACGCCGCGCACCATGGCGGTATTACCTTCCACCTCTATCTGCGCCCCCAGGCGGCGCAATTCCTGCACATGCATGAAACGGTTCTCGAAGATGGTCTCGACCATCTTCGCGCTGCCCTCCGCAATGCAATTGAGCGCCATGAACTGCGCTTGCATGTCGGTGGGAAAGGCCGGATACGGCGCGGTACGCAGGTTCACCGACTTGGGACGCGCACGCATTTCCAGATGTATCGTATCGGCCTCGACACGCACGCTGGCACCAGCCTCACTCAGTTTTTCCAGCACAGTATCGAGAATGTCTGCACGCGTATCGCGCAGGGTAATGCTGCCACCGGTCGCAGCCGCAGCCACCAGAAAGGTACCGCTCTCAATGCGGTCAGGCATGATGCGATGTTCGGCGCCGTGTAGCTTATCCACGCCCACAATGGTAATCGTGTCGCCACCTGCACCGCTGATATTCGCGCCCATTTCGATCAGGCAATTGGCCAGATCGACCACCTCGGGCTCACGCGCGGCATTCTCCAGCACCGTCACCCCGTCAGCCAGCGTCGCCGCCATCATCAGATTTTCCGTGCCAGTCACGCTGACAATATCAAAGAAAATGCGCGCGCCTTTGAGCCGCCTGGCTACACCATTAGTGGGCACTTGGGCATGAATATAACCGTGCTCGATGGAAATTTCCGCCCCCATCGCCTGCAATCCCTTGATATGCAGATCGACCGGGCGCGAACCGATGGCACACCCACCGGGCAAAGACACGCGCGCCTCACCGAAACGCGCGACCAGAGGCCCCAGCACCAGCACGGAAGCACGCATGGTTTTCACCATGTCATAAGGCGCTTCCAGCTTGTCCACCTGCCCGCCGTGCAGTGCCAGCTCTTCTCCCTGCACTTCCGCTCGCACCCCCATCTGCTGCAGCAATTTGCGCATGGTGACGACATCGTGCAAATCCGGCACGTTGCTCAACTGCAAGGTGTCCGCGCTGAGCAGGCTCGCGCACATAATCGGCAATGCCGCATTCTTGGCGCCTGAAATCCGCACTTCACCGTGTAGCGGGAACCCGCCCTGTATGGCTAATTTTTGCATCGCTTATTGTTTTTCCTGCCACTCTTGCGGAGTATATGTTTTCATCGACAAGGCGTGTACTTCCCCGCGCATGCGCTCGCCCAGAGTCTTATATACGCGTTGCTGGCGCTGTATCCGGCTCATGCCGGCAAACTCCTCGCTCACCACCACCGCTTCAAAATGCTGACCATCACCGACCACGCTGATCTGGCTCAGGGTCATACCCTGCTCGATATCTTTTTGTATGCTTTCCGGGGTAACCATCGGGATATATAAAATAAATAATGTTATTCAGCAGGACACAACGGCAATGACTCCGCGACGCCGTATAACTTGGCCAGACTCGACAAATTGTCCGGAACGTGTGAAAAACACAAATTGATATTGTTGTGTTGCGCCTCGCGCAACCATGACAGCATCAGGCTGACCGCCGACGAATCCACCGCCTCTACCTGAGCCAAATCGACCACCAGGGAAGACGCCCCCTGTGGCGGCAAGCCGCTGCCGTAAAGCTTGCTGACCGTCGCCATGGTCAGGCTGCCCGAAACCTGCACAGTATTGCCGTTGCGCGTGATCACTTGGATGCAGCCTTTTTCGCTGACGCAGTCGCGGCTGCTTTATTTTGTTCGGTCAGCGCCTTGATCAAGCCATCGATCCCGTCGCGCCCATATACCGCCGCGCATGAACTGCGTTGGCCAACCACGAAACGTACCAAATCCACCGACACGTCATAAGCCTTCCAGCCGCTATCAGTTTTTTCCACGTAGTAATCCACCGGCAAGGGCTCGGCACCGGGTCGAATAATTTTTGTTTTGACAATCGCCTCGCGACCACCACTAGGCTCCTTGAACGGCTCCACTTCCACCTTCACGTCTTGAAATACGGTAAAGGACTTGACGTAAGTATGCACCATCAGGTCGCGAAATTGCGCCACCAGCATCTGCTGCTGTTCGGGCGTGGCCTTGCGCCATGCTATGCCCACTCCCATACGTGTCATATGTGTAAAATCAAAATGTGGGAACGCCTTTTCCTCCAACAGGGCAAGAATCTTTTTCTGATTCCCCTCGCGCATGTCCTTGTCCTGCTGAATCGTTTGCAGCACATCCTTCACGGCATCCTTGATCAGCACATCCGGTGCAACCACCTCCGCGCAAACAGCGAGAGGCGAGCTGGAAAGCACAGCAGTCAGCAGCAGCGCAAATAATTTCTTCATTGTCACCCTCAATAAAACCACTTAAAGTTACTTCGATTTTTCGGACGTGCCGTAAATAAACTTGGAGATCAGATCTTCCAGCACCATGGCGGACTGGGTTTGCTTGAAGATCTCGCCGTTTTTCAACATCGCGCTATCCCCGCCAGGCATCAGGCCGATGTAATTCTCGCCCAGCAGGCCGGCTGTCTGGATATTGGCAAAGGTATCGCGAGGGAACTGATAGCGCTTGTCCACACTCATCGTCACCCGTGCTTCGTAGCGCTCGGTATCGAGCTTGATCTCGGTCACGCGCCCCACCAGAACCCCGGCGCTGCGCACCGAGGCTGTCGGCTTCAGCCCGCCCACATTGGTAAAATAGGCCTGCAACTGGTAAGTTTCTGACACATTATAGGTACTCAGGTTTCCCACCTTGAGCGCCAGCACCACCAGCGCGGCGATACCCGCCACAACAAATGCGCCTACCCATAAATCCACTGTGGTGCGTTCCATCTTATTCCCCTCGAAACATAAATGCGGTCAAAATAAAATCCAGTATCAATATCGCCAGCGAGGACTGCACCACGGTGCGCGTGGTAGCACCCGACACCCCCTCCGCAGTGGGCGGCGCATCAAAGCCCTCGAACAGGGCAATCACCGTCACCGCCACACCGAATACAAAACTCTTGATCACACCGTTCATCACGTCATGCTGAAAATCCACAGCGCTTTGCATTTGCGACCAGAACGAGCCCTCGTCCACGCCGATCAACACCACTCCGACCACATATCCGCCAAACACACCCATGGCAGAAAACAGGGCGGAGAGCAGCGGCATGGAAATCACGCCCGCCCAGAAACGCGGCGCAATCACCCGTGAAATCGGATTGACCGCCATCATCTCCATCGCCGCAATCTGCTCGGTTGCCTTCATCAAACCAATCTCAGCAGTCATCGCAGAACCGGCGCGGCTGGCAAACAACAGCGCCGCCAGCACCGGGCCCAGCTCACGCACCAGGCTCAGCGCAACCAATGACCCCAGCGCAGATTCAGAACCATAGCGCTTCAGCGTCTCGTAGCCCTGCAAACCCAGCACCATGCCGACAAACATGCCCGCCACCAGAATAATGATGAGCGACATCACGCCGCTGGAGAACATCTCCTTCACTGTCAGGTGGAAACGGCGGAAACTTGCGCCGGAATAAAACAGGGTCAGCATAAAAAAGCGGCTGGCATAGCCCAGGCGCCACACCGAGTTAACCGTGCGGCGGCCGATAACTCTCAAACTCTTCACGATAGGCATCAGGCACGCACTCCCAAATCCTGCTGGTAATCCCCGCCGGGGTAATGAAACGGCACCGGGCCGTCCATCTCGCCGTGCACAAACTGGTGCACGAACGGCTTGTCGGAGGCGCGGATTTCATCCGGTGTACCTTCGGCCACAATCACGCCATCGGCAATAAAATAAATGTAATCGACAATCTTGAGCGACTCCTGCACATCATGGGTAACAATCACCGAAGTCGCCCCCAGCGCATCGTTCAGGCGGCGGATCAAATTCCCCACCACGGTCAGCGAGATTGGATCCAGCCCGGCAAACGGCTCGTCATACAGGATCAGCATCGGATCCAGAGCCACTGTACGCGCGAGTGCCACGCGCCTGGCCATGCCACCGGAAAGTTCGGCCGGCATCAGGTCGTGCGTGCCGCGCAAACCCACTGCATGCAGCTTCATCATCACCAGGTCGCGGATAATTTCTTCCGGCAAATCGGTGTGTTCGCGCATTTGGAAAGCCACGTTGTCATACACCGACATATCGGTAAACAGCGCGCCAAACTGGAACAGCACACCCATCTTGCGGCGTATATCATACAAACCCTGCGGATCCAGCTCGTGAATGACCTGCCCGTCAATCTTGACATGCCCCTTGTTCGGCTTGAGTGCTCCGCCTATCAGGCGAAACAGGGTAGTCTTGCCGCAGCCGCTGCCACCCATAATCGCAATCACCCGGCCCTTCGGCAGGGTCATATTGATGCCTTTCAGGACGGGGCGGCTGTCATAGGTAAAATTGACGTCACGTATTTCGACTAGCGCTTGCGATGTCACGAAATTAAACCCGGCTTGGTTTTCAGGAGCGCGCATTCTAAACTACGCCACCCCCAACCACAACTTGAGCTTAGCTCAATTGCGGGCTATCCTTCGCCCATTCAGCCAGATGGAAGCGCCTGTCAATCTTGAATACCCGTATGCACCTGCCCGCCCTGCTTATCGTAGATGATGACCCTCTCATCCGCGATTCCTTGCGCCTGGCACTGGCGGACAGCTTCGAGATTTTTCTGGCAGAAAACCGCAGCCAGGCCATCAAGCAGCTGCGCGACATGACCGCACCACCCCAGCTTGCACTCATCGACCTGGGATTGCCGCCTACTCCGCACCGTCCTGAAGAAGGCTTTCGCCTCATCGCCGCACTGCTGACTCATGCACCCAACATCAAGATAGTCGTCCTGTCCGGGCAGGATCAGGAAACTCACGCGCGCCATGCGCGCACACTGGGCGCGGTCGATTTCATCGCCAAGCCCTGCACCCCTGCGAACATCAAAACCCAGCTGAACAATGCACTGTTCATCCAAAGCTCTGAAGCAGGAGCTGCCGATGAAAACATGCTCGGCATCGTGGGACAGAGCCCGCCCATGCAGGCCATGCGCAGCCAGATCTTGCTGTATGCGACCACCCCTTATCCGGTGTTGATCGAGGGTGAATCGGGCAGCGGCAAGGAACTGGTCGCAGCCGCCTTGCAGCGCCAGAACCAGAACAGCCGCGCCCCCTTTATCGTGTTCAACTGTGCCGCCATTTCGCCCCAGCTGCTGGAAGCGGCATTGTTCGGCCATGCCAAAGGCGCATTCACCGGCGCCAACCAGGCACAAAACGGATTTTTTGAAGATGCGGGCGACGGCATCCTGTTTCTGGATGAGATTGGCGAACTCCCGCTGGAACTCCAGGCCAAATTGCTGCGCGTACTCGAAAACGGCGAATTCCAGCGCGTAGGCGAAACCACCACACGCAAGAGCCATGCACGCATCATTGCCGCCACCAACCGCGATCTGCGCCTGGCAGTGCGCGACGGGCAGTTCCGCCTCGACCTGTATCACCGGCTCAACGTGTTCACCATTCATGTGCCGCCGCTGCGTGAGCTGGGCGCTGACAAACTGCTGCTGCTCAACCATTTCCGCGATTTCTACGCCGCGCAAATCAAACGCCCGAAATTCGAACTGGATGCAAGCGCCCTGAAAGCCTGGGAAAGCTACCCCTTTCCCGGCAACACGCGCGAACTGCGCAACATCATCATTCGCCTGTCCACCAAATACCCCGGGCTAATCGTCAACGCCTCACAAGTGGAAGCGGAGCTGGATCTTTCCCACCCCACCGCGCCCGCCGTACCCGGCGACGGACTGGCGTACGCGCGCCATGTACTGCAACAGGCACAAGGATTTAATCTGGACGATATGCTGATGCAACGCACCAGCCACTTTATAGATGCCGCCATGGAATTGAGCAACAGCAACATCAGCGAGGCCGCCAAGCTGCTCGGCCTGAACCGCACCACGCTGTACAGCCGCATGGAAGCGCTGCAAAGGCACAAACTCAATAAAGCCAACGAGGGAATTCATTAAATGTACCTGGAACATTTCGGTCTAAACGAACCTCCATTCAAAATCACCCCGGTTACCGATTTTTTCTTCTCGGGCGCCAATCGCGGCGAAATCCTTGATGCCCTGATTTATGCCATTACCGAAAATGAAGGCATCATCAAAGTCACCGGCGAGGTCGGCAGCGGCAAGACCATGCTGTGCCGCATGCTGCTCGAACGCCTGCCGCCGCATGTTGAAGCCGTTTATCTGGCCAATCCCAGCCTGTCGCGCGAGGAGATGCTGTACGCCATCGCCGATGCACTGGGCCTGAACCTTGAGGGGCAGCGCGTCAACATCATTTTGCAGACCCTGCAAAACAAGCTGGAAGAAAAACTCGCCCAGGGCAAGCGCGTGGTCATACTCGTGGACGAAGCCCATGCCATGCCGCTCGACACCATGGAAGAACTGCGTTTGCTGTACAACCTGCAAGTGGGCAACCACAAGTTGCTGCACATCGTGCTGTTCGGCCAGCCCGAGCTCAATGACAAGCTGGCACAGCCCAATATGCGCCAGCTCAAGGATCGCATCATCCATCATTTCGGCATGCTGCCGCTGTCGCAGAACATCATCGAATCCTACCTGCTGTTCCGCATGCGCACCGCCGGATACCGCGGCCCCACTATTTTTTCCAGCGCCTCCGCCACCCTGATCGGCAAAGCTTCGCAGGGGCTGATGCGCCGCGTCAACATCCTGGCAGACAAATCCCTGCTCGCCGCCTTCGTGGAAAACACCCATAACATCGATGTGCGCCACGTGCAGGCCGCCATCCGCGACAGTGAGCTCACCGCGCCCGGCAGTGCATGGCGTTCAAGCAAAACCCTGATGATCGCGGGCGCCATTACCCTGGGCGCAGCCCTGCTGACAGGCGCAGCATGGTGGCTCGGCAAGCGCTACGCCAGCCAACCGGCAGAAATCAAACCCGCCGCCACCATTGCGGCACCAGCTGCCGGCCTCAACCCGGGCAATGCCAACCCGGCGCTGGAAAATTTGCCACCGGTGAATTCGCCATTGGCACAAGTAGCGCAAAAGCAACCAGATAGCTCCACCGCAGTAGCGGCAGCGGCCCAGGAACAGCCCGCCGCGCCGGCTCCTGCAGTAGAGGGCACACCCAGCCTGCTGCAACAGCGTCTTGCCGCCAGCGATGAAATGCTGCACAAACATGGCAAGGGCAGCGCCAGCATACAACTGTTTTTCACCGATGAAGTGCAGCCCGCCCGCATGGAGGGTTTTCTCAAACGTGCGAACGGCCTGGACAAACTGAGCGAGATTTACGTAGTGCCCATCAAGGTGAATGGGCGCAATGGCTATCGCGTGCTGTATGGCGAGTACCCCAGCAGTGAAGCGGCACGCGCGGGCATGAAGCAACTGCCGCAGCGTTATAAGATTGCATTTGAACCCATGCTGTATTTACTCGACGAAGCGACAATTCCTGCAAGCCCGAGCAGCAACCAGTAACTAGGCCGAATGGCATATTGATCAACCCCCTTAAAAATGTTAGTTTACAAACAAATAAGGGGAGAGAAATGAAGTTCAGCCATGCCACGCTGTATTTGTGTTGCACCCTGCTAGCTGCATGCGGCACCAAGCCTATCAGTCCGTCGGACAAGCATCTTCAACAATCTGCAGAGGAAATTTCGCATGCCAATGCAGATATTCCCCAGGCCAACAAGCGCACCATTCCTCTCCCCGCGCCCCAAGCCGCACCCAAGGTTGAGACTTACAGCGTCGTGGTCAGCAACGTATCCGCGCAGGAAATCCTGTTTGCACTGGCGCGTGACGCAAAGATTAACCTCGACATCCATGCCGGCATTCAGGGCACTGTCACCCTCAACGCCATCAACCAGACCCTGCCGCAAATTCTCAACCGCATCGCCAAACAGGTCGATATGCGTTATGACCTGGAGAACGGCACACTGGTGGTCAAACCCGACGACCCTTACCTCAAGCAATACAAGATCGATTATGTGAACATGGCGCGCGATTCGGACAGCACCGTGACCAATTCTTCACAACTCGGTTCGAGCGCAGCCGCCACAACGGGCTCCAGCACGAGCAACAACTCGATACTAGCGATCAAGAATTCTTCCAAGAATCACTTCTGGGACACCCTGACCAAGAACATCACGGATATCCTGCGCGAAACCGACCAGATCCTGCCCGAAGGCTCCAGCGAAACCACCGTGCAGCAAAGCAAGAATGCCACGACCACCGGCACTGGGGCGCAAACGGTGACCGGCAACAAGAAACAGGCCGCCAAGATCGGTTTTGACAACAGTCCTAACCCGGCAGCCCTGGAAGAAGAAGGCGTCACCGTCACGCGCCGCAGCACTTTCCGCGAAAAAGCTTCGGTGATCAGCAACCCCGAGAATGGCATCATCACCGTGCGCGCCACGGGCAAGCAGCACGAGAAGATTCAGGAGTTTGTGGATCAGATCATGAGCAATGCGCGGCGCCAGGTAATGATCGAGGCCACCATCGTGGAAGTGAAGCTGAGCGACAATTACAAGCAGGGCATAGACTGGTCTAATATTCTGACGTCCGGATTCAATTTAAGCCAGACAGGCACCACTGCGACCAGCGTGGGAACGCTTATGGTCAACTACCTCAACCCGACTTCACAGTATGGCAACATCAAGGCCTCGGTCTCATTGCTGGAAAAATTCGGCAATGTCAAAGTGCTGTCCAGCCCCAAGTTGAGCGTGATGAACAACCAGACCGCCATGCTGCGCGTGGTGGATAACAATGTCTACTTCATCGTCAATTCGACGGTCTCGTCCTGCTCCCCGGCCCCTTGCACGCCCATCACTGCCTTCACGACGACCGTCAACACCGTGCCCATAGGCTTCACCATGAGCCTGACGCCGCAGATCAACGACAGCGACAGCGTCTTGCTCAACGTGCGCCCCTCCATTACGCGTCAGCTGACGGACGCCATAGACCCGACCCCCAACCTGGGGATCGGGGTAACCAATCGCATACCGCAGACTTCAACGCGCGAGATGGAATCCGTGCTGAAAATCGAAAACAACCAGGTCGCGATTCTGGGTGGCCTGATGGAAGATCAGATCAACAAAAGCACCAGTGAAATTCCACTGCTGGGGCGCATTCCGCTGATCGGCAACCTGTTCCAGAACCGTGACGACACCACCACCAAGACCGAGCTGGTGATTTTCCTGCGTCCTACGGTAATAAAGGATGCGAGCCTGAACGGCGATTACCAGGAATTCCGCAACAGCCTGCCCACTGCAGACTTCCTCAAGGAAGATGCAACGGGTTCACCTATTACAGCAGTTACACGCTGATCATGAGCCTACTACTGGATGCACTGAAAAAAACCGGCTCTGCCCCGCAGGAAGGGCATGACCACTCCTCTGCGGGCGGCAAGATGGAGTTGTCGCTGGAAGAGCGTGAGATCAAGCCGCAAGCCGCACCATCCAGCAGCCATGCCCCCTCCGACGGCTCGGCCGCCTCATCTCGTGCTGCCGGGGATAATCTGTTTGCCGCAAAAAAAGCACCCGCAAGCAAAAAATTCAACTACACCCTGGGCCTGGTTCCGACGGCACTCATTGTCGGCTCCGTGCTGGCCGCTGCGGGCGGAGCCTATGTCTGGTACGAAATCCAGCCGCCCAAGGCGGTAAACCGCGCGCCTGCCCCCGCGCTGGCCAGCGCGCCCAAGCCGCTGATACAGTCAGTGCAGCCTGCGGCAGAAGCCCCCCAAGTTGCAGCGCAAGCCACACCATCCGCACCCCAGGGAAAACCCAGGGCTGCGCGAAAACCTGTGGCCCAGCGCCCGGCTGAAAACATACGCATTGAGCATCAGCCCGAACCGGATGTCATTAATCCCACGCTGGCCGCGGCCTATCAGGCTTACCAGAATGGTGATTTCGCCACCGCATGGCAACGCTACCGCGAAGTGCTGCAGAAAGATGCCAAAAACCGCGATGCCCTGCTGGGCATGGCAGCCATCGCCCAGCAACAGGGGCAGGATGAGGTCGCCTCACAATATTACCGCCAGGTGCTGGTGCAGGATCCGCGCGACCCGGTGGCGAATGCCGGCATGGCGGCCTTCGCCACCGGCGATGCCGCCAGCAAGGAAAGCCATCTGAAGAAATTGCTCGCACAAAACCAGCAGTCGGCCGCCCTGCATTTTGCCGTGGGCAATCTGTATACGGAACAATCGCGCTGGAGTGAGGCGCAGCAGGCGTATTTCAACGCCTTCAGACTGGAACCGGCGAATGCGCAATTCGCCTTCAATCTGGCAACCAGCCTCGATCATCTGGGCCAGAGCAAATTGGCCGCACAGTATTACCAGCAGGCTTTGAAGCTGGACACCTCGGGCCATTCCGGGTTTGATCGTGTTGCAACACAGCAACGCCTGGAAAAACTGAGTGCTCCCTGAACCCGGGAAGGCCCCCAGCAGGCCTGAACCGCAGAAAGCCTAAATAACAGAAAGATAGATTATGGCAGCACTGCAACAAAACACTCAGCAACCCATTGGTCAGCTGCTGATGGCCAAAGGCGTCATCAGCGAAGACCAGTTACGCATCGCCGTCCAGGAACAAAACCGCACTCACCAGCCGCTCGGCTCCTTGCTTGTACGCCTGGGTTTTCTTTCCGAAGCCACCATCCGCGACGTGCTGTCGGAAAATCTGGGAAAAGAAAGTGTAGACCTCACCACCGTCATCATCGATTCCGCCGCCATTGCCCTCATCCCCAAAGACATGGCGCGGCGCTATCAACTGCTGCCGCTGTCCGTTGAAATCACCAGCAAAACCCTGACCCTGGCCATTGCCGACCCGGACAACATCATCGCGCTGGATCAGGTACGCGCCCTGTTGCGTGACGAATACCGCCTGTTGACTCAGGTCGCCAGCGAATCCGACATCGTGCGTGCGATAGACCAGTATTACGGCTTCGAGTTATCCATCGACGGCATCCTGCACGAAATCGAGCCGGGCGACATGGAGTACCAGTCAGCCTCGCAGGGTGTGAATGAATTCAGCCAGCCGGTGGTGCGCCTGATCGACGCGTTGTTTACCGAAGCCGTACAGCAAGGCGCTTCCGACATTCACTTCGAACCAGAGAGCAGTTTCCTGCGCATCCGCTACCGCGTCGACGGCGTGCTGCGCCAGGTGCGCAGCCTGCACAAGAGCTTCTGGCCCGCCATGGTGGTGCGCATCAAGGTGATGAGCGGTATGAATATTGCCGAAACGCGCGCGCCTCAGGACGGCCGCATGTCGCTGCGACTTTCCGGCCGCCCGATCGACTTTCGTGTCGCCTCGCACCCGACTACGCAAGGCGAAAACCTGGTGCTGCGCATACTGGATCGCCAGAAAGGCATCGTCGCCATCAACCAGATCGGCCTGGATGATGCCGCGCTCAACACGCTCAAGCTGATCATCGCCAAGCCCGAAGGCATTATCCTGGTGACCGGCCCCACCGGTAGCGGCAAGACCACCACGCTGTATTCGGTGCTGAACCACGTCAATACCGAGTCGGTCAATATCATGACCCTGGAAGATCCGGTGGAATACCCCATTCCGCTGATACGCCAGTCATCGGTAAACGAAGCCGCCAAGCTGGATTTTGCCAGCGGTATCCGCTCCATGATGCGGCAGGACCCGGACATCATTCTGGTGGGCGAGATACGCGACCACCCCACTGCGGAAATGGCGTTCCGCGCCGCCATGACTGGCCACCAGGTATATTCCACGCTGCACACCAACTCGGCTATCGGCGCCATTCCGCGCCTGCTCGACATCGGCATCCTGCCCGACATCATGGCGGGCAACATCATCGGCATCATTGCGCAACGCCTGATACGCGTGCTGTGCCCGCACTGCAAATATCCATACACACCCGACCACCGCGAACGCAAGCTGCTGGATATAAGCTCTGCTGCGGATATCACGCTGTATCGCGCCGCCGGTTGTGACAACTGCCGTCATCAGGGCTATAACGGGCGCCAGGCCATCATGGAAATTTTCAAGATGGACAACGATATAGACGACCTGGTCGCGCACCGTGCCAGCATCCGCGATCTGAAAAATGCAGCGCTGGAAAAAGGCTTCCGGCCTCTGGCACAGGATGGTTTGAAACGCGTGGTGCAAGGCGTGACCTCGCTGGCAGAGGTTGCACGCGTGGTCGACCTCACCGACCGCATGAGCTGACCCCATCATGGCAATGTACGCTTACAAGGCAATCGACAGCCATGGCAAAACCACCAAGGGTTTGCAGGACGCAGCCAATGTGGTGGATCTTGAGCTGCACCTGAAACGCAGCGGTCTGGATCTGATCGATGCCAGGGTGTCCGACAACCAGTCTTCATTTGGCCGCCAGAAAATCAAGCGCACCGACCTGATCACCTTTTACTTCAATCTGGAACAGCTGGCCCGCGCCGGCGTTCCGCTGCTGGAATGCCTGGCCGATTTGCGCGACAGCATGGAAGAGCCCACCTTTCGCGAAGTCATCGCCAATCTGGTGAAGTCCATCGAAGGCGGCAAGAAGCTTTCCCAGGCCATGGCGCAGCATCCCAATGCGTTCGATAAGATATCCATCAGCCTGACCCATGCCGGGGAGGAAAGCGGACGACTCGTCGAAGTCTTCCTGCACCTTACCGAATCCCTGAAGTGGCAGGACGAAATGGCCTCGCAAACCAAAAGCATGATGATCTACCCGATCTTCGTCGGCACGGTGGTGATCGCGATTACCTTTTTCCTGATGATTTACCTGGTGCCGCAGCTGGTGGGCTTCATCAAGGGCATGGGCCAGGACATCCCGTTCCAGACCCGCATGCTGATTGCCACGTCAAATATTTTTGTCAATTACTGGTACCTCATTCTGGCCACGCCATTCGTGCTTTACGGCATCTTCAAGGCGTCATTGATCATCAACCCGGACCTGCAATTCCATCTGGACAAGCTCAAATTGCACATCTGGCCGACCGGCCCGATTCTGCGCAAAATCATACTGGCGCGTTTCGCCAATACTTTTGCAATGATGTATGGCTCCGGCATCACCATCCTGGATTGCCTTGCGAACTCGCGCAATCTGGTCAACAACCAGGTGATTGCGGCCAGCATGGATCATGTGGTGAAAGAAATTGAAGCCGGCAAAAACCTCACCCAGAGCTTCCAGCAAACCGGCATCTTTCCGCCACTGGTCATCCGCATGCTCAAGGTGGGCGAGGCTACCGGCCAGCTCGACAAGGCGCTGCTGAATGTGAGCTACTTCTATGACCGTGATGTCAAAGACTCGATCAAAAAAGCGCAGGTGATGATAGAACCCGTGATGACGCTTGTCCTCGGCGCCTTGCTGGGCTGGGTCATGCTGTCCGTACTGGGGCCGATATACGACATCATCGGCAAGGTAAAAATATAATGAGCAAGACCTTATTTTTCCTCAGCTCTGATAATTTTCACGCGCATCTGTATAAAAACGGCGTGCTCACGGCTGCCCAGTACTTTGCGCACACTGCGCAGGGATTAAAAGATTTTTCCGTTTTTCTGGAATCCCATCACGATCCTGCTTATGTTCTGGTCGACTTGATCGAGGAAGATTTCCGCCATGAAATTGTTCCGCATCTGACCGGCTCCAGCCAGAATGCCCTGATCCAGCGCAAATTCGAGCAGTATTATCGCAACACTCCTTTCCGTCTGGCCCAGCTGCAACAGCGCCAGACGGAAGGACGCCGCGATGACGAAATGCTGTTCTCGGCATTGACCAACCCTGCACGCATCTCCGCATGGATGGATCTGTTGCTGTTGCAGAAAACCCCGGTCGTTGGCATCTATTCCCTGCCGCACACCAGCGCCCCGCTGATCAAGGATATTGATTCCGATCATCTGCTGCTGCTGTCATGGGAAAAAGATGCGGGCTTGCGCCAAAGCTACTTCTTCAACAAACGCCTGCGCTTTTCGCGCCTGACGCCGCTCAACACCAACGGCTCTTTCAGCACAGCCATTGCGACTGAAACTGCGCGCACCCAGCAATACCTGCACAGCCTGAGCCTGACCCCACCCGGCGAAAAGCTTAGCGTGCACATCATCTGCCATGCGGATGACAGGAAAGAATTGAAATCGCAACTGCAGAACAGCGACAAGATGCAGTATGACTACCTCGACATTCAGGAACTGGGGCATCGCATCGCGGCCCGTGATATTTATCCTGACTCAGACGCCACAGCGCTTTTCCTGAGCCTGGTTTCCCGCAAGCCACCACGCGCTCATTACGCCAATGCCACCCTCACCCACTACTATCAGCTCTGGCAAATACGCCGCACCCTGTTCGGCATGGCGGCACTCACCGCGTTTATCTGCCTGGTCTGGGGTACCTTGTTGCTGCAGAACGCCAACTCGCTTGATGCGGAGAGCGAGCCCATCAAGGCACAGGTAATCCGCCTGAATCATGACATCCAGCAAATACTGCAGAGCTTCCCCCATACCGCAGTTCCTGCAGCAGACATGAAAAGCGCCGTCACCCAGTTGCGCAAGCTGCATAATTACGCCCCCCCCCCGCAGGAAATTCTCGGCGACCTGGCCGGCACCCTGGATAATTTCCCGCGCATACGCACCAGCCAGCTCTCCTGGAAAATGGGTACGGATTCTGCCGGCAACGGCGCGGCAAATTTGCCTGCGCAAATCATTTCATACAATGGCGAGCTGGCTGATTTCGGCAATGACTATCGCAGCCAACTTGAATATCTGGAGCGCTTCCAGCAGGCGCTCACGCAGAGCGGCTACACGGTCAGCGCCACCAAGATGCCACTGGATGTCAGCTCCAAGGGCAGTATCAGCGCCGACGTCAGCGAGCGCCACGACAAGCCGGCAGAGTTTTCACTACAACTTGTGTGGAGGCATAAAGAATGACCTTCTCATCATCTGACCTGCGCCATCTGCGCTGGAGCCTGCTGACTTTCCTGATCGTGCTGGCAGTGGGGGGAAGCGGGG
The DNA here is from genome assembly GCA_025408405.1 of Nitrosomonadales bacterium. GTDB lineage: Bacteria > Pseudomonadota > Gammaproteobacteria > Burkholderiales > Gallionellaceae > 39-52-133. Next base: position 36,572 of record JANYJE010000080.1, on the reverse strand, counting down.
TTTACCTCAGCCGAATCACGGCCGACACGGCACAGCGGGCCATGCAAAATGCACAGCGCCAGCTCACCGATGCGCACAACAAACTCAATGCCGCGCGCGACGACAGGGACAACCTGTCCACCTATGCCGCCGAGTATGAAGCCTGGGTCAACCACAAGGTCATCGGTGAAGAGCACCGTCTCGACCTGATCGAAGGCCTGGAAGCGCTGCGCAAGCAGAACCGCGTGCTCGACTTCAAATACACCATCGCGCCGCAGCTGCCCTACTCACCTGTTCCGGCACTCGACAGCGGCAACTTCGAGCTCAAGCAGAGCAACATGACACTGCAAATGGAACTTCTGCACGAGGTGCAATTAATCAATTTTTTTGACAGCCTGCGCAGCGATATGAAAGGCTGGTTCATACTCGGCAACTGCTCACTCGAGCGCGCAACGCCAGGCGCCGGATCAGCGGCCCAACTCAAGGCAGAATGTTCGGGTGGCTGGCTAACCCTCAGGAACAGGAACGCAAGATGAAGCCCTATCCTTTGCTCCTGCTTTGCCTCTGCCTGGTGCCCTGTGCGCAGGCCAAGGAACTGGGGCGCCTGTTTTTCACACCCGAACAGCGCCAGCTGCTGGAGAACGGGCAACTGCGCGGAGGAGCGGCGAGTGACGCCTCTGCAGCGGTGCTGGTCGTCAACGGCATCGTGCAGAAACACGGCGGCAAACGCACGGTATGGATCAACGGCGTGCCGCAGGCAGCGGGCAACAGCAACGAGCAGACTCCTGCCGCCACCCCGGTACAGGTTCCGGGCAAACACAAATCTGTCCAGCTGAAAGTCGGCCAGAAATTGCTGCTCGATGCACCCTCCGCGCCGCCGGATAACGCCGCCAAGTAATCGCATCCATCATGCGTACCCGCCGCCCCTCCACTGCACTGCATCCACTGCACCGCCAGCGCGGCGCGGCGCTGATGATCATGCTGGTCATCATGATCATCGGAGCGGTAACGATTTTTGTTAACGCGCTCAACAGCTCGGCGCTGCAACTCGACCGCGACAAGGTTACCGCCGATGCGCTGGCAAAGGCCAAGGAGGCATTGATAGGTTATGCCGTGTCGCAATCCATTACTTCTGCGGGAAACCTGCAGCTACCCGATCTTGGATACAGCGACCCTGGGCTTACCGTACCCTCAGAAGGCTCCTCTCCGCCAAACTTTACCGGCAACACCCAAGGCTATTCCCTAATCGGCAAACTCCCCTGGAAAACACTTGGCATCCCCCCTTTGCGTGACGGGTACGGAGAATGCCTGTGGTATGCACTCTCCGGCTGGTTCAAGAACACCAATTCCTCCTCCGCAATAAATTGGGACACTCCTGGCCAGATTGATGTGCTTGACAACAACGGCAATATTATTGCCAGCAACCTTGCCGTCTTGCTTGTGGCTCCAGGCACATCTCTCGACGGACAAAGTCGCGTGCTATCTGATCCGGTTTATACCCAATGCGGCGGGAACTACGATGCGCGTAATTACCTCGACTCCTACAACAATTCTGACGCTATTGCCGGGGTAGTCAATTATTTCTCCGGCAGCACAAATAGCCGCATCGCAAATAATACGAGCAACAAGCAGTTCGTCATGACGAACAACTACCACTACAATGATCGCTTCCTGTTCATTACCACTGATGACATCTTCCGCCCCATCATCCAGCGCATTGATTTTTCTACCCAGATATCGGGGTTGATGAACGACCCTTATTTCCAGAGCGTACCGATCTCTGGTACCAAGGGCACCGGCAGTGTCTCTTGCAACAGCCTCGCTCCTGCCAACCAGGCATTCTGTGCAAACTGGCTGGAAATGCTGCTGCTCACCCGACTGCCCGTTCCATCTTCTGTCACCATTGATGGGGCCGCAACAGCTCTCTGCAACCGCGTACTCATTTTCGGTGGGCAGAAAACTGCTGCCCAGGTTCGGCTGTTCGCTACCGACAAATCCAATCCGGCCAACTATCTTGAAGCTCCAAACTTGACTTCCTTTGCTGTGCCAACCGCCACCGCCAGCAACTTCTCCGGGGCGTCAATATTCAAGGCTAATAATCCAAGCGCAGACCTGCTAAAGTGCTTTCCATGAAATATATCCCTGTGACCCTTCGCCGCATTACGGGCTTTACTCTCATCGAAATGGCCATTGTGCTGTTTATAGTGGCATTGCTGCTGGGAGGCTTATTGCCAACCATTTCAAGCCAAGTCGAGCAACGGCGCGTGAATGAGACACGCAAGCAACTGGATGAAATACAGCAAGCGTTAATTGGTTATGCCATTGCAAATGGCCGGCTGCCCTGCCCTGCCAAGTCTGCCGCAGATGGTACCGAAAACCGCATCATCGCAACAGGAACATGCACCACACGTTGGGGGCTACTACCATGGACTGAACTTGGTGTTTCCAAGACCGATAGTTGGAATCGGATATTTATCTATAGTGCATCCACTCCTTTCACCAACTCGACTGCACCGTTCAATTTCAACTCGGCTCGGGATATCACCATCAAAACCCGAGATCCCAACACAGGCTCGATAATAAATCTCAGTAAAGCGGACGACATCCCAGCCATCGTGCTGTCCGCTGGTCCTAACGGCATTTTTGCCACCACGGATATTGGACTCGTCATCGCCACCACATCGACTGCAGGCCACAATAATGTCGACGATCAAAGCGGCAATATCATCGGAAATGTAGGTGGCGCTTCTTTTGGGCGAGCGTACATGAGCCGGGATTCAGCCGCACCAGTAGATAACACCGATGCAGCGTTCGATGACCTCGTCGTTTGGATATCCCCTAACATCCTGTTCAACCGCATGGTCGCGGCAGGCAAGCTGCCGTAGGAGCCGGATTCATCCGGCGATAGCCGACCATCGCGCAGCAAGCTGCGCTCCTACAGGTAGGAGCCTGATTCACCTCGAAGAGGTTCTTGTGCCCTGCAGGTATCGGACGCCCCTGAAAATCATCGCGGTGCCAATTCTGCATCGAGCTTGTTCGATAGCAGATTGCCTGACTTTGTTGCAATAAATTGCGCTCCTACGCTCGCCCTGTTTCATCTGGTGGTTCACGAACGCATTGCGCAACACATCCTGCTCGTCAATTTCCCTGGCGTTCTTTACAATCGCGCCTTCGTTTAATTTATCAGGGAAATTTTCATGGGATTATTTGACTCTATCGTCGGGCAGGTCAGCGGCGCGCTTGCCAATGCCGGCACACAGGGTGGGCACGGCGACATGCTGGATGCGGTGATGGGCATCATCAACAGCCCGCAAATTGGCGGCATACAGGGATTGGTGACGCTGTTCCAGAACAAGGGGCTGGGTGACGCCGCCGCCTCATGGATCGGCACCGGCCACAACCTGCCTGTTTCTGCGGAACAAATTCAGCAGGTGCTGGGCAATGAACATATAGAGGCGGCGGCGCAGAAGCTGGGCATCTCCACCACAGATGCTGCTCAAGGCTTGTCCACCCTGTTGCCACAGATCATCGACCACCTCACCCCGAATGGCAGCGTGCCGCATGGTGATCTGCTGTCAGAAGGCTTGTCGCTGCTGAAAGGGAAATTCTAAGCATCCATCGCGCAGCATAGCTGCGCTCCTACAACTTTGTCGCAATTAATTACGCTCCTACGACAACCTTATCCATCCTAATTCGCGCAGCAAGCTGGGCTCCTACAGGTAGGAGCCCGATTAATCGGGCGATTCGAAAAATCATCGCGGTGTCAATTCTGCATCGAGCTTGCTCGATAGCAGATTGCCTGACTTTGTCGCAATAAATTGCGCTCCTACAACAGCCATAGCGCATCCCAATGCGGATAATCGCCAACGCTTTTAACCAGTCCGGCTCGTAAAGGGTTGGCTACGATGTAACGCGCAATGCTGCGGATATCCTCATCGTCGCGCAAGGCGTGGTCATGAAATCCACGCTGCCACACACTTTGCCCCAAGTGCATGGATACCTTGGTTTTGTACAAACGGGCTGCAACGGACAGGTCACCCGCCTCCTCGATCTGGAGCAGCCAATGAATATGATCGGGCATGACGACAAACGCCCAGGTTTGCGCTTGGCGCGCTACGTCCTTGTCGTGAAAGCACCGCACCGCCAGACGCGCGGCAGAAAATGAAGAGAACACGGGTTCACGGGCTGCTGTGACGGCTGTCACCAGATAGATTTGGTGCGGCAGGGAAACGCGGCCTTTGCGGAGATTTTTTGCATGAGGCGTTTTTTCCATGATGCAACTCCTCCATCTGCGTTTATCGCGCAATAAATTGCGCTCCTACACACCCCCTGTAGGAGCCCGATTTATCGGGCGATTGCGAAACCCATCGCGGTGTCAATTCTGCATCGAGCTTGCTCGATAGCAGATTGCCTGACTTTGTTGCAATGAATTGCTCCTCCATCTACGTTTATCGCGCAATAAATTGCGCTCCTACACACCCCCTGTAGGAGCCCGATTTATCGGGCGATTCGTTTCTCAGGCGCGGCGCCAGGTGGTGCCGGCCGCGCTGTCTTCCAGCACGATACCTGCAGCCAGCAATTCCTTGCGGATGCGGTCGGCCTCGGCGAAGTTCTTGGCTTGCTTGGCGGCAGCACGGGCTTCAATCAAAGCATCAATATCAAGTGCCTCACCTCTCGCTTCGAGAGTAGGTGCTGGCGCTGTCAAATGCAAAGTAGCAACAATCCTTTCGCCGCCTTGCAAGAAACGAATAGGGGGCTGTTGCAGCAACCCCAATACCCCTCCCAGTGCCAACAAAAGGTTGGCAACATCTCTAGACTTCGAGATATTGATTTCTTTTGCCAACCCTTGCAGTACTGCCATCGCCTCGGGCGTATTGAAGTCATCGTCCATCGCGACCTTAAATGCTTTTGCGGCTGGGACATCCCAATCAATTTGGATAGCGTCAATAGGCAGGGATGGAGGAACATCTTTTAGCGCCGTATAAAGCCGCGTCAGCGCGCTCTTGGCATCGTCGATGTGCATGTCGGAATAATTCAGCGGGCTGCGGTAGTGGGCACGCAGGATGAAGAAACGCATCACTTCCGCATCAAACTTTTTCAGCACTTCGCGGATGGTGAAAAAGTTGCCCAGCGACTTGGACATCTTTTCATTGTCCACGCGCACGAAGCCGTTGTGCATCCAGTAGTTCACGAACTGGCATTGGTGAGCACCCTCGCTCTGCGCAATCTCGTTCTCGTGATGAGGGAACTGCAAATCGGCACCGCCGCCGTGAATATCGAAATGACGGCCAAGAATTTCAGAGGCCATGGCGGAGCATTCGATATGCCAGCCGGGGCGCCCCGGGCCCCAAGAAGACTCCCATTTCACCTCGGCCGGCTCCGACTCCTTGGCGTGTTTCCACAGCACAAAATCCAGCGGGTCGTGCTTGCTATCGGCCACGTCCACGCGCTCTCCGGCGCGCAGGTCTTCCAGCGATTTGCCAGACAATTTGCCGTAACCCGGGAATTTGCGCACCGCATAGTTCACATCACCGTCGGCCGCACGATAGGCCATGCCGTTCTGTTCCAGCTGCGCGATCATCTCCAGCATCTGCGGCACAAACTGCGTGGCGCGCGGTTCATGGTCTGGCGCCAGCACGCCCAGCGCGCGCTCGTCTTCGTGCATCGCATCGATAAAGCGTTGCGTGAGCGCATGGATGGACTCGTTATTTTCCGCCGCGCGCTTGATGATCTTGTCGTCGATGTCGGTGATGTTGCGCACATAGGTCACGTCATAGCCGGAGGCTTTCAGCCAGCGGTACACCATGTCGAACACCACCATCACGCGCGCATGGCCGGCGTGGCAGTAGTCGTAAACCGTCATGCCGCACACATACATGCGTACCTTGTTCGGTTCAATCGGGATGAAATCCTGCTTGTCGCGGGAAAGGGTGTTGTGAATTTTCAGCATAAAAATCAGATGGGGACAGGCTTGTTGTCGTTGAAGTAAAGCCAGCCTTTAACAACGCGATAAATTATCCAGATACAGTTGGCAAACAGGATGGGGATGCCGATCAGGATGACCAGCGTCGCAATACCGATCACCGCCCACAGCAGCCCGAACCAGAAGGTGCGTATCTGCCAGCGAAAATGGCTTTCCAGCCAGGTTCCGGCAACCTCTTCCTTTTTTATATAGTTGATGACGATGCCGATAATCGCGGTGATACCCGCGAAATAGGAAAACGCATACAGGGCATAGACGACCATCGTCAGCTTCTGCAGCGATTGCATTTTTTCTTCGTCAGTAATCATTGCATCTCCGTTCACAGCCGAATTTTCAGCGTTATAACAATGGGCATTTTCGTTCTAACCGCCATGACCGTTCCCTGATGAAACTACTAGGTCTCGCCTGGCGAGATTCATATTAATTTCCCCTGATGAGCAATACCGGCATGCTCGCAGTACGGATGACGTCTTCTGCCACGCTGCCCATCAACAGGTGCGCTATGCCCCGGCGCCCGTGCGTCCCCACCACCAGCAGGTCTGCACCCCAGCGCTGCGCCGCCTGCGATATCTCGCTGCCCATGCGCCCACCAAAGGTTTCAATCAGTTTGGTTTCCGCAGCGAGTCCCGCATCACGCACAGTAGCAGCGCTTTTTTGCAGCAGCGCACTACCCGCCTTGGCGATCGCCTGCATCAGATCCTGCGTAACCAGCACGCTCATGCCGTCCGGTTCGAGAATGACCGGCATTTCCTCGCACACATGCAGCAGCATTATTGCAGAGCCCATCTCTTGAGCCAGCTTGATGGCTTCGGCCAATGCCGCATCGGAAGTTTTACTGCCATCCACCGCAACCGCAATACGCTTGTACATAGCCTGTTCCTCCAGTTAAATCTCGCGCCAGAAATTGTACGGAAATTGATGTGTCGTAATCCAGATTTCCTCTGACAAACAATATCAGACTTAATGGGCTGCATCGTGCCCACAGTAGGCATTACGATTTCCAGAAAGAAGTCACTCAGAAGCGACGAAGCTGCCCGTCAAGCTGCAATATGCTCGTGTACTTTTACTGGATGTATTGATGCCAAAACCTCACTCAGCTTTGCTTGAGCCATCCACAAGTCGTAGCGAGACTGCATATCGATCCATAGCTGCGCTCCATTACCCAACAATGCACCAAGCCGCAATGCAGTCTCTGGCGTAACCCCTGTACGCTCGGCCAAAATGCCATGAACCATCTGGCGCGACACTCCCATATTCCGCGCAAAAGCGCTGACAGACATACCTAATGCCGGCAAAACATCCTCTCGCAAAATGGCACCGGGATGAGTGGGCTGGCGAGTTTGAGCGATTTTTTTCTTCATAAGAACTCCTAGTGATAATTCTCCAAATTGACCCGTGCCGCATCCTCACCTTCCCATTCGAAAGTTATGCAATATGGACCGTTTACATGCACGCTATAACGCTTTGGTTTTCCACGTAGCGCGTGAAAATCGAATCCGGGGACATTTAACGCCTCAGGCGTCTTTGCAGCAGCAATCGCATCCAGGCGGCGCAAAAGTCGAGCCGATAAATCAGACCGCACCTTGGCGCTTTTGCCTGTTTCGTGCAGCTCCTGCAGTCCTTTGTGAACAAACGATTTAATCATGCGCGATACTGTAATGCAGTCATTTACACACGTCAAATCACCGTTGACAGCATGCCATGTTTGAAGAATGGTAAATCAAATACAAACGATCACCATAATATTCCGCTAGATTTTATTAGCCCTGCTCCTTTGCCCAGGCGTCCTTGAGCGTCACGGTACGGTTGAATACCAGCTTCTTGCCCGGCTGATGGTCGTGCCTGTCGGCGCAAAAGTAACCCAGGCGTTCGAACTGGTAGCGCGTCTCGGGCGCCGCCTCGCGCACCGCGTGCTCGACCCAACCCTGCACCACAGTCAGCGAAGCAGGATTGAGATGAGTGCAAAAATCCACGTTCTTGTCCGCATCGGGTTCAGGCACGCTGAACAACCTGTCGTACAAACGTATCTCGGCAGGCAGCGCGTGCTCGCGCGACAGGAAGTGGATCACGCCTTTCACCTTGCGCCCTTCCGGATTTTTGCCCAGCGTATTGTGGTCAATGCTGCAGCGCAGCTCGACCACCCTGCCTGCGGCATCCTTCACCACTTCGTCGCAGCGCATCACGTAGCTGTAGCGCAGCCGCACCTCAGCACCGAGAGTGAGCCGTTGCCAACCTGGCGGCGGCACTTCGGCAAAGTCGTCCGCCTCAATGTATAACTCTTTGGAGAACGGCACCACACGGCTGCCGAACTCCGGATGGTTGGGATGAAAGCCCGCCTCGCGCGACTGCGCGCCGTTGAAATTGGTGATGCTCACCTTGAGCGGGTTGATCACCGCCATCACGCGCGCTGCGCGCGTCTCCAGGTCTTCGCGCATGGCCCCTTCCATCACCGCCATGTCGACCGTGTTCTCGCTTTTGGAAATGCCGATGCGGCTGGCAAATTCGCGTATCCCTTCCGGCGTATAACCGCGCCGGCGCATGCCGATGATGGTGGGCATGCGCGGGTCATCCCAGCCGCTCACGTGTTTCTCGTTCACCAGTTGCAAGAGCTTACGCTTGCTGGTGATGGTGTAGTGCAATTCGAGTCGCGAAAACTCGGTCTGCTGCGGGTGACAGGGCACGGGCAGCTGGTCCAGCACCCAGTCGTAGAGCGGGCGGTGGTCGGCGAATTCCAGCGTGCACAATGAATGGGTGATGCCTTCCAGCGCATCCGAAATGCAGTGGGTGTAGTCGTACATCGGGTAGATGCACCACGCATCGCCGGTGCGGATATGGTGCGCGCGGCGGATGCGGTAGATCGCCGGGTCGCGCATGTTGATGTTGCCGGAAGCCATGTCGATCTTGGCGCGCAGAACCCTGGCGCCATCGGCAAACTCTCCCGCACGCATGCGTGCAAACAGGTCCAGATTTTCTGCCACCGGGCGCTCGCGATACGGGCTGTTTTTTCCGGGCTGGGTCAGGGTGCCGCGGTATTCGCGCATTTCTTCCGCGCTCAGGTCCTCGACATAAGCCTTGCCCTGCTTGATCAGCTCGACCGCATACTGGTACAGCTGCTCGAAGTAATCGGACGCCCAGCGCACTTCGCCATTCCACTGGAAGCCCAGCCATTGCACGTCATCCTGAATCGAGCGCGCGTATTCTTCGCTTTCCTTTTCCGGGTTGGTATCGTCAAAACGCAGATTGCACTTGCCCTGAAAATCACGGGCCAGACCGAAGTTGAGGCAGATCGATTTGGCGTGGCCGACATGCAGATAGCCGTTAGGCTCAGGCGGGAAGCGGGTTACGATGCTCTTGTGCTTGCCGCTCGCCAGGTCGGATTCGATCAGGTTGCGGATAAAGTGGGAGACGGGCGCGGGTACGTTACTGCTCATTGTCGGATTTTTAAAGTGGCCGGAAAGGCTGGAATTTTACCCGAAAACCGCTGCGCCTAGGCAGTCAGCACCTCACAAAGGCTTGATTACCCGTGAAAGCAGCAGCCATATTTGGTAGAATCCTGTTCCTTTTGAGGGTTTGCGCCCGTCATAACTATAATTTTTGGAATTTATCGCTCAATGAATATGCTCAATCGATTTGGCCAACGTGCTGCGCTGTGCGCGCTGTTGCTGGGTTTCAGCTGTGCCTCTGCCTACGCCGATGAAGTGCAGGATGCCAACAAGCTGTTCAAGCAGGGCCAGCATGCCCAGGCGCTGGAAAAAGTGGACGCCTTCCTGGCCCACAAACCCAAGGACGCGCCTGCGCGCTTCCTGAAGGGCTTGATCAAGGCAGAGCAAGGCAATACGGAAGAAGCCGTCAGCATATTCACCGCACTCACCGAAGACTACCCGGAACTGCCTGAGCCCTACAACAACCTGGCCGTACTGTACGCCGGGCAAGGGCAATACGAAAAAGCCAAGGTTGCACTGGAAATGGCCATACGCACCCATCCCAGCTACGCCACCGCGCACGAAAACCTCGGCGACATTTACGCCAAAATGGCCAGCCAGGCTTATGACCGCGCCCTGCAACTGGATCGCAGCAATACCGCCACCCAGACCAAACTGGCCCTGATCAAGGATCTGTTCAGCGGTGCCGGCAAGGGCAAAATCGCCAGCACAGCAGTTGCCCAGACTGCAGTTGCCCAGACTGCAGCCTCCGCCGTGACTGCAGCCAGCACGCCAGCTGTCGCAACTGCGTCCCTGCCGGTTCAGCCAGTTGCTACCGTGTCGGCGGTGGCCTTGCCTGCCGCAACACCCGCTACCAGTACGGGCAAACCCGCCGCTTCCGGCAGCGAGGAAGTGCTCAAGGCCGCACAGGACTGGGCTGCCGCCTGGTCTGCCAACGATGTGGCGAAATACCTTGCGTTCTACGCCAACGACTTCAAGGTTCCCAACAGTGAAAGCCGCAGTGCCTGGGAAAAGCAGCGCCATGAGCGCATCGCAAAACCCAAATCCATCCAGGTCAGCATCAGCGATGCCAAAGTTAGGCTGCTTGACAACAGCCATGCCTTTATCAGCTTCAGGCAAACCTACCGTTCCGGCACGCTGAAAACCTCTACCCTTAAGACGCTGGAAATGGTTAAATTAAGCTCCAAATGGCAAATCCTGGAAGAGCGTGCAGGTAAATAACCCATGCGTTACGCCCCCTTTACCCCGCTGTTGTTAACCCTCGGCCTAGTTACGGCACAGGCTGGCGAACTCGACTCGCGCGACATGGAAGCACTGCTGGCAAAAAGTCTGCAGGCGGTGCGCAACAATCACCTCGATGTCGCGCTCAGCGATGTCGATTCGCTGCTGAAGCTCCATCCCAATTTCAAGCTGGCACAACTGGTCAAGGGCGATCTGCTGCTGGCCCGCTCCCAACCGCTCAGCGACTTCGGCAACGCCCCGGACGCCCCGCGCGAGCGCCTGGAAGACCTGCGTGACGAGGCGCGTGCGCGCCTGCTGCGCGTGCAGCAGCAACAGCCGCTCACGCAGAGTTCAAAATACCTGTGGCAGCTCAATCCCCAGCAAAATTACGCCATCGTGGTCGACACCAGCAAATCCACGCTGTATCTGTACAAGAACGTGAATGGCGAGGCACGCTATGTGGAAGACTTCTACATCAGCGTGGGCAAGAAGGGCGCAGACAAGGTATCCGAGGGCGACCAGAAAACGCCGCTGGGCGTGTACTTCATCAACTCTCACCTCAACAAAAGCCAGCTTACCGATTTTTACGGCAGCGGCGCCTTTCCGCTGAGCTACCCGAATGAATGGGACAAAAAACAGGGCCGCGACGGCCACGGCATCTGGCTGCACGGCACACCCAGCGATACCTACAGCCGCCCGCCGCTGGCCAGCAACGGCTGTGTGGTGCTGTCCAACACCGACCTCACGCATCTGGAGCAATCCCTGCAAGTCGGGCTCACCCCGGTCATCATCACCAGCCATATGGAGTGGAGCGATGACGCCGACCGCGCAGACCGCACCGCTCTGCTGCAGGCCGTTGAGCAATGGCGCAGCGACTGGTCCAGCCTGAATACGGATGCCTACCTTGACCACTACGCCACTGACTTCACCTCCGGCGGGGCAAATCGCGAAGCCTGGTCACAGCAGAAGCGCCAGGTAAACTCAGGCAAGTCCTGGATCAAGGTCGGCCTATCCAATATCAGCGCCTTCCCCTACCCCAGCCAGCCCAATCTGGTGGTGGTGGATTTCGAGCAGGATTACGCCAGCAACAATCTGGTGAATCGCATGAAGAAGCGCCAGTACTGGATGAAGCGCGACAACAAGTGGCAAATCGTTTATGAGGGATCGGTATAATGAAATATTTTTTCGCTTTGTTCCTGCTCAGCCTGGGGCTGCTGACAGGATGCACTCCCCCACCTTCACCAATTTCTCAACCGACTACATCTCAAGGAAAATCAACCATGGTTAAGCTGCACACCAATCACGGCGTCATCACCCTGCAACTGGATGCCGAAAAAGCCCCGATCACTGTCCAGAATTTTATCGACTACGTGAATAGCGGCCACTTCAACAACACCATCTTTCATCGCGTGATCGACAGCTTCATGATCCAGGGCGGCGGCTTCGAGCCAGGCATGAAGCAAAAGCCGGTCAATGCGCCGATCAAGAACGAAGCGGCGAATGGCCTGACCAACGACAAGTACACGATTGCCATGGCACGCACCAGCGACCCTCAATCCGCTACCGCGCAATTCTTTATCAACACCAAGAACAACGGCTTCCTCAACTACACCGCCCCCAATTCGCAGGGCTACGGCTACTGCGTGTTCGGCAAGGTGGTTGAAGGCATGGAGGTGGTGGATGCTATCGGCAAGGTCAAGACCGGCAATAGCGGCGGCCACGCAGACGTGCCGAAAGAGGACGTCATCATCACCAAGGCAGAAGTCATTTAGTAAGGCAGGATTGAGGATCCAGGTCTGAGGATGCAGTAAAACCGCTGCACCGCTCAATCCTGGATCCTCAATCCTGAATCCTGCTATGCCTCACTCCCTGTTTATCTCCGACCTGCATCTGTGCGCAGAGCAAGCGCACACCACGCAGCTGTTCCTGAATTTCCTGCACGACACGGCACCCCGGGCAGATGCCCTGTACATACTCGGCGACCTGTTTGAATACTGGGCCGGCGACGACGATCTCGGCACTCCCTTGCACCGCGACATCACGGCGGCACTGCATGCGCTGGGGACGCAAGGCACACGCATTTTCATCATGCATGGCAACCGCGACTTCCTGATGGATAAGCAGCTGGCGCAGGCATGCCACGCCGCCCTGCTGCCCGACCCCACCCTGCTTGATCTTTATGGCAAACCCACCCTGCTCACCCACGGCGACATCCTGTGCACCGATGATGCCCAGTACCAGGCCTTTCGCCGGCAGGTGCGCAACCCGGCATGGCGCGAGGCCTTCCTCGTTCAGCCCCTGGCACAACGCCGCGCGCAGATCGAACAATTGCGCAAAATGAGCGAGACTGAGAAACAGATCAAGAGCATGGACATCATGGACGTCAACCCTGAAGCGGTGGCGCAGTTGCTGCGCCAGCACCGCTACCCGCGCTTGATCCACGGCCACACGCACCGCCTCGCCCTGCATCGGCACAGCGTGGACGGCAACAGCTGTGAACGCTGGGTGCTGGGTGACTGGCACGCCACCGGCAACGCCCTGCTGTGCGACGCACAGGGTTGCCGCAAGCTGGAATTTTAGCCCCCTGGATTGAATTCCTCGCAGAATTGATGGATGATGCCCGGGTACATGATGATACGGCTCGTTCATTAATGCTTGCCACAATGCCGGATCGCAAGCCTGTCAGGAATTTATGGAATAAGGGAAAGCTATGCACATCTGGGCCGCAATTATCTCATTGTTGTTTGTACTGCCTGCATCGGCAGCATCGGTCTACAAATGTAAAAACCCGGCAGGCGCATTCCTTTACCAGGAAAAGCCCTGTGCTGACGAGACTCAGCCCGTTTCTTCCTGGCAAGCGCACAGCGACTCGGATGTCGAAACAGATAGCGCCGACCCTTCCGGCAAAAACGCATTTATTATCGGCCCGGGACGCAACGGACACTATTTCGTTGATGGCGCCATCAACGATCACTTTCTGAACTTCGTAATTGACACGGGTGCTTCCCTCGTCAGCATACCGCTAAGTTTTGCAACTTCAACAGGTCTTCGCTGCCAACGACTGGCTGCGATACAAACAGGAAACGGCGTATCGAATGCTTGCTATGTCACTATTCAAAAACTAAGCTTCGGCCATTTCACCCTCCGCAATGTGGAAGCATTGGTGGCACCCAATCTCAGCCAGCCCTTGCTCGGCATGAACGTGCTGAAAAGATTCAATGTTGAACAAAAAAATGGACAGATGAGTCTTTCAAAACAATATTAATTGCCCAGCTCTGCTATTTGAATAGGGGCATGCCGTTAATCAAAGCCGAGAAGCGAGGTCGCTGATGTTCAAAATGGCATTAGTCTTTACATTTCTGCTGCTAGCAGCAGATACTGTTGGCGCTAAAGTTTTCAAGTGGGTAGACAAGAACGGGGAAACGCAATATTCGGAGAAGGTTCCACCCGAGCAGCAAGGGCTGGAGATCAAAGCATCCCCCAGCACGTCTATCGACAACGGCGTGAATAACAATCAATCCGACAAGATCATGCAAGAACTGAAGTCCTCAGAAAAGCGGCGCAATTCCAATAGTGCAGCACAGGGGAATGTATCTGAAGCAGCGGCGAGAAAATACAGGTGCACCGAAGCAAGAAGAAGGTTGGCTATCTTGCAGCAGCAAGTGCGCATTTTCAAGACGAATGCAAATGGCGAAAGAGTTTATCTGGACGATGACACGCGCGATGATGCGATTAAAAAACTGTCAGAAATCGCCGCCTCCAGTTGTGAGAATTGATAAATGCAACATCCCATTTTATAAATTCATTCCAGCCTTCCTGCCAGCACCTATTGAAATGCGCCACGTTGCAACAGCGCGAGGCCATGCTTGATTCGCTAGCGCAGAGGCCGCTTTGCGGACGCACACAGATCCTCGCACGGCACCCCATCCCCGTTTCCATCCAGAGATTTGACCCCGCACTGTTGCAAATAAAAATAGGCTTCATCGCAGGAACGCATCTGCGCGCAGCGGTGCTTGTTGCCGCAGGCAGGATCGCGCGCAACCGAGGACGCTACTGCGGGGGATTTTGTATGCGGAGAGGGATCAACTGACGGATGCGTCTTGCGCCACTGCTCTGGCGGCATCGGGCTGCCAGGCTGTGCCCACAGGCCACGGTGCGCCTGCTGCGCCTCGCTTTGCAGGGCCAGATAAGCCTTGTTGCTGTGATAGTGCGAGTATTCCCACGCCATGCCGCGCCGCACCTGCTCTGCATTCACGCTGCGGCCGTCCACGCTGATTTCTGCGACCATGCGCCCGTATTGGTCCATAGCCTGGCTGTTTACGTGCACCTGCCTTTTCTGCACCATGCCCAGCAGCGCCTGGCGCGACTCCATGCCGAACTCCTGCGCCTTTTCCGGCGCATCGATATTGGCCAGGCGCACCTTGACGCGTTTACCCTCCCTCAGCACCATGATGGTATCGCCATCCATCACCGCGATCACCTTGGCATTGAATTCTTCGGCAGCGGAAAAATTAAAGACAACACTGGCTAGCAACAACACAAGCAGGCGCATTGCATTCTCCTTTCAACCCGCACGATGAATCGTCACAGCTTACAAAACACTCTTCACCAGGGCCAGACACAGCAGCGCATATCCCGCCGCAAGAATATCGTCGAACATCACGCCCAGCCCGCCATGCCAGGTCTTGTCGAAATGGCGTATGGGCTGCGGCTTAACGATGTCAAAGAAGCGGAACAGGGTGAACGCCAGGAACTGCCAGGCCAGGCCTTCCGGTGTGAAAAACAGCACCAGCATAAACGCCACGATTTCATCCCACACGATGCCGCCGTAATCTGCCACGCCCAGTTCGCGCCCGGTTTTCTCGCACACCCACACACCGATGGCAAATGTCCAGATCAGCAGCAGGATAAACAGCGCATCGCTCAGGCGCGGTGCGAGATACCAGTAGATGGGAAAGGCGACCAGTGTGCCTGCAGTACCCGGTGCTCGCGGCGACAGGCCGCTGCCGAAGCCGAATGCCAACAGGTGAGCCGGGTGGCTGAGCAGAAAACGCCAGTCAGGTTTGAAACGCAATTGATCATGCAAAGTGGTCATAGCCCGTTTCCTTTATCTTCATCACGCTGCCGTCAACAGCGCGCAGCGTACAACCTTTTCCCGCCGCAATCCTGCCGATGCAGGTCAGCGGCAAATCCAGCTGCGCGGAAATTTGTTCCACCTCGGCATGGCGCTGCGCCGGCACGGTAAAGCACAGTTCGTAATCGTCGCCACCCGCCAGCACACAGCGGCGGCCCAGCGCCTGCGCAAGGTAGGGCTGCAGGCTGGGCGACACCGGCAGCGCAGCAAACTGAATTTCTGCCGCCACGCCCGAGCGCTCCAGTATATGCCCGAGATCGCCCAGCAAGCCATCCGACACATCGATTGCGCTATGCGCTATGCCGCGCAAAGCGAGCCCCAGCGCCACACGCGGCACAGGCTGGTGCAGCGCTGCCGCAGTGGCGGCAAGCGTGCCCACATCCAGCGCCAGCCGGCCTTGCAGGTAGGCCAGAACCAGAGCGGCATCGCCAAGCTTACCCGATACCCACACCTCGTCGCCCGGCTGCGCGCCGTCGCGCCGCAGCGCCTGGCCCGGCGGCACCTCCCCCATAATGGTGACACACAGGTTAAGCGGGCCGCGCGTGGTGTCGCCACCGATCAACGCAACGCGATGCTGGTCCGCCAGCGCAAAGAAGCCTGCACTGAAACGCTCAAGCCAGGCCCCATCTTCCTGCGGCAAGGACAATGCCAGCGTCGCCCAGCGCGGCACAGCCCCCATGGCCGCCATGTCGGAAATATTCACCGCCAGCGCCTTGTGGCCCAGCATGTAGGGATCGGCATCGGGGAAAAAGTGGGTGCCGCTCACCAGCATGTCGGTGGAAACGGCCAGCTCCATCCCGTTTGAGATATGCACCAGCGCGGCATCGTCGCCCACTCCCAATATTGCACCGGGAGCGGAACGGGTAAAGTAACGCTGGATCAGATCGAATTCCGGCAAGATGACCTCATGCGGAAAAAAAAGAAATTATTTCGCGTTCACTTCTACCGCGCGCACCTGTGCGGCAAGCTTGTCCAGCACGCCGTTGACGAATTTGTGGCCATCGGTGCCGCCAAAAGTCTTGGCAAGTTCAACCGCCTCATTGATGACCACGCGATAGGGCACTTCCGGATGGCGCGACAATTCAAATGCCCCCAGCAGCAGCACGGAAAACTCGATCGGGCTCAGTTCGTTAATATCGCGATCCAGATGCGGGGTCAGCTCCGCAACCAGACTCTGGTTATGATCGACCACACCACGCAACAGCTGGCTGAACAATTCCACGTCATATTTCCCCAGGCTTTTTTCTGCACGGGTGGCTTTATCGATTTCGAGCCTGTCTCCACCCGTCATGCGCCACTGGTAGATGCCCTGCAACGCCAGTTCGCGCGCACGGTGGCGAGCGCTTTTGGCGGGCGACTTGGCTATTTGCTCTTTCATGCCAGCGCTTTCAGCAGATTGACCATCTCGATCGCAACCAGTGCCGCTTCCGCCCCTTTAACACCCATGCGTTCTTCCGCCTGTACGTCCGTATCCGTGGTGAGGATGGCATTGGCAATGGGCAGGCCGCTATGCAGCTGTACATCCCCCACGCAACGCGCTGATTCATTCGACACCACTTCAAAATGATAGGTGTCGCCGCGTATCACCGCACCCAGTGCAATCAGCGCATCGAATTTTTTGCTGGCTGCCATCTGCTGCAGCACCAGTGGAATTTCCAGCGCGCCCGGCACGGTTGCCAGGGTAATATCATTTTCACTCACGCCTTGCTGTGCCAGCTTTGCACGGCACGAAGCCAGCAGGCCTTCGCATACCACCGTGTTGAAACGGCTTTGCACGATGCCGATGCGCAGGCCTTTGCCATTCAGGTTTTTTTCGATTTCTTTCATGTTTTCAACTTCCTTAATATTCTATTGTTCGGCCTGTACGTAGCCCACCACTTCCAGGCCGAAACCCGCCATGCTGGGCAGTTTTCTCGGGGTGGCGATCAGGCGCATCTTGCCTACTTTCAGGTCGCGCAGTATCTGCGCGCCGATGCCGTAGCTGCGCGGATCCCAGCGCGCGGCATGGTGTGTTTCCGGTTTGGCCGAGGCGCGCGCGCGCAAGTCCTCTGAGGTTTCGTTGTGGTGCAGCAGCACCAGCACACCGGCCGGCGCCTGTTTAATCTTGAGCAGCGCATCGTGCACGCTGGTGGAATTCGGATAGCTGGTTTCTTCCAGGAAGTCCAGCACGGACAGCGGTTCATGCACGCGCACCAGCGTTTCGACACCGGGCTGTATGCGGCCTTTGACCAGCGCCAGGTGGGTACGCTGCGTGGTCTTGTCCACATAGGTGCGCAGCTCAAGCTCGCCATACGCGGTCTGCACATTGCGCTGCGCCACGCACTCCACCAGTTTTTCTGTGTGGCTGCGGTGTTCGATCAGGTCTGCGATGGTGCCGATCTTGAGATTATGCACTTTGGCATATTCGATCAGGTCGGGCAGGCGCGCCATTTCGCCGTCTTCCTTGAGAATTTCGCAGATCACCGCCGCCGGTGTCAGCCCCGCCAGTTGCGCCAGATCGCAGCCCGCCTCGGTGTGGCCTGCACGCACCAGCACGCCGCCGCTTTTCGCGCGCAAGGGAAAGATGTGCCCGGGCTGCACAATATCGGCCGGCTTGGCATTCTTGTCCGCCGCCACCAGCACGGTGCGCGCGCGGTCAGCCGCTGAAATGCCGGTGGTCACTCCCGTCGCGGCTTCAATCGACAGGGTGAAATTGGTTGCCAGCTGCAAGCCGTTTTCGCGCACCATCAACGGCAGGTCGATCTGTTTGCAGTGCGCCTCGGTCAGCGTCAGGCAAATCAGGCCGCGGCCGTGCTTGGCCATGAAATTGATTTTTTCAGGCGTAGCAAATTCGGCAGCAAATACCAGGTCGCCTTCGTTCTCGCGATCCTCTTCGTCCACCAGCACCACCATGCGGCCGGCGCGCATTTCCTCGATAATGTCCTGTACCGGTGCTATGTCTGTCATTTTTCCAAAAGCCTCTATATTTCAACGTTGCAAACCACTGCAGGGCTGCAATGTTACCACTTCTGCTACTCCTCTTTGCCCGCAGTCATCATCCGCTCCACGTAACGCGCGATCAGGTCGATTTCCAGGTTCACTTTCGCACCCGCCTGCAATTCCTTCAGGGTGGTTTCCTCCAGCGTATGCGGGATCAGATTCACGCTGAACACAGCACCCTCAACCTGGTTCACCGTCAGGCTCACGCCATTAATGGTGATTGAACCTTTCGCTGCGATGTACTTCGCCAAAGCCTGCGGCGCACACACGGTCAGCTTCCAGCTCTCGCCGAGATCGGTGAATTCCAGCACCTCGCCCACGCCGTCCACATGGCCGCTCACCAGATGCCCGCCCAGCCTGTCCGCCAGACGCAGCGCTTTTTCCAGATTGACGTGCGCGCCCTGCTGCTCCAGCCCTACGGTGCAGCTGAGCGTTTCGCGCGATACATCGACGGTAAAATTGTTGCCCTCGATCTTGATCACGGTGAGGCACACGCCATTTGCCGCGATGCTGTCGCCCACCTGCACATCGGCCATACCGAGCGAGTTGGTGGCAAAGCGCAAACGCATGCCGCCTTCCCTGTCCTGCTTGTCAACAATGGTGCCCACATCGGCAACGATTCCGGTAAACATAATTCCCCCAGTTTGTTATATTCGTTCAAACGATTTTATTTTTATGCACTCGCGCTACGATGCGCAAATCGCGGCCCACGTTGCGCACATCCTGCCAAGCCAGCTCCACGCGCTGCTCAAGTTTTGTCAGTTCGCCCAGCTGCGCCATGCCGCGCGCCATGTCGCCCAGCAGCTGCGGTGCCAGATAAACAACCAGCTCGTCGATCAGCCCCGCCTGCAGCAACGCACCGTTCAGAGTGCTGCCAGCTTCCACCAGCACCTCGTTGCAGCCGCGCGCGGCCAGGTCGCGCAGGCAAGCCGCCAGATCGACCTGGCCTTGTGCATTGGTTAACACCACGACCTGCGCGCCGGCCTGTTGCAGTGCCGCAATCTTTTGTGCGTCCTGTGTTGCCGTATACAGCAACACATTGCCTTTCTCCAGAATACGCGCAGTGAGCGGCATGCGCAGCGCACTGTCCAGCACCACGCGCTGCGGCTGGCGCGTGGTTTCCACTTCGCGCACCGTGAGCTGTGCATCGTCCGCCAGCACCGTGCCGATGCCGGTCAGCACGGCACAGGAACGTGCGCGCCAGCAATGCCCGTCGCGTCGCGCCGCCGCACCGGTAATCCACTGGCTTGCGCCATTGGCAAGTGCGGTATGCCCGTCCAGGCTCATCGCAATCTTGCTGCGCAGCCACGGCATGCCGTGAGTCATGCGCGAGACAAAGCCGATATTCAATTCGCGCGCTGCCGCTTCCAGCAGCCCGAATTCCACTTCGATACCGGCAGCACTCAGACGGGCAATGCCCTGGCCTGCGACCAGCGGATTGGGATCCTGCATGGCAATGACGACACGGGCGACACCTGCGGCGATCAGCGCATCGGCACAGGGTGGTGTGCGGCCATGGTGGCTGCACGGCTCCAGCGTGACATAGGCCGCAGCCCCCCTGGCTGCTGCACCCGCGCCACGCAGGGCGTGCACCTCGGCGTGCGGCGCGCCCGCACGCTCATGCCAGCCCTCGCCCAGCAACTTCCCCTCCTTGACCAGCACGCAGCCGACGCGCGGGTTGGGGCTGGTGGTATACAGGCCGCGCTCTGCCAGCTGCAGGGCCAGGGCCATCCACCGGCTGTCTTCTTTAGTCAGCATTTATTTACGCTTCGCGGGAGCTTTGGACTTTGCCGGGGATTGGCGCACGGCATCCACCGCATCGGCGAAATCGCCCACATCCTGAAAGCTCTTGTACACCGAGGCAAAGCGGATATAAGCCACCTTGTCCAGCTTGAGCAATTCCTTCATCACCATTTCCCCGATCTGGCGTGAACCGATTTCACGTTCCCCCAAGGCAAAGACTTTTTGCGTGACATTATCGATTGCCGCATCCACCAGCTCGGTCGAAACCGGACGCTTGTGCAGTGCACGGGAAAAACTGGTGCGCAATTTTTCCGCAGCGAACTCGCTGCGCATGCCGTTCTGTTTTACCACCTGGGGCATGCGCAACTCCACCGTTTCATAGGTGGTGAAGCGTTTTTCACACTTCAGGCAGCGGCGGCGGCGGCGGATGCTGTCGCCTTCATCGCTCTCGCGTGAATCGACCACCTGGGTGTCGGGATTCTTACAGAAGGGGCATTTCATAGGATTGAGGAGCGAGGATTGAGGATTGAATCTAAATGCAGGGGTTTTGGCCTAGCTCCTAACTCCTCAATCCTCAATCCTGCCTTATCCATATACCGGGAATTTTGTGGTCAGCTTTTTCACGTCGGCCACCACGCGCGCAATCACATTGTCGTCGTTCGGCGCATCCAGTACATCGGCGATCAGGTTGGCCAGCTGTTCGGCTTCCAGCTCGGTAAAGCCGCGCGTGGTCATCGCCGCGCTGCCGATACGAATGCCGCTGGTGACGAATGGCTTTTGCGGATCGTTCGGGATGGCGTTCTTGTTCACGGTGATATGAGCGCGGCCCAGTGCGGCCTCGGCATCCTTGCCGGTCAGATTCTTGGGCTGCAGATCCACCAGGAACATATGGCAATCGGTGCGGCCGGACACGATGCGCACACCGCGTTCCTGCAACACTTTGGCCATCACGCGTGCATTCTCGACCACCTGCCGCTGGTAGGCCTTGAATTCCTTGCTGCCAGCTTCCAGGAAAGCCACGGCCTTGGCGGCGATGACGTGCATCAGGGGGCCACCCTGCAGTGCCGGGAAAATCGCCGAGTTCAGCGCTTTTTCATGCTCGGCCTTGGCCAGGATAATGCCGCCGCGCGGACCGCGCAGGGTTTTATGGGTGGTGCTGGTGACGAAGTCGGCGATGCCCACCGGGTTGGGGTAGTAGCCCGCGGCGATCAGGCCGGCATAGTGCGCCATGTCCACAAACAGATAGGCGCCCACACTGTCCGCAATCGCGCGGAAGCGCTTCCAGTCTATGGTCAGCGCATAGGCGGAAGCACCCGCCACGATCATCTTGGGCTTGTGCTCGGTGGCCAGCTTCTGTACCGCGTCGTAGTCAATCTCTTCCTTGGCGTTCAGGCCGTAGGTGATGGCGTTATACAGCTTGCCGCTGATGTTGACCGAGGCACCATGAGTGAGGTGGCCGCCATGCGCCAGCGACATGCCGAGGATGGTGTCGCCCGGCTTCAACACCGACACATACACCGCCTGGTTGGCCTGCGAACCGGAGTGCGGCTGCACGTTGGCATATTCCGCGCCGAACAGGGCTTTGACGCGGTCAATGGCAAGCTGTTCTGCCTTGTCCACATATTCGCAACCGCCGTAGTAGCGCTTGCCCGGATAGCCTTCCGCATATTTGTTGGTGAGCTTGCTGCCCTGCGCTTCCATCACCGCCGGGCTGGTGTAGTTCTCGGAGGCGATCAGCTCGATGTGATCTTCCTGGCGACGATTTTCATCCTGAATGACCGCCCACAATTCTGGGTCGGTATGGGCGATGGTGTTTTTGCTAGAGAACATGGCGAGCCTTCCGGGGTCTGTAAATTAAGCCAACTGGGTAAATTTAAGTTAACAGGGTAAACAAGAAAGCGCGCATTTTATCACACCGTCCGGCAGCAACACATTACTTGCGGCCCAGCCCAAGCCATGGCACTTATATAAAACTTATGCTGTTAGAATACCCACTGCTCAGACAATGATATGTCCGGAAAAGCCCCATGGATTGCAAGGCAGTCGATTACAAGAATATCCCCGTTCAGGCCGACATCATTGCCGGGATCATCCGTCTGAATATTGAATCCAATTCCTGCCTGAGCGAGCTGGATAGCTATATCAGTTCGGACCAGGGGGTCGCCACGCTGATTCTGCGGGTGGTGAACTCCCCCCTGTACAACCGCGGCAAACAGATTTCCAGCATCCCTGTTGCGATCAGCGTACTCGGTTTCAATGTGATACGTTCGCTGGCCATGCTGGCTTTCAGCCGCTCGCTGTTTCCCAAGACGCAGTCACAGCTATTCAGCGTGCATATCTGGCAGCATTCCCTGCTCACCTCCATTGCCAGCCAGGCCATCTGCCAGGCCGTGGGCGACGGAAAAATGCAGGACGAGGCTTTTATCGCCGGACTGCTGCACGACATCGGTAAGGTGCTGCTGTTCAATCATGACGGGGCTAAATATCTCTCTGTGCTCAGTCTGGTTCTTGACCAGGGACACGACTGCGTGGAAGCCGAAAGGCAAATCTTTGGCTGCGATCATTGCCAGGTGGGACGGGAGGCGGTAACACAATGGAAGCTGCCACAACACTTCGCAGATTACATGGGAGTCGATCTTGCTGTCCCGCGCCCGGAGTATGCGAACTCCCCGGTAATGCTCAGCCTGGCTGCCGCCAACTGCCTGATCGAGTGCGCCCAGACCGATGCCGAGCCTGGATCGAGGAAGACGAAGCTGATGGCTTGCGGTTTGGATGAGGCCCTGAGCGAGCACTTTTTGCAGCCAGATTTTATGGCAAGTCTGATGGACAATGAGACTTATCAACTCTGTGCCAACCTCTGATATGACACGGCGAGATCAAACCATGAACGCTGCGTCCAGCGAACTTGCCCCGGTTTGTCTCTGCACCCTCGATCACGGCCATTGGGAGGAGGTGCAAGCGAACTTGCTGCTTGCCCTGGAGGCCCATCATCTGGGCCGGCTGGCCGCACCCACCCAGCTTATTCTGCACGACCTGCTCGACTGTGCGGTCAAGGCCATGCACCTGCAGATATTCCGCCGCATCATGGAAACAGATCTCGGCCTGCAACTGGAAGACCAGGGCGAACAGCTGGAAACACTTTACCGGGCCGAGCTGAGCGAGCACGGATTCCAGAACATCGCCCACACCTGCAAAACGGCTGGCTGGCAGATATCGGTCTCATTCCCGCAAGCGACTGCTGCCGCTGCGAACACTCTGGTGCAAGTAGATGTTCCTTTTCCATGGGATAGAGTCGAATGCCAGACTGAAAAACTCATCGCCGCCCTGGATTTCCGGCTTGAAACTGGAAATTCAGACCAGGGTTCCCGCATCAGCCTGATCCAGCAGGCTGAGCTCCAACCACGAAGACCTGCGCCCTTCCTGCTGGATCGCGAGGCCCAACAGGCGAGCCTCGCGCAGATTTTCGGCGAGCTCGATTACGGCCTGGTTCACTTCACCGCCGTGGGCGAGATTGTTTCCGTCTCGCCCTCATTGCTCACCCGTCTGGGGCTGGGGCAGCAACAAGCATCGGCACGCAGCCTGGCGCAGGCGATTCCCTTGCGCTTCCATAACGACATCACCTGGGGCCTGGCATTGGCCGAAGCCAATGGCGTGTTTAAAAATTATCGGGTGCGTCTGCACGCCACCGGCAGCAACTCCATCCTGTTCAACGTGAGCGGCTTTCGCCACGCGGACGGCACCATTCAATCCCTGTGGCAGGCCGTATCCGAAGACGAAGGCGGAACCCTGCTCGCCGAAGGCTCCATCCTCAGCGAAGCGCGCATCCACAATATCACCCGCAACTACGTGCCGCAGCTGGTGGAACAGCAGGCACGCGAATCTGTGCGCCTGGGCAAAACCTGCCTGAGCAATGAGGAACGCCCGGTCGCCGTGCTGTTTTGCGACATTGTCGGCTTCACCTCCTACGTGGAGCATAACGCCGACAGCGAATCCATCATCGACACCCTGAACTCCATCCTGCGCCGTGTTTCGGGAGCCGTGATACGCAACCACGGCTCCATCGACAAGTTCATGGGCGATTGCATCATGGCCATTTTCGACAAACCGTCCGATGCGGTGCTTTCCGCCATCGACATGCAGAGCCATTCGGAAGACATCAACAACCTGCGCACCAGGGCCGGGCAGCAAACCCTGCAATTGCGCATCGGCATCCACTGGGGTCAAGTGGTCATCGGCAACGTGGGCACGGCAGAGCGCCTGGACTGGACGGCTATCGGCGACGTGGTGAATATCGCCTCCCGCATCGAAAAAGGCTGCCAGCCCGGCTCCATCCTGATCAGCCGCGAAGTGCGCAATGAGGTCGAATCGGCGCGGGCGGAGCAATTCGAATTCGGAGACATCTTCGGACTACAGGTAAAAGGCAAGCAGGAAGCGCTGGTGGTTTGCTATGTCAAGGTAACGCCGCCCAAGAGATGAATCCACCAACCTTCTCAGCAACCGCATACCCAGAAAATATTACTGCCCCGCCACCATCATGTTCTCGATGAGGATCGAGCCGCACTGGCGCGAGCCCTGCACCAGCACGTCGCTGCCCACCGCCAGGATCTGCTGGTACATGTCCTTGAGGTCGCCGGCGATGGTGATTTCTTCCACCGGGTACTGGATGACGCCATTCTCCACCCAGAAGCCCGCCGCGCCGCGTGAATAATCGCCGGTGACGGAGTTGACGCCGTGCCCCAAGAGCTCGGTGACCAGCAGGCCTTTGCCCATTTTCTGCAGCAGCCCGGCAAAATCCAGCTCTCCCGGCTGCACGATGAGGTTGTGGTTGCCGCCGGCGTTGCCGGTGGAGCGCAGGCCCAGCTTGCGCGCGGCATAGCTGCCGAGGAAATACCCCTGCAGCACGCCGCCCTCGACGATGGCGCGGCGCTGTGTCTTCACGCCTTCGTCGTCGAACGCACTGCTGGCCAGCCCCTTGCGAATATCCGGCACATCGTCGATGCGGATATTGGGCGAGAACACCGGCTTGCCCAGCTGGTCCAGCAGGAAGGAAGATTTGCGGTACAGGCTGCCGCCGCTCACCGCGCCCACGAAGTGCCCGATCAGACTGGCCGCAATGGGTGCCTCGAACAGCACCGGCACCTGCATGGTGGCGAGCTTGCGCCCGTTCAGGCGGCGCACGGTGCGCTCTGCGGCAATGCGCCCTATCTGTTCGGCCGAGCTCAAGTCGGCGGGGTCGCGCGCCTCGCTATACCAGTAATCGCGCTGCATGCCGGCATCACGGCCAGCGATCACCGCGCAACTCAGGCTATGGCGCGAGGTGGGGTAACCGCCGACAAATCCCAGGCTGTTGGCAAACACGAACTGCGCCTCGTGCACGTTCACCGTGGCACCTTCTGAATTCTTGACGCGCTTGTCCGCGGCAAACGCGGCCTGTTCGCACGCACGCGCGAGCTCGATCGCGTCTTCCACATCGATCATCCACGGGTGGTACAGGTCGAGATCCGGAAATTCGGTGGCCAGCATGTCCGCGTCCGGCAAGCCGGCACAATCGTCGACAGCGGTGTAACGCGCGATGTTCAGCGCCGCATCCACGGTGTCCTTCACCGCCTGCGCCGAAAAATCCGAAGTGCTGGCGCTGCCGCGCTGCTGGCCGATATACACGGTAATGCCCAGGCCCTTGTCGCGGTTATATTCTATGGTCTCCACCTCGCCCTGACGCACGCTCACCGCCTGCCCGAAACCATCCGACACTTCGGCCGCGCAGGCCGTGGCACCCTGCTTCTGCGCATATTGAATCAAATCCTGCGCGATCTGGCGCAGGGTGTCGGGAGAATGGGAAAAGCGGGATTCGGTGGCGACAGTCTGGTTCATAGTTGGGAAATTCAGCAAAACGGATTCTCGGAAGGCGCTATCATAACAACATCTGTAATTTATTTATCGGCACACCATGAATCAGCACCACGAAGAAGAAGACGAAGACGGCGTCGAAGTAATCCAGGTCCACGACAGCAAACCCAGGCAGCGTCCTGCTGCGGAGCCGGCGGCGGCTCCCGCCAAGGGCAAAGCAAAACGCGCTTCCAAAAGCAACGTGGGGCCGGCCGACGAAGACGAAGAGGAGTTGCCTCCCAGCAAGACCAAGATCAAGAAGCAGATGCACGACCTGCAGGATGTCGGCGAGCAACTGGTCGCGCTGAGCAAAGAGCATCTGGCCGAACTGGACATCCCCGAGAATCTGCGCGATGCCATACGCGAGGTCAAGCGCATCAACAAGTTTGGCGCAATCCGCCGCCAGATGCAGTATATCGGCCGCCTGATGCGCGACATCGAGACTGCGCCCATCCTGGAAAAACTGGCGGCATGGAACGGCACTTCGCGCCAGCACGTGACCTGGCTGCACCAGGTGGAACGCTGGCGCGAGCGCCTGCTGGAAGATCCGGAAGCCCTGACCGAGCTCTTGGCCGCACACCCCAGCGCCGATGCCCAGCATTTGCGCGCGCTGATCCGCAATGCAGTGAAAGAAAAAGAGCTGGGCAAGCCGCCTAAAAACTACCGCGAAATTTTCCAGGTGCTGCGCGACCTGATCCCGGAAGAATCGCTCGTGCAACGCTAAGCCTGTCCCGACCATGCAAAGCGCGAGCAACATCCTGCCCCACATCACACTCGACCGCGGCACAGCACCGCAACACAGCATCATCTGGCTGCACGGGCTGGGCGCGGACGGAGAAGATTTCGTCTCTATTGCGCAGGAAATAAATCTGCCCGTGGCGCTGCGCTATATCTTCCCGCATGCCCCCAAGCAGGCCGTCACCATCAACGGCGGCTTTGTCATGCGCGCCTGGTATGACATTGCCGCAGCCGACATCGGCGCACAGCAGGATGCCGCCGGAATACGCGCCTCCCAGGCGGAAATCGAAAAGATTATCGCGCAGGAAAAAGCGCGCGGCATCGCCCCGGAAAATATTTTTCTCGCCGGGTTCTCGCAGGGCGGCGCCGTTGCCCTGCATACCGGATTGCGCCACCCGGCGCGGCTGGGCGGCATCCTCGCGCTCTCCACCTACCTGCCGCTGGCCGACACCCTGGCGCAGGAAGTGAGCCTGAGCGCGAAAAACACGCCAATTTTTTTCGCGCACGGACATACCGATCCGGTGGTGCCATATGCTCTGGGAAAATTGTCGGCTGACCAATTGCGGCAACATGGTTACCGCGTGGACTGGCATGAATATGCCATGCCGCATGCGATGTGCATGGAAGAAGTGCGCGACATCGAGCGCTGGCTCACACGCATGATTACGGGGTAGTGCGGCCCGGCGCGGCCTTAATACAACTCTTCGCCGCTGTCCTGTACCATCCTGCGGTAGCGCGCAAGGTCGTAATCGTCGCCCTTTTCCAGCAAGCCCAGGGGTAGCAGCAAATAACTTTCTTCCCCTATCGTCATGGTCGAGCTGCGCATGCTGGAAAAAGTGCCCGCCTTCATCAGCACCCAGCTCTCGTCATTCTGCATATCGGATTTATCCAGAAACAATGCAGGATGTTCGGCACCAGCATGCAAGCCATCGTGGCCATGCAGCACCGCACCTTGCACCCTTGTGGCGAGCATTTCGACGCCAACATGCAGGTTGTTTCGCGCATCACGGCTCATGCGCCGCACGATACCCACGCCCCAATGCACAACCTTTTCCGGCTGCATGCCGACCAGCGCGCCTATCCTTATTTTGCTGTCACGGCCTGCAGGCAGCACGCAGCTGAATCCGTTGGCACTGACATTTTCCACATCCCAGGACTCGCTGGCGGCGTCATCCAGATACAGGTCCACAGCAGTTTGCTCGACCATCTGGGCAAAACCGTTCGCCACGCTCAGGTTCATCTTGATCTTGCGGCGCTGGTGGCGACGCGACGGCAAGGGTGAATGACAGCATACCGCCAGTTGGCGCGCCACTTTGCCCACCATTTCGGCGTTGTAGGCCACGCCCATATTCAACTCTTCCGGCACCATGTTTTTGGCCAGCGTTCTGAGCATGTCATCGAACAGCCTGGCAGCCTCCCCCGAGCCGATGAAGCGCATGCTGGCCGGATACATGGCGTCCTCTTCCTTCACCCGGGTGGGTGCAGACGGGCTAGCCAAGTCAAAATAAAACAGGCTGCCGGCAATACAACGCTCGTCGACTGTAAATGACTTCCCCGCGTGCGTAAGCAGGCGTTTTGCAATGTGCAAATCAAGCGGTCTGCGTGATCCCACACCCGTGCCGTACCACATCAGCACAGTCGCAAACAGATGGCGCGCAGAAGTGCCTGCCCCCAGGCCTGAATATACCGCCAGCTGTTCGTCCAGGCATTTTTGTTCTTCGGCATAGGCATAGAATTCGGCCAGATGTGCCCATAAATCCGGGTCGATCTGTGCGTAACGCACCGCCGCGCATTCCAGCCTGCCCGCTATGGCATAGATACCGCGCGCGCAGATCAGCGGCAAGAACGATTTGATGGCGGAACTGCCCTTGTTGCCATTGTGCAAACCAGTCAGCAGATGCCGATAGCCCTGTTCGCAGCAAGTAAAATAACTATTCATCGCCCCCCAAAGACGATTCTCCTGGAACGCGGCGGGCGGCTCTGCAGAAAAATAGCTGTGTATGGCTCTGCGCAGATGGGGATGTGCAGCATCGTCCAACAGCCGCAATACGGCAAACTGGTGATCCAGACGGAATTCATTGGCGGGGAGGAGCAACTCTTCTATCCAATGCACCATTTCCTGCAAGACTTCCACCGCGTGGGTTTTGGACAGGCTCTCCAGCAGTTGCTGGGCTGATTTAATATTGGCCAGCGGGTGATCCGATTTATTGCCAAACAATTTCAACACAATCACTCCATCCACACTTGTATTATGGTTACCATATAACCACAAATATTTCAGGCTAGCCACCTACAAACATGCCTTTACCCCAACACCTGATTTGTCCGGCACCCAACAGATGATCCCCTTGCTGCAGCGCGACAGCGCGTTTCCGCCCGTTGCGCAGGCCCGGCGCCAGCCCAACGGCCTGCTCGCCGCAGGCGGAGACCTGTCTCCTGCGCGCCTGCTCGATGCCTATCGCCATGGCATTTTCCCCTGGTTCAGCGCGGGCGACCCGATTCTGTGGTGGAGCCCGGACCCGCGCATGGTGCTGATTCCGCGGGAGCTGAAAATCTCGCACTCGCTGCAGAAGACCCTGCGCCGCGGCCAGTATGAAGTACGCACCGACACCGCATTCGAGCAGGTCATGCGCGCCTGCGCCGCCCCCCGCGACGAGCAGGGGGGCACCTGGATACAGGAAGAAATGATAGCGGCCTATGTGCGCCTGCACCGCATGGGCGTGGCGCACTCGGTGGAAACATGGATGGCGCTGGAGCAGACAGCTAATGCAGAACTTGAGCTGGTCGGCGGACTGTACGGGATCGGGATCGGGCGCATGTTCTATGGCGAATCCATGTTCAGCCGCAAAACCGACGCTTCCAAGATCGCCCTGGCCCATCTCTGCACGCAACTGGAACGCTGGAACTTCGGCATGATAGATTGTCAGATGAATACCTCGCACCTGGCTTCACTGGGCGCGCGCGAAATTCCGCGCAGACAATTTATCGATCGCCTGCAAGAATTGATACACTATCCGGACATGGCTACACCCTGGCGCTTCGATCATGACCTTATTGCGTGACATCCCTCTCTCGGCCCTGCAGTTTTACCTGACTGCCCCTTACCCGTGCAGCTATCTGGATGAGCGTGAAGCGCGCTCGCAGGTCGCCATCCCGAGTTTCCTGATTTCCACACCGCAGTACTCCGAGCTGGTACGCCACGGCTTCCGCCGCAGCGGCACCTTCACCTATCGGCCGCGCTGTGACAACTGCCATGCCTGCGTGCCGGCGCGCATCGAGATCAGCGCCTTCACGCCGAACCGCACGCAGCGCCGCACCTGGAAAAAATACCAGCACCTGGAGATATCGCTGCATGGCCTGGAGGACAAGCCCGAGTATTTTGACCTGTACCAGCGCTACCAGGCTGCGCGCCACCGCGAAGGCGGCATGGACAACGACAGTCACGAGCAGTACAGCAAATTCCTGCTGCAAAGCCATGTGGATTCCATGCTGGTGGAATTCCGCGAGCCCATCGACCTTGCTCCGGACAGGCCGGGCACGCTGCGCATGGTGAGCATTATCGATGTGCTCGATGACGGCCTGTCCTCGGTGTATACCTTTTACGAACCCGAACTGACGCGGGCCAGTTTCGGCACCTACAATGTGCTGTGGCAGATCGAGCTGTGCCGCAAGCTGCAACTGCCTTTCCTCTACCTCGGCTACTGGATCAGGGAAAGCCAGAAGATGTCGTACAAGGCTAATTTCAGGCCCTTGCAAGGCCTGCTTAACGAGCGCTGGCAGGTCATCCCGGAGGCACAGTTGAAATGACAAGCCCGCTCGCGCAACTTCACCCGTTCCAACCAGCTTTTTCCGTTCATATCCTCATCAAGAAAGCGCCATAAATGTACCCGCTGCTGCGCCCGCTGCTGTTCAAATTAAATCCGGAAACCGCCCACCACGCTACGCTTTCTGCCCTGCAAACCGCCTGCCGCCTGGGCCTGCTGCCCATGCTGGCAAGACGGCCGGCGGCCGATCCGCGCACGGCGATGGGGCTGGTCTTTCCCAACCCGGTAGGCCTTGCCGCTGGGCTGGACAAGAACGGCGCATACATCGATGCGCTGGCCGCGCTGGGTTTCGGCTTTATCGAGATCGGCACCGTTACGCCGCGCCCGCAGCCGGGCAACCCGCAGCCGCGCCTGTTCCGCCTGCCCGAAGCGCAGGGCATCATCAACCGCATGGGTTTCAACAACCAGGGCGTGGATGCGCTGCTTGAAAATGTGAAGCGCGCAAAATTCACCGGCATTTTGGGCATCAACATCGGCAAGAATTTCGACACGCCGATCGAGCGTGCCGCCGATGACTACCTGATCGGCCTGCGCAAGGTTTACACCCACGCCAGCTATGTCGCCATCAACATCTCCTCGCCCAACACCAAAAACCTGCGCCAGCTGCAGGGAGGCGACGAACTGGATGCGCTGCTGTCGCAGCTGAAGAACGAGCAGGGAATACTCGCCGAGCTGCACGGCAAGTATGTGCCGCTCGCACTCAAGATCGCCCCCGATCTGGACAGCGACCAGATCCGCCAGATCGCCACACTGTTGGTGCGCCAC
Source organism: Nitrosomonadales bacterium (assembly GCA_025408405.1). Lineage (GTDB taxonomy): Bacteria > Pseudomonadota > Gammaproteobacteria > Burkholderiales > Gallionellaceae > 39-52-133. The sequence continues at coordinate 4,877 of JANYJE010000080.1, read as the reverse complement.
CGCATCGACGCTGTGATCGCCACCAACACCACGCTGTCGCGCGCGGGCGTTGAACACCTGCCGCAACATGCCGAAGCCGGCGGCTTAAGCGGCGCGCCCGTGCGCGACAAATCCACCGCCGTGATCCGCCAGCTCGCCGCAGAACTGCAGGGAGCGCTGCCCATCATCGGTGTGGGCGGCATCCTGAAGGGCGCGGATGCGGTGGAAAAAATTCACGCGGGGGCAACGCTGGTGCAGGTGTACAGCGGGCTGATCTATCGCGGCACGGATCTGGTGGCGGAATGTGCACAGGCGATTCTGCAGGCTCGTGGCGCCTAGCACTTGCGACAACGCGGCACAGAAAAAGAGTAAGCTGGATCCGGTGTTTTTCCAAAAGGAATAGCAATGCGTATCGGCGTACCCAGGGAAATCAAGGATCACGAATTTCGCGTCGGGCTCACGCCGCAAGGCGCGCGCGCCTTGCGCGAGGCAGGCCATGAAGTGTGCATAGAAACTCACGCGGGTGCCGCCATCGGCTTTCACGATGCGCATTACCGCGCAGCCGGGGCCGGCATCGTCGCCTCCCCCCAGGAGGTCTACGCCTGCGACCTGGTGATCAAGGTGAAGGAACCGCAAGCCTCTGAAATTGCGTTGCTGCGCGAGGGGCTGGTGCTGTTTTGCTACCTGCACCTCGCTGCCTCACGCGAGCTGACCGAGCAACTGTTGCGAAGCCGCACGCTCTGCATCGCCTACGAAACCGTGCGCGATGCGTCGGGCAATCTGCCGCTGCTCACGCCGATGTCGGCAGTGGCCGGGCGCCTGTCCATCCAGATGGGCGCGTGGGCGCTGACCATGGCCAACGGCGGCAGCGGCGTGCTGCTTTCCGGGGTGCCCGGTGTTGCGCCCGGCCGCGTCGCCATCCTCGGCGGCGGTGTAGTCGGCTTTAACGCCGCGCACATCGCCGTCGGCATGGGAGCGGATGTCACCGTGCTGGAGCGTGATGTCAGAAGAATGCAGCACTTCGAAGAGGTGTTCGGCTCGCGCATCAAGACGCGCTACTCCGATGCAGCTGCCATCGACGAGTGCGTCAGCGGTGCCGACCTGGTGGTGGGTGCGGTGCTGCTGCCGGGCAAGCATGCGCCCAAGCTGATCAGCCGCTCACTCATCCAGAGCATGCGCCACGGCTCGGTGCTGGTGGATGTCGCCATCGACCAGGGCGGCTGTGCCGCCACCTCGCGCCCCACCACCCACAGCCAGCCGCTATATGTTGCAGAAGGCGTGGTGCACTACTGCGTCACCAACATACCCGCCGCCACCGCACACACCTCCACCCAGGCCCTCACCCAGGCCACCCTGCCCTACGCGCTGGCCCTTGCCGGGAAAGGCATACAGCGTGCGCTGCTGGACGATGCGGGCTTGATGGAAGGCCTCAATCTGTGCGCCGGGCACGTGTCCTACCGCCCTCTCGCGGAAGACATGAGCTTGCCTTTTGTTGCAGCAAAACAGGCATTGGCACTTTGAGCCAGCGTGGTGAGGCGCGCGCGCTGGCAATGTCACGACCTGAGTTACTGTGATTCGACCCGCTTGATGTTCTCCTGAACGAGTTCTCTCCCAAGCTCGTTGCCGGAGGGGGTCTGCGATTCGGCCTGAGCCCCGGTCATTTTTCCTCTTTTTCCAGATTATTTTTTTGCTTGATGATTTTCCTGGTACTCATGAAGAGGAAGAGGAATCCAGCAACAATAACGACAGAGAGGATAAGGAGGATGGTCATTTTCTCGTTCCTGGTTAAAGTGAATCAACTTCGTCTATGCGCGCTGTTATTCGTCTGCCTTGCTTGAACATTCCCGGCAGGGAAACATGACTATAGCGGACGCGTTGTTAAATTGCAGAAACAATAGTAAATTGTACCTGCCATTTCGCTGACGCTTGCGTCCATGGAATAAAGGGGGAGATTCATGAAACACTCAATCCTGATTTGCTTTGTTGCTTTGCTCGGTTGCGCCAGTGCCACGCAGGTGAAAGGCCCCAATGGCGAACCTGCCTATCTGGTGAAATGCGGCAACGCCGTCAAGGGAAAGTGCAATGACAAGGCTGCCGAGCTTTGCCCGAATGGTTACAATCTGCTGGATCGCAATGCGGATCGCTACGATGATCTCACCAAAGTGGGGAATGCCGGAGCTTTGGAAATCAAAGCGGACACGACCACGACCCTGCTGGTTCAGTGCAAATAATCCGGCTCACACAGTGTTCTAAAAGCCCGTTCCTTTGCTTGCACCATCCCAGTGTTCGTCGGCCTTGCCGTCGACAAAGCGCCACATGTCGAACCAGCTCGTTGTGTACGTCTTTGCCGGGCCCCCGGGGTCCTTGACCACGCGCGGGGTGATCACGACAACGTAGTCACCTTCCGCAACCACGGCAACCACCTTCCGGGCCATTTTCTCCGGAACCGGCCTGGGCTGCACCTTGAGCACTTTCGTGAAGTAAGCCACTACGGCGGCGCGCCCTGAGGCGGCATTCGGGTTGTGCTGGATGTAGCCCTCGGTGATCCACTGGCCGGCCAGCTCCCAGTGGCCGGCTTCGAGCAGATCCTTTTCGATGTGGTAAGCCGCTTGCTTGTTCCGGTTGAGCCTGGGGTCAGGGCTGGTAAATAACATCTCCGTGTCACCCGTCCCGATAACCGCTTCCTGTGCGTGTACATGGGCAAGCGCGCACAAGGCGCAACCGGCAGCGAGCAGTAGTAAGCGCTTCACAGGGTCTCTCTTTCTTTCCAATAAAGTTAACCAGGGACCAACCATAGCTTGCCCCGCCTTCATCGCAATGCCGCCGCTACAGCCTGTGCCATGGGTGTCGTTGCCCGGCCGATGAGCTTGCCCAGTTGATGGCTGTCGTCGAACAGCGCCCCCTTGGAAGCCCCCGTGTCGGAATCGGAGAGCAATGAGGCGACCGCTTCCGGCAATCCCGCTTTAACAAGGATATTCCGGTATTCGGTTTCCGGCAGGTTCACATAGCCGATGTTCTTGCCGGACTGGCGCGAGATTTCTCCGGCAAACTCTGACAGAGTGTAAGCGCTGTCGCCTGCCAGCTCATAGATCTTTCCCGCCGGGTTCCCGGACGTCAGCACGACCGCATCTGCTTCTGCGTAATCGGCGCGGGTGGCGGAGGCAATGCGTCCGCTGCCGGCGCAACCGTACACCGCGCCATGCGCAAGCGCGCCAGCCATGCCCGCCGTGTAGTTCTCGGTGTACCAGCCATGGCGCAGCAATGCGAAGGGAAGCCCTGATGCACGAAGATATGCCTCCGTCTCACGATGTTCCGCAGCCAGTCCCAGCACCGACGTGTCGGCGTGCAGGACGCTGGTGTAGGCCAGCAGCTTCACGCCTGCCCTCCTGGCGGCGTCAATGACGGTGCGATGCTGCTTCGCACGCTGCCCGATCTCGCTGGAGGAGATCAACAACACTTTGTCCGCACCCTTGAGCGCGGCGTCCCAGCTTGCAGGCTGATTGTAATCGGCATGGCGCACTTGCACGCCCAATGCCGCGATGTCCACGGCCTTTTCGACATTGCGCACAGCGGCGACGATATCGGCTGCGGGTGTTTTCTTCAGCAGCGAGGCGACAACCAGGCGGCCTAATTGGCCCGTGGCTCCTGTGACGACGATCATGGGCAAATCCTTTCGATTTCGGTTGAGAGATTGGAGGCCCCAAGCTTATCGCGTACAATTACTTTACGTAAGTACGCACATAAAGGTAAGTGTCATGGCCCGAACCAGCACCTCCAGGCTCTCAGCACAGATGCGGCGCGGGGAATTGTTCTCGGCGGCATGTCCGTCGCGTGAGATACTCAAACACGTGACCAGCCGCTGGGGGGTACTCGTGCTTGTCGCCCTGATGGAGGGCACGCACCGCTTCAGCGACCTGCGCCGCAAGGTGGGCGGCGTGAGCGAGAAGATGCTGGCGCAGACACTTCAGGCCCTGGAAAAAGACGGCTTCATCGACCGCGTCTCGCACCCGGTCGTGCCGCCGCATGTTGAATATTCCTTGACACCGCTGGGAGAGGATATTGGCAAGCAGGTCGGGGCGTTGGCCGACTGGATCGAGACCAACTTGCCTAGGATCATAAAGGCGCAGCAGAAGCATTTGGCTTGAAGGAGAAATGCTCCGACCTATAGTCCCAAGCGTCTTCTCACAGCTGCAATGCGCCCTAAGCTGCTATAGAAGTTAGGATTGGTAAACGACTTATTAGTAGACTAAAGCGTGCATAGATATATGTCGAACTCAACAGATATTCTAATGAGAGAGAGCTTCATCTATCCTAGCCTTGACGTCAGCAAAGAGCTTAATATTGAAAGGTTTTGGTCTAGGATGAGAGCCTAAAACTCTAAAATTCTTTGATTTAAGGTGCTCAGCCAGAGCTGTTTCCAAAGGTGCAATGATGTCGCGATATTGGCGGTGCTTAGCGAGGCTGTCCTGCTCGGGAAACAAAGGGCCGATGCTTATCATTTCGAAAACACACTCAAGTGGGCTCACCATTTCTGTGCGCAGCTTCCAGTTCGGCGCATCGTGTTTCGTGATGAGACGCTGAATAAGGAATTTGTATTTACGACTAATCGCTTTGACTGGCCTGCATCATTGGTAGCGCAGATTTACAAACAACGCTGGCAAGTGGAATTATTCTTCAAATGGATTAAGCAAAACCTTAAGCTGAAGAGCTTTGTAGGCGTATCCAACAATGCGGTGATGACGCAAATCATGGTGGCGGGGGCTGTAAAAAATTTTGTGTAAACGGTCATTAGGCAGGAAACTGCCATAACGTTGAAAGGAGTGGAAATGACCGCAGCACAGAAGAAGCCCTCGCCGGACTTGATCGAACAATTGATGGCGGGCTACCAAAAGCCGGAA
>JANYJE010000079.1 GCA_025408405.1 Nitrosomonadales bacterium | reverse complement strand
CCTTTGCGCGGCATTCACAATTATGCGAGCGTTATCAAAGAAGATTATGCAGACAAGCTGGATGATGAGGTCAAGCAATATGTCAGCAGCATACAACGGCTGGCAGAACGCATGACAACGCTGACTGACACACTATTGGCATATTCCAGGCTGGGCACCACTACAATCCAAAAAGAGTCCGTTAAGGAATCTCTGATTAAGTACTGAACGATTTTGTTTCATGTTGTCAGAAGCTGAGATCGAAGAAACGGAAGCGAACGATGAAACAAACAACACTCTCTGCAGGCAGCTTTGACCGCTACACCAAGACGACGCGACGAGCGGCGTTTCTGGCGGACATGAATCGCGTTGTGCCATGGAGTGCTCTGTGCGCCTTGGTCGAACCGTTTTATCCGAAGGCTGGGAATGGGCGGCCTCCTGTAGGACTTGAGCGCATGTTGCGTATCTACTTTCTCCAGAACTGGTTCAATCTTTCCGACCCTGCGGTGGAAGAGGCGCTGTATGACTCGCTGTCCATGCGCGAGTTTGTCGGTATTGACCTTGGGCGTGAGGCAGCGCCTGATGAGACGACGGTGTGTAAATTCCGCCATCTGCTGGAAGCCAACGATCTGGGCAAGCGCCTGTTCGAGGAAGTCGGCCGACATCTCCAGAACAAGGGAATGAAGGTTTCGACCGGCACCATCGTCGATGCGACCATCATCAATGCTCCATCCTCGACCAAGAACCGGAGCAAGGCGCGCGACCCGGAGATGCACCAGACCAAGAAGGGCAACCAGTGGTACTTCGGCATGAAGGCGCACATCGGCGTGGACAGCAAGACCAAACTGATCCATTCGATTGTTGCAACGGCCGCCAACGAACACGATAAGCACGCACTCCCACAATTGCTGCACGGCAACGAACGTCGGGTGTATGGCGACTCCGCCTATTCTAGCCAAAAGACGTTGATCGCACAGGCCGCGCCCAAGGCGCGTGACTTCACCAACCAGAAGGGATTCCGCAACAGGGGATTGACCGAGCGGGAACAGGAGAGGAACAGCAGGAAGTCGAGTGTGCGTGCCAAAGTTGAGCATGCCTTCCTCATCATCAAACGTATCTTCGGCTTTGCCAAGGTCAGCTATCGCGGCATGATGAAGAACGGCAATCGCCTGTTCGTTGTGGCGGCACTGGCGAATCTGTTCATGGCGCGACATCATCTCTTGCGACTTCCACAGGAGAGGTGCGTCTGATGAACGGGGAATCGACCGAAATGGTCGGCGAAATGCCCCTTGCCAAGGTGATTTCCGGCCAATTCGAATATCCGCAGCAGAATCTGGACGCATCGTTCTCATTTGTTGTTACTTATTCAGACCTTCCCTAATGCATGTGGTATCCAATTTAATGTTACTTAACTATGTGGAGACGAAAATGAACATCAAACAAACTATCATGTTGTCGACATTTGTCGTCCTGTTCGCCAGCGCTGTGGTGGCTAATGCCGCCGATGAAAAGGCCGTGCCGGAAAAACCGGCTGTGGGGGCAAAGAAAACCAAGCCTCATAGCCATGCGGTTGAGAAAGGCGTCATTCCACCCCAGGCAGCACCCACTGGTGAGGCAAAGCAAGAGCACAAAAATCCCAAGATAAAGCCGCATGATCATAGGAAAGAGCACAAGGGCGGCTAATGCGTCGGGCAGGCCTGCGGATCTGCCCAAATTACGTCGGGTATGTCGATATTCTCCGCGCATGGGTGAGATAGGAACGGTTACTTTGACTATTTCGTTATTCCCCAGTAAGGCGATGTGCCCCAGATATCCTTAGTTGATTGATCAAATCATTACAACCAGGAGGCTGTCATGTCTGAGCAACACGAAATACAGCACCAATCCAAGGCGCGCTGGGTATTTTTTGGATTTCTAGCTGTTGCCGTATTCTTAATGTTGACCGAACACCGCGCCCATCTGCTGGGAATATTACCTTACCTGCTTTTGCTGGCCTGCCCGTTGATGCACCTGTTCATGCATCATGGCCACGGTAGCCACGACCAGCATGCACATCACCACGACTCTTCCGCAGGAGAGTCGAAATGAACGACACTTCATCCGCCTATGGCCTTTGGTCGCTGGTCATTATCAACTCGCTGGTGTTCATCATCTTTGCCTTTAGTTTTGCCAAACCGCAGAGCCAGCGCGACTGGCGTTCGTTCAGCGCCTTCTCGGCATTTATCGTGGCACTGTTCGCCGAGATGTACGGTTTTCCGTTGACTATCTACCTGCTCTCTGGCTGGCTGCAAAGCCGCTATCCGGGCGTGGACTGGTTCGCGCATGATTCCGGCCACCTGCTCGAGATGCTGTTTGGCTGGCGCGCGAATCCGCACTTCGGGCCGTTTCACCTGCTCAGCATGGCGCTCATCGGCGGCGGGTTCATACTGCTGGCGTCCGCATGGAACGTGCTGTATCGGGCGCAGCGCACCCACTGCCTGGCGACCACCGGGCCTTATGCCGTCGTTCGCCATCCGCAGTACGATGCTTTCGTGCTCATCATGTTTGGCTTCCTGTTGCAGTGGATGACGATCCTGACACTGCTGATGTTCCCAGTGTTGGTGTGGATGTATGTGCGGCTGGCACGGAGCGAGGAGCAAGAAGCGGTGGCGTCGTTTGGCGACGAGTATGTCCGCTATATGCAACAGACCCCCGCATTTCTGCCGCGTCTGGGTGCGGGAAGCTGAGGGGCTCGCGTCATGCAAACAACCGCCAAATTTGACAGAACCATCGTCTGCAATATGTGCGGCGCGCCGATCACTGCGGCATCGTTCGTGCGCGACGGAGAGGCGTATTGTTGCGAAGGATGCTTCCTCAAACGCGAGGAATACCGGGTGGCGCAGATTGAGCATGATGGAACAGTTTATCTGGCCTTGGTCGAGGCACTGGCGGAAGCGCTCGATGTGCGGGAACACGAAACCGGGCTGCATTCCAAGCGGGTCGCCTGTCACACCCTGGTGCTGGCGCGGCGCTTCACCGCAGACGAGGCGTTGTTGCAGCAGGTGTACTGGGGAGCATTGCTGCACGATATCGGCAAGATTGGCATTCCAGACGCCGTGTTACTCAAGCAGGGTGCGCTGGACGCGGAGGAATGGAAAATCATGCGCACCCATCCCGGCATCGGCCATCATATTTTATCCGGCGCGCCCTTTCTGGCGACCGCTGCGGAAATCGTGTTGAACCACGAGGAGCGTTTCGATGGCACAGGCTATCCCAACGGGCTGCACGGCGAGGAAATATCCCTGTGGGCGCGGCTGTTCGCGGTGATCGACACGCTGGATGCGATCACCTCGGATCGTCCCTATCGCAAAGGAGTAGCATTTGAAAATGCGCAAGCGGAGATCCTGGGCATGGCGGGCACGCAGTTCGATCCGGTAGCGGTAGCGGCATTTGTCGCCGAAGCAGAAACATTGCGCAACATGGTCAAGGTCAAGTGCGGCAAAGAATTATAAATGCTTTTCTCGTTTGCCCTTTCTCCCGCCTGCGCAGGGGGAGAGTGTAACGAGGGGGATTGGGATAGGGGGCGCTTGCGCCATGAGAGGACAGGGCATATGACGCTCGTTAAACCACTCCAGTTCGGGATCGTGGCATTCATGCTGATGCTCGCCATCTATTTCGGCGTGGTAAGCCTGATTTCCGGTCTTGATTTCACCCTCGATCAATTCGCCAAGTTCTGGTATTTCATCGTGGCCCTTGCGCTGGGTTTCGGCATCCAGGTCGGGTTGTACGCTTACCTGAAAAACCTGGCCGGGCAGCATGGCGCATCCGGGAGAGTCGTTGCCACATCGGGCGCCACCTCGACGGCCGCGATGGTTTCCTGCTGTGCGCATTATCTGGTCAACGTTTTGCCCATCGTGGGCGTCACCGGATTTCTCACCATCGTCGCGCAGTACCAGATCGAGCTGTTCTGGCTCGGCCTGGCGTTTAACGCCGCAGGCATCCTGTATATCGTACCCAAGGCCATGCAAGCCACAAAGGAGCATA
>JANYJE010000078.1 GCA_025408405.1 Nitrosomonadales bacterium | reverse complement strand
CGGCGATTGCCCCTGGTTTAAATCCTTGCTGGAGCTGGGTTTGAATCAAGACTCTGTCATCCAAGGTGAGGTGTTTGTATTTTTCCGCCATCCAACATTCTTTCATGAAAAAATGTTGCACTTGGTTTTCGCGCCCGCCGTATCAAAATTTGATTGTATTGTATTTGAAACTGCTTCCATGCTGGCACCTTGCCGCCTTCACCTATCTTCCGGTATAGTCGCATCTGCCGTTTAGACCGATGGGAGAGCGTGCCGCTTTAATCAGCGCACCGCCGAAGGCGCAACACCCGTAACCGCTCAGGCTCACGAACCGTCAGGATCAGGCAAATCTGGAGAGAGTCGTATAACTTTTAATTCGCATAGCGAACCTTATCCCCCTCGCCCGCACGCGGGATAACCAGCGACTTGCACGGTTTTATCGTGCTTAGTCGATTGGCTAGTAGTTTCATCAGAGGGTTGGGAAAGGGAAGGTTGTTGACCACCGAAGGGGCACACGACACCAGGAATTTTCCTGCTCGTAATCTCTCAGGTACCAAGGACAGATGGGGCGCAGCAGATTAATTCTGCTGCGCCTTTTTTCATTTCAGGAAAACAAACATGACGCTCCAGCAAACTCCTCTCAATGCAGCCCACCGCGCCATGGGCGCCAAAATGGTCGATTTCGGCGGCTGGGACATGCCGCTGCATTACGGCTCGCAACTCGATGAACATCATCAGGTGCGCAACGATGCCGGCATGTTTGACGTTTCACACATGCGCGGGGTGGATATGCGCGGTGAAGGCGTGCGCGACTTTCTGCGCCACCTGCTGGCCAACAATGTAGACAAGCTGCAAATTCCCGGCAAAGCACTGTATTCCTGCATGCTGCGCCCGGACGGCGGGGTAATCGACGACCTTATCGTTTACTTCATGAGCGAAAGCTGGTTCCGCATCGTGGTGAATGCGGGCACTGCCGACAACGATATTGCGTGGATGAAGGAGCAGGCGGCGGCACGCGCGCCGCAACTGGAGATTAGCTCGCGCAACGATCTGGCGATGATTGCCGTGCAAGGCCCCAACGCGGCGGCCAAGCTGTGGAAAGCCATGCCTGGCCTGCGGGAACTGGCCGAATCGCTCAAGCCTTTCAATGCTGTCGAAATGGGTTCCATGTTCGTGGCACGCACCGGTTACACCGGCGAAGACGGTTTCGAGATCATGCTCCCCGCGCCCGCAGCAGCCTTCTTCTGGCAGGCGCTGGCAGATGCCGGTGTCAAGCCTATCGGCCTGGGCGCGCGCGATACCCTGCGCCTGGAAGCGGGCATGAACCTGTATGGCCATGACATGGATGAGACGATCAGCCCGCTGGAAGCAGGCCTGGCCTGGACAGTAGACCTGCAGAGCGAGCGCGACTTCGTCGGCAAGGCAGCCTTGCTGGCCAAGCCTGCTACGCGCAGGCTGATCGGCCTGGTGTTGCAGGATCGCGGTGTCTTGCGCGATCACCAGATCGTGCACACTGCCCACGGCGCAGGAGAAATTACCAGCGGCAGCTTTTCTCCGACGCTGAATAAATCCATCGCTCTGGCACGCCTGCCGGCCGCGGTGCAGATAGGCGATAGCGTGCAAGTTGCCGTGCGCGATAAAATGCTGGCAGCCACCGTGGTGAAATATCCTTTTGCGCGCAACGGCAAGGCAGTCATTAGCCTCTAGCCGTTAGTGGTTAGTTAAAAACCGCGAGCAACAAAAATCAACTAACGTCTAACGACGACTAACCAGGAGATAAACATGAGCAACCCAAACAACCTGAAGTACACAGCCTCCCATGAGTGGGTCAAGAGCGAAGCCGACGGCACCATTACGGTAGGCATTACCCAGCACGCACAGGAACTGCTGGGCGACATGGTATTCGTGGAATGCCCGGCCGTTGGGCGCAAGCTGAAGGCGCAAGAAGAATGTGCGGTGGTTGAGTCGGTCAAGGCGGCATCTGATGTTTACGCGCCGGTTGCGGGGACAGTGACTGCGGTCAACTCCGAACTCGACAGCGCTCCCGAAAAAATCAACTCTGATCCTTACGGTGCCTGGATGTTCAAGATGGCGCCAGACCATGCTGCCGACGTGAATGCACTGCTGGATGCGGCTGGCTACCAGGCGCAAGTCGATAGCGAAGCACACTAAAGGCAGGCGCCAGGACTGAGGATTGAGGGGAAACCCTCTCTTCGATCCTCGGTTTCAGCTCCTAAATTCTCACTCCTTGATCCTCAAGCCCAAACCATGAAGACAGATAAATTTGTTAACCGTCATAACGGGCCACGCGCAAGCGATATCGTCGCCATGCTCGCCAAGATTGGCGCTAGCTCTGTCGATGCCCTGATAGACCAAACCGTTCCCGCTGCAATCCGCCTGCGAAAGCCGCTGCATCTGCCTGCAGGCATGACGGAGTATCAGTACCACCAGCATTTGCGGGGTATTGCTGCCAAAAACAAACTGTTCAAGACCTATATCGGCCTGGGTTATTACGACACCATATTGCCGCCCGTCATCCAGCGCAACATCCTGGAGAATCCCGGCTGGTATACCGCTTACACGCCTTACCAGGCAGAGATTGCGCAGGGTCGACTGGAAGCGCTGCTGAATTTCCAGACCATGATCGTCGACCTGACCGGCATGGAGATCGCCAACGCATCGTTGCTGGACGAAGCCACTGCCGCCGCCGAAGCGATGACCATGCTGCACGGCCTGCGCTCGCGCGAAGATGCTGCAAAGAACAGCTTTTTCGTATCGCACGAGTGCCTGCCGCAGACCATCGAATTGCTGAAGACGCGCGCCAAGCCGTTGGGCATCGAACTGGTAATCGGCGATTTCAAGACCGTGACGCTGAACGACGCGCTGTACGGCGCTTTGCTGCAATACCCCACCGCCGACGGCACGGTGCATGACTACACCGACTTCGTCGCGCGCGCCAAGGAGCGCGGCATGACCATCGCGGTGGCCGCCGACATCCTGAGTCTGGTGCTGCTCGCGCCTCCGGGAGAATGGGGCGCGGACGTGGTGCTGGGTTCCACGCAACGCTTCGGCGTGCCGATGGGCTACGGCGGCCCGCACGCCGCTTACTTTGCCTGCCGCGACGCGCACAAGCGTTCGATGCCGGGCCGCATCATCGGCGTGTCTATCGATGCCGACGGCAACCCCGCGCTGCGCATGGCACTGCAAACCCGCGAGCAGCATATCCGCCGCGAGAAGGCCACTTCCAACATCTGCACCGCACAAGCTTTGCTGGCGATCATGGCGTCGATGTATGCGGTGTATCACGGGGCCGATGGCCTCAGTGCTATCGCCACACAAGTGCATCGCTACACCGCATTGCTGGCGAGCGAATTGAAAAAGCTGGGCTACAGCGTCGCCGATGGCGTGTTCTTCGACACGCTGAAACTGAGCCATACCGACAACGTGAAGATACATGCGCTGGCCGAAGCGGCACGCATCAATTTCCGTTATAGCGTCGATGGCCTGAGCATCTCGCTCGACCAGACCACCTCAGTGGATGATCTCAACGCGATTCTCGCCGTGTTCGCACAGGCTACAGGCAAGGCCCTGCCGCAGGTCACCGCGGCACAAGCAGAGACCCAGGCATTGCTCGTGAAGCCACGTCAGTCGGCCATCCTGAGCCATCCGGTGTTCAACAGCTATCGCACCGAAACCGAGATGATGCGTTACATCAAGCGTCTGGAAAATAAAGACCTGTCGCTGACGCACTCGATGATCTCGCTGGGCTCCTGCACCATGAAGCTCAACGCGGCGTCGGAGATGCTGGCGCTGACCTGGCCGGAGTTCGCCAACCTGCATCCTTTTGTGCCAGCCGAACAGGCGGAAGGCTACCAAGAAGTCATCGCCGGTCTGGATGCAGCACTGTCCGAGATCACCGGCTTCGCGCAGATGAGCTTCCAGCCCAATAGCGGTGCTTCCGGTGAATACGCGGGCCTGCTGGTGATACAGGCCTACCACCGTTCGCGCGGGGAAGGTCAGCGCAACGTGGTGCTGATCCCCTCTTCTGCGCACGGCACCAATCCTGCGAGTGCGGCGATGTGCGGCATGCACATCGTGGTGGTGCAATGCGACAGCAACGGCAACATCGACGTGGACGACCTGCGTGCCAAGGCGGAAGAGCACAAGGCCGACCTGTCGTGCCTGATGGTAACCTACCCCAGCACGCACGGCGTGTATGAAGAATCGATCCGCGACATCACCTCTATCATCCACGCCCACGGCGGCCAGGTGTATATGGACGGCGCCAACATGAATGCGCAGGTCGGCCTCACCAGCCCCGGCAACATCGGGGCGGACGTGTGTCACCTCAACCTGCACAAAACCTTCGCCATTCCGCACGGCGGCGGCGGACCGGGCGCAGGCCCCATCGGGGTGGCAGCACATCTCACGCCTTTCCTGCCTGCGCACCCGCTGGTAAAGGTCGGCGGCTCACAGGGCATACGCGCGGTATCTGCAGCGCCTTATGGGAGCGCACTGATCCTGCTGATCTCCTACGGCTACATCAAGATGATGGGTGGCGCGGGACTGACCGAAGCGACCAGGATGGCGATCCTGAATGCCAACTACATCAAGGAATCGCTGAAGGACCATTTCGCCACGCTGTACAGCGGAACTAACGGACGCTGCGCGCACGAGATGATCCTCGACTGCCGTGCGCTCAAGAAAGATGGCGTGGAGGTAGCGGACATCGCCAAGCGTTTGATGGACTTCGGCTTCCATGCACCGACGACTTCGTTTCCGGTGGTGGATACGCTGATGGTGGAACCGACCGAGAGCGAATCGAAAGCCGAGCTGGATCGTTTCTGCGCAGCGATGATTGCAATCCGCGGCGAGATTGAAGAGATACTTAGCGGCAAAGCGGACAAGAAGGACAACATCCTCAAGCACGCACCGCATACCGCGAAGGCGGTAGTGGCAAACGAGTGGGCGCGTCCTTACTCGCGCGAGCAGGCGGCTTACCCGCTGCCCTGGGTGCGCGAGAATAAGTTCTGGCCTGCCGTGGCAAGGGTGGATAATGTGTACGGCGACAAAAATCTGGTGTGCTCCTGCCCGCCGCTTGAAACTTACGCGAATGACGCGTCGTAACACAACAACGAGGGGAATATCATCACCAAGGAAAAATCAAACAAGACCGCCGTCAAGCTGGATGGCGCGCCCATTACCCTGTATGGCACCTTCCCCACGGTCGGCCAGGTTGCACCAGCATTCACGCTGGTGAACAAGGATTTGAAAGACGTGGCGCTGAAAGATTTTGCCGGCAAGCGCAAGGTGCTGAATATCGTACCCAGCCTGGATACAGCGGTATGCGCCACCTCAACGCGCAAATTCAACGAGGCTGCGTCGAAGCTTGAGAACACCATGGTGCTGGTGATTTCCGCCGATCTGCCGTTTGCCATGGCGCGCTTCTGCGTGGCCGAGGGGCTGGACAATGTTGTCACGCTGTCACTGATGCGCGGGCGCGACTTTATGCGCAACTATGGCGTCAAGATTGCCGACTCCGCCCTGAGCGGCCTGACTGCGCGCGCAGTGCTGGTACTGGATGAGCATGACCGCGTTCTGCACGCGGAGCTGGTGGATGACATTACGCACGAGCCAAATTACGATGCGACATTTGCCGCTCTACAACCATTGTAATTAAAAACTGACCGATCCCAGGAGCTGCGCAGTGGAAAGTCCTCACAAAGGCAAGACCGGCTTAACACGCATCTGGAATGCCTTCGGTTATTCGATGGCCGGTTTGCGTGCCGCTTATAAACACGAAGATGCCTTCCGCCAGGAAATTTTGCTGGCCGCAGTGCTTATCCCGCTGGCGCTGTGGCTGCCGGCCACCCACATCGGCCGCGCCTTGATGATCGCTAGCGTGCTGCTGGTGCTGATGGTTGAATTATTGAACTCTGCGATCGAGGCCACCGTGGATCGCATTTCGCTGGAAAAACACGACCTCGCCAAACGCGCCAAGGACATCGGCAGCTCAGCCGTGCTGGTGAGTTTGATCAATGTGCTGGTGACCTGGGGACTGGTGCTGAGCGCTTGACAGCGAGGTTAGCGCCAAGCTGCTATAATTTTCCATCATTAAAATAAAAAACTGCGCACAAATTTATGAAAGCACTTATCTGCGGTTCCATGGCTTATGACACCATCATGGTGTTCCATGACCAATTCAAGAAACACATTCTGCCCGAGCAGATTCATATTCTGAATGTGGCCTTTCTGGTACCGGAGATGCGCCGCGAATACGGTGGCTGTGCCGGCAACATCGCCTATAACCTGCAACTGCTGGGCGGCAACCCGCTGATCATGGCAACCGTAGGCGACGATTTTGCGCCGTATGCTGCGCGCCTGGAAAAACTCGGCATCTCGCAGCAACACCTGCGCCACGTTCCTGGCTCCTTCACCGGACAGGCTTTCATCACCACCGATCTCGACGACAACCAGATCACCGCATTCCACCCCGGAGCGATGGGCATGTCCCACCTCAACCATGTTGCCGATGCGAAAGAGGTCAGCCTTGGCATCGTGTCACCTGACGGGCGCGACGGCATGATCCAGCACGCGGAAGAATTTGTTGCGGCCGGCACTCCCTTTGTTTTCGATCCCGGCCAAGGCATGCCGATGTTCAACGGCGCCGACCTGGAACGTTTTATCGAGCAGGCGGATTACGTGACCGTGAACGATTACGAGGCCAAACTGCTGCAGGAAAAGACCGGCAAAAAACTCGACGAAATCGCTCAATCGGTGCGTGCGCTGATCGTCACTCTGGGTGCGGATGGCTCGCTGATTTACGCCGATGGCCGTCAGATTGCCATCCCCACCCCCAAGCCTGAAGCCGTGGTCGACCCCACCGGCTGCGGCGATGCCTATCGCGCAGGTCTCTTGTATGGCATACAACGCGGCTGGGACTGGGAAACCACGGGGCGCCTGGCGTCCATGATGGGCTCGCTCAAGATTGCCAGCCGTGGCGGGCAGAACCACAAGCCGATGCGCCAGGAACTGATGGATCTGTACCACAAGCATTTCGGCCACCGCATCATCCTGTAATTCCGTTTGTGCGGCGGCAGGACTTGCTTCTGCGCGGTGTGCGCCTATAAGGTTTGTGCATGATCAATTGGCCTGTCATTTCCCGGCATATTAGCGATGCCACCCAGTCCAGCTTTATCATGGCCCATGTCACCCCGGTAACCGGAGGGTATAACAGCCAGACCTGGCATATCGAGGGCAGTGACGCCAGACATTATTTCGTCAAGCTCAATTCTGCAGACAAGACGGCCATGTTTGCCGGCGAGAGTGCCGGGCTTGCGGCACTGGCTGCCACTCATACGGTGCGCGTTCCACTGCATATCACTCACGGCACTATCGATGCACATGCCTTTCTGGTGCTGGAACATTTCAATTTGTACAGCAATGGCAAAGCAGGTTTGTTCGGTGAGCAGCTGGCTGCTTTGCACCGCGTGCAGGCCAGCCAATTTGGCTGGGAGCAGGACAATACGCTGGGCCTGACCATGCAGCGCAATGCGCACTCGGCTGACTGGGTGCAATTCTGGCGCGAACAGCGGCTAGGCTTTCAACTTGAACTCACCGCACACAATGGCTATGTTGGAAAGTTGCAGACGCTGGGCGAACAACTGATGGAGAGACTGCCGGACCTGCTCGCCAACCACCGTCCAGCCCCTTCACTGCTACACGGCGATTTGTGGGGAGGCAATTATGCGTTTCTGGCAGATGGCACTCCGGTCATGTTCGATCCTGCACCCTATTACGGCGACCGCGAAGCCGACATCGCCATGACGGAATTATTCGGCGGTTTCGATCCGGCATTCTATGCGGCCTACCATGCCGCCTACCCGATGGATGCCGGCTATGCAAAGCGAAAAATGCTTTACAACCTTTACCACCTCCTCAATCACTGCAACATGGTCGGCAGCGCATATGTTGCCCAAGCGGAGGAGATCATGCAGCGACTATTGATCGAGTTGCGCCAGCAGCACTGTTGAAAAATCTTAACATGCACGCATGACATTCATTATGCGTTTTGCCGCCCTCCTACCCAACCTGACCGCGCTCACTTCTCATGTAAGGAGAGTCACTTTCTGCTAAAGTGCGCGCCATGAATATAACCAACTTTCAGCTTTACAAGCGCCTGTTAGACTACGTCAAACCCTATTGGCGCATCTTCGCTGCCTCTATCATTGGCATGGCGTTGTCCGCCGGAACCGAAGCACTGTTGCCTGTTTTACTTAAACCCATGCTGGACGGCACATTCGTACACAAAGACGATGCGGTGATCCGTATGGTGCCGGTTTTCATTCTGGTGATTTTTTTCGTGCGCGGCGTGGCTACCTTTATCGGAAGCTATGCCATAAATTGGGTGGGCTACAAGCTGGTCATGGATTTGCGCGAAAAAATGTTCCTTAAACTGCTGACTTTGCCGACGCGTTTTTTTGATGATCATGCTACCGGCCAGCTGATTTCCAAGCTGACTTATGATGTGACTCAGGTTACGACCGCTGCCACGGAGGTCATCACAATCACCCTGCGCGACTCCATTATTATTGCGGGCTTAATGGGTTGGCTGATTTACCTGAACTGGAAGCTAACCCTGCTCACCCTGGTGACGCTGCCGCTTATCGCCATTGTCATGCGCGTCATCAATGTGCGCTTGCGTGGCGCAAGCCGTGATACGCAGAAGGCGATGGGGAGTATCACCCAGGTTATCGAGGAGAGCGTCACGGCACACAAGGTGGTCAAACTGTTTGGCGGGCAGAACTATGAAAGCGTGCGTTTCAGGGAACATGCCAACTGGGTGCGTCGTTATGCAATGAAACATGTGGCCGGCGCCTCTGCCAACGTGCCGATCGTCCAGATGGTGGCTGCGCTGGCGCTGGCCGTCATCGTTTATCTTGCATCAGAACAATCGCGTACCGACGAGACAACGGTGGGTGGATTCGTGTCATTTATCGCCGCCATGCTGATGCTGACCGCACCGTTGAAACGTATTACTGGCGTGAGTGAACATTTGCAGCGCGGCCTGGCGGCCGCCGAAAGCGTATTCGAGCTGCTGGACACACCGAGCGAGACTGATAGCGGCAAGGTCGAGATCAAACGCGCAAGCGGACAAATTTCCTTTGAGCAGGTGAACTTTTCCTACCAGCACGATGCGGCCGCCGCAGATACACGGATGGCATTGCGCGATATCTGCCTGGAAATTCCTGCCGGGCAGTCGGTCGCCCTGGTGGGGGCTTCTGGTAGCGGCAAGACCACGATGGCGAACCTGGTGCCGCGTTTTTATTCCCCGACCGGTGGGCGCATTACCCTGGACGGCCACGATCTTGCGGAGCTGACACTGGCCAGCCTGCGCACCAATATTGCCCTGGTGAGCCAGGAGGTGGTGCTGTTCAACGACACGGTGGCGGCCAATATTGCCTATGGCCAGATGCGCGAAGTACCCGAGGCGGAAATCATCGCCGCGGCGACTGCGGCGCACGCAATGGAATTTATCAAGGAAATGCCGCTGGGCTTGAATACGCTGGTGGGTGAAAAAGGGGTACGCATGTCCGGCGGGCAGCGCCAGCGTATTGCCATTGCGCGCGCCATTCTCAAGAATGCACCGGTTCTGATTCTGGATGAGGCGACTTCGGCGCTGGATAGTGAATCTGAGCGACATGTACAAGCCGCACTGGAAACCCTGATGCAGGGGCGCACCACGCTGGTCATAGCGCATCGCCTGTCAACCATCGAGAAGGCGAACCGCATCGTGGTGATGCAAAAGGGCCAGATAGTAGAGGTTGGAACTCACAGCGAATTGCTGGGCAAGGGGGGGGTATACGCACAATTGCACCGCATCCAGTTCGAGTGGAATGAGACGGTAAGCGAAAACTGAACCGGCCCGGCTTTTCTGGATACCGATTACTGCCAATCCCGCTCTGCACTCTGCGTCAGACACTGCACCTGAAATACCTTGCGGTCGTCAAGACAAACAGCAGTCAGCGCATCTCCCCACAGGCATCCGGTATCCAGGGCCATGGCATTCGGCTTCAGCATCAGCCCCAACGCAGACCAGTGGCCAAAAATAACCGTTGCCTCCACGCTGGCACGACCGGGTACATCAAACCAGGGGATGAAGCCGTCAGGAACATCGCGCAGCTCACCCTTGAACCTGAATTCCATCTCCCCCTGCGCAGTGCACACGCGCATACGTGAAAGTGCATTGCAAATCACACGCAGGCGCTTATAGCCGCTGAGCGCTTCATCCCAATGGTCGGGCGTGTTACCGTACATTTTCTCCAGGAAAGTAGCGTAATCATCGCCACGCAACGCTTGCTCGACCTCGTGCGCCAGCTGCTGCGCATGCTGCACCGTCCATGCGGGCAACAAGCCTGCGTGAACCAGCACATAGCCGTCCTGTACGTGCAGCATGCGCTGCCGGCGCAACCAGGCCAGCAGCTCATCCCGATCTGGCGCATGCAATATCTCGTCCAGAGTGTCGCTGCGATGCAGCTTGGCCACACCTGTTGCGACGGCCAGCAAATGCAGATCGTGATTGCCCAGCACTGTGATTGCTGCATCACCCAGAGATTTCACCAGCCGCAACACGGCCAGCGAACCGGGCCCGCGGTTGACCAGATCACCCACCAGCCATAGCCGGTCGTGCGCCGCGTTGAACTTTATCTGCTGGAGCAGTTGTTCAAATTCGTCAAAGCAGCCCTGTATGTCACCTATGGCGTAAGTTGACATTGCTTCACCCACAATTGTATGGACTGTTTATGCAATCCTGGCGCTCTATATTCTTTCCAGCAAACGGCTGGAAAGCGGGCCCAGCCATTTGGTCAACCTCATTGCCTGATTGACTGCTTTGGCGCGCTCCTGCAACAAGCGTGCGTTAATAAACACCAGATCCTGTTGCGTTTCATTATCGCTACGCGCCAGCAAAACCAGCCCCAACTCATTGGCCAGCTGAATGACGTCATTCTTAAGTTTCTGTCCAACCCAGTATTCTGCCAGCTCCACTTCTATGTGCAGCAAGCAGATTTGCTTCTTCGCGGCCATGACGCTGCTCAGCACCTCATAGCCCGCCCCCTCCACATCTATCCAGAGCGCGACTAATTCTGACTCCTTGCTTACCTCGGCAATCACCTCGTCCAGCCTGGTAGTCTCCACCTCGATTTTCTCAGCCACATCTTCGGCATTCACTGGCAGCATCGATGAGGACATGCCCATATTGCCACTGTTATTGCCCGCAACTGCACCCTTGGAAATATAAAACTCGCCTTTCTCTGCTTTGGTTGAGACAAGTCGATTGCGAACCTCAATTTTTAAATCTGACAAGCGGGGATTGCCCAGCATTTTTTTATAGTTGTACGGATTGGCCTCAAAGGCAATGATCCTGCTTCTGGGCGACATGTGACGAAACCTGATCGAGTCGGAACCATCCATGCTTCCCACATCCATAATTACGGCGGGCCTGAACATTCTTAGCAAGTTCAGGAACAAGTACTTTGTCTTCAGGATTTTCTCCTGGGATTTAGCGCCTTTGGCGTCTTGTACTTCGGCGGTATTAGTCAAAATTTTCCTTTCTACATTTACATCAGTGCTGCAAAATATTTCTGGCCCCTTACTTATTCCTCAAGCGCTGCAGGCGGCGCTTAAACTTGTACGACCATTGACTTATCATGCTCATACTCTTCCAGATAGAGATACGCTTTGAAAATTGGTTCTTTTGGAAGAAGTGGTATCGATCCATATTTCAGCAAGGCTTCGCCATACCAGGATGACTCATACGGATGAGCGACAATTGCATCCAGTATGTTGCTCCCATCTGCTTGCATTTGCCGATTTAGCGCACTCCAGACCTTCTTGCTCCAGATCACTGGAAATGGGTTGTAGCTATACGATGGCCCCTGTCGGTTAAAGCACTCCCTCATCTCTTGTGACATCTGTTCAAAATACAACTCAGTTTCACGAATACCGTTCACCAGGCAGAACTGCAGGAACATTTTTCCTTCGTGCAATATTGTGTACGGGTCACCATCAGGCGACAAAAAATCACTCGCAAAAAAATCACGGATAAAGCGCGAATCGGAGTCGATACAAACGTAGTTTTCGTTAGGATTCACTCTCCAGAATTCGGCCTTAACAATCTGTTGAGAAATATGCCCGGGCAACGCTTGAAAAATGCTCATATCTATAGACGGGTTCGTTCCAACAACGTCTTCGTCACTTAGCCAGATCACCTCGCTTGTGCCGATATGCCGTTTAAATTCCTCCAGGTCATTTTTTGGCACTGAAATATAAAGTGGCAAAGCATCGCGGTCTGGCGCATGCAGAATCTCATCCAGCGTATCGCTACGGCTCCGCTCGGCCACGCCTGCGGCGACGGCCAGCAAATGCAGACATGATTACCCAGCACCGTGATCGCCGCATCGCCCAGAGACTTGACTCTACGCAGCACCGCCAGCGATTCGGGGGCACGGTTGACCAGATCGCCCACCAGCCAGAGCTGGTCTTTCTTCTGATCGAATTCGATCAGTTCGAGCAAATGCTCGAACTCGGTGTAACAGCCCTGAATGTCACCGATGACATATATCGCCATGACTTAATTTTTTTCTGATTTAGAATTTTCGAGGATACTGCTGGAGGCCTGCTCCTGCCGTTTGGCCAGTAAAGTTACAAATCTGCAAACATCCAGAATGAGCTGTGGTTTGAACATTTATAACAAATCCAGGAACAGATACTTGGCTTTCAGAGTTTTGGCGCATCCCAATTTCTGAGTTACTGCAGGCAGTACATCTATATTTTTCAAAACTAGTCTTTCTATTCAAGAAAACCTACACAGTAAACCAGCGTATGAATCGCTTAATTCTTCTGATTAACCTTGATGCAAGGGACTTCGGTAAACCATACTCTTCTCCGTCCCAATTGGATTGTCGAACTATACCAAGATAATTTTTGGATACTATGTCTGCGTTTACTCCACGCTTCTTGTCAAACAAATATTGGCTTAAATATAAATAATTTTTAAAGATATCTTCGCAAGGCCATAACGGAATAGCGCGGTATTTTAGAAGCGCCTCGCCATACAAACGTAATTCATGCGGGCACTGAACTATAAGATCAGCAAATGATTGATTGCGAGGGGTGAGCACCCCCTCTTCTAGTGACATCCAAACCTTCTTTGACCAAACCAGCGGAGGAATACCAAATGAATAAATCTTCCCACTTCTTCCAAATAATTCTTGAACCTGCCTGGAATCTCTTTCGAAGTTAACAGGGGCTTTAGGCAGATAATATCTAGTACAAAACTCAAGGAATTCTTTCCCCTCAGTAATGACCGTATATGGGTGCCCATCTGGTGCGAGGAAGTCGGCTTTATAAAAATCACGAATAAATTCATTATCCGAATCAAGGCATACGTAATTCTCACTTATGCCTAACCTCCAGAACTCTGACTTAACCACCTGCTGGCTGATATTTCCTGCCATCAACCGTATATGATCGATGTTGTGCTTGGGATTCGCTGCGATTATTGCCTCATCATTAATAAAAATGACATTTAGGCCTGCCAAATGCTTTTGGAAAATTTCCATATCCACCTCTGGTGTGGATATATAAAATGGAATTTGATCCCCGTTATATTTCTGTATCGATAAGGCCAGCCTGTGCGCGCGCAAAAGATCGCCCTTATAGCTTTTACAGTAAAGTACTATAGGTTCCATTCCCCTCCCATAATCAGAAATATCTTCCCTCAAAATGTCTATTTATATGGCGTCGCACGCTTTAAAAGCACTCACATTCTACCAGCCTTTGGTCGCAACGATATCTTCGTCGCACAGCCATATCACCCCGCTCGTGGTGATATGTTTTTTAAATTCCTCCAGATCACTGCGGGGCACTGATATATAAAGTGGGAGTGCATCACGATTAAACCGTCTGACACTTTCCGCCATGGCAAATGCTCGTTCCATATCCGGACGATAGCTCTTGCAAAATATGGAAACATTGCTCATATACACACCCTTTGATCGGCCGATCTATATACCGGGGCCAATTCTCTACACAAATATTGACTGCTCAAATGCAGCCACTCTATCCAGGATTTTTGTTACGGCCTGCTGCACACCTATCGCTGGCAGTTTTGGAACAGGAAGTTTGTCGGCTTCCCAGTCCGCGTAGGCTTGTGCCAACACCCTGACTATATCCTCAGGCTGGTCGCCATGTGCAACGTAGCCACCCCGCTCGTTCACGAGTTGATCAAGTTGCGGATTAAGATAAGTCAGCGCGATGACGGGGCGATCCGTCCAGATATACTCATACAGCTTGGATGGAATGTATTCACTGCAATCTGAAATTGTGCCATGCACCAGCAACAAACAGTCCGCCTGAAACATGCGCTCCACCACGCGCTCCCGACCGGACATCCCGGTCTCTGGCGATCTTTCAAGCCGCCCAAAACTGATAAACACATCTTCCAGACCATGCCGTGCAATTTCTGCCTTGCCCGCTCTGTCAATGGCGCCGCCATAAATATGCACTCGTAGCTTCGAACGCATTTCCGGCTTTTGTTCCAGCAATGTTTGTATTGCCTGCACTACTGGCTGCAGGCTGCGTGTGTCGGAGAGCGAGCCAAAGTGGCTGATGACCATTTGCTCGCCGCGCTGATATTTGCCGACCACTACCGGCTTGGCCACGCCTGGCAACACAACCATCCCTCTATCTCCCAGCTCCGGATGGCGCTGACTCGCTCCCCTGAGCGCACCATCGGTGAACCACCATACCAAATCAGCATGACGGCAGATAAGTCCCTCTATGTAAGCCAGGAAGCGCTCATCGCGTGTGGATGGCACCGTGCCCGGCTTGACCATGGGGTCGTGTATTTCGTCGATCCAGTGTATGCCGGTCAAGCGCTTTATCCAGTAGCCGGCAAGATGCGCAGAATAAGCCCCGCCCGTTGTATATAAAACGGCAGGCTTGTATTTGTGTATCAGCCACAAGCTGCGCACGGTAACCGGCAGAGACCAAGACCACTGGCTCTGCAATCCCAACAGCACGCGCTCAATCACAATGAATGGCGCAAGCAACAACCCCAGCAGCCCCACCAGCAGCTTGTAAAGGTAACCGCGCCCCAGGTGGCTGGCAATTACATGGCGCAGGTCAAAGCGCAGCCCTGCCGGTCCCCACGGAATCAATTGCATGTGCAGAAAGCGCTTATCGTGCTCACCGCTTACACCGCTCAGGATAATGGGTTCTATGCCCGCTTCGACCAAATGCGGGAGCTTGTCGGTGATGGTCTGGCTCGCCGCCCTGCCATCCATATTGAAACAGTGGGACAGGATTAGCCAGCGTTGTTTAGGATTTTCCTGCATCTAATTTTTGTGTGGATGTGTTAAGGGTTAGCGTTGCAAAAAGACCAATGATGAACAAATAGGTTTCAAAATAATGATCTCTGGAAATCGGGTCGATTGCCCAGTGTAGCGCAACAATACCTAGCATCCAGACTGCGGGGTGTGCCCACTCCGAACTGGATTTTCTAAGTTGCCTGAAAACCGACACAAGCACCAGCGCAAGCAACAGCAAGGCCGGAAAGCCAACCGCACAAACCAGGTCAATATAGCCATTGTGGCTGTTTGCAATAGCCACATCGGGGTACTTCTGCTGCACCAGTCGCTCAAACGCATGCCTGGTTACGCCATAGCCCCAAGGATGCTCAAGCACGGTTCGAAAACCAGCCCTTGCATAAGCAATGCGCAAGTAGGAACTCTCCGGGACCTGCTCTCCCTGTTCATTTTTAGGCAAGCCCAGCCTGGAAAAATTTGTCCAGTTTGGATATGCGTCAATGTTAACCGCCACTCTTGTATTGCTGACCAGATTTTGCCAGCGCGTCGTAATGTTTGATGAAACGCTGACGGCATAGAGCGATACCGCTACGGACAGAATAACTGCTGTCATCACAATGGTGCGTGATACTTTCGCCCTGAAATGGTACACAAGCATGCCCACTGTCAGCAGCACGCTAACGCTCAACAGCAAAATTCCATTTAGTGAATCCGAAAGTTTGGCCACATACAAGGCCAGCGCTACTGGTAACAGCCACATATACCTTTTGATGCTTTTCGCGTCAGCCTTAAAGGCAGCCACCAATTTTGCACACGACAATGCAGCCAGTAGATCTGCGTAAAATACCAAGCTCATCTTGTGATCTGACATTCCCCAGTAGCCTATTGCGAAGTACCCCGACTTCATCCTAATCACCAGGGTCAACAACAGATATGCAACTGATGGTGCAGCCAGAACAGCAATCAAATAGAACCTGAATACAGATGGATTAATACTTTGGCTGGCCAGACCCAAGCCCATACCTGCCACCAACGCAAGGTAGGGAGGAAGCCACTGCCCTAATAACTCACCCCACGCCTCAGCACCGTTTTGCGAAAGGAATGCCGCATGAAATACAACCCATGCCAGCAACAATGCTAAATATTTAACCCAGGAGGATTTCAGGATTGCATGACGATTTTCGCTTCTGACGAGCAGCACCAAGCCTGCGACTGCACCCAGAATCAGGAATAATTTGCGCAGTGCGATAGTGTGCGTCGTTGGCCAAATGAAATATAAAAGTGCACAGATCAATAGCGAAGCAATTGGCCAGAACAGTTTTTTTTGCATGATCACTATCGTCTGCTGTCTCTACGGTTTAATCAATTATCGGCTCACGCAGTGCGGAATCTTGTGGTGAGCCCCACAGATCCATCACCCCTTGAAATTCGTGATTATTATATCCGAATAACATTCACGAGATTTGTCCTCAATATGCTGGGTGTACCATCGACATTTGGTATAATTTCGCCTCGAATACTCACCTTCGCACCATACATCCCCTGAGGCACTTCATGTTTTCGATACTCATCCCTACCTGGAATAATCTCGACCTGCTCAAATTGTGCGTGCGCAGCATCCGGAAAAATTCGCACCTTTCGCATCAGATCATCATCCACGTCAACGATGGCAGCGACGGCACACTCGATTGGGTCAAGTCAGAACAGTTAGCGCACACCTATTCGCCGCAGAATGTCGGCATCTGTCTGGCGGTGAACGAAGCCGCTATGTTGGCCCAGAATGATTACATCCTGTATCTGAATGACGACATGTATTGCTGCCCGGGCTGGGACAGCGCCTTGGTTGAGAAGCTCAGAACGCTGGATACCGATTTGTTTATGCTATCCGGCACCATGATCGAGCCCAAAGACACCCACAATCCCTGCGTCATCGTAAGCAACTACGGCAGCGATGTGGCTAACTTCGATGAGCAGCGTTTGCTGAAAGACCTACCGGGACATCATATGCAGGACTGGTACGGTGCAACCTGGCCGCCGACCCTGGTACACAAGCGCTGGTGGTTCAAGGTTGGCGGTTATAGCAGCGAATTATCGCCCGGCATGAGCAGCGATAACGATTTCTCGATGAAACTGTGGCACGCCGGTTGCCGCATCTTTTTGGGGGTGGGCTCATCTCTGGTGTACCACTTCCAATGCAAATCGACTGGCAAGGTGGTAAAAAATAATGGCACCAGACAGTTCCTGCACAAATGGGGAATACGCCAGTCTGTGTTCGATCATTATTACCTGCGGCGCGGACAGATTGCATCTGGATTGACGCTGGCAGAGCCGGAAGACACCAGGGAATTTCGCTGGCAGGTGTTGCGCAGCGATCTGAAGCGGCGCTTAAGCTGAACGCAGTTGACGCAGGCGCTGGTATTTCAAATAGGTCGTTGCCGCGTTCATGCCTGCAATGCGCCAGCCCGCCACACCATCCAGAAAACCCAAACGTAGCAAATAAGTGCGGATAAAGGCCCATGCGCCACGCAGCGGCGCATCCAGCGAGGTGGCGCGCTTGCCGCGCTGCAGCATCTGCTTGGCCGCGGCTTCTGAATAATGCTCGATCTTGCGCTGCACATCCGCCTGCGTCAGATAGCTGTAATGCAATAGCGGACTCTTCAGCTTTTCCGTTGGCCCGCTCATCACTACGCTCTCGTGCACCAGGCTGTCCGAGAAGCGCGCGCTGCCACGCTTGAACAGACGCAGCACGTAATCAGGATACCAGCCGCTGTGGTGGATAAATTTTCCGCAGAACTGCGACAGGCGCGGGCAGAAATAACCGTCTGCATTGCCTGCTCGCATCGCGCGCTCAAGTTCCCCGCGCAACGCCGGAGTCACACGCTCATCGGCATCAATAGAAAACACCCATTTTTTGCTGGCATAACCCAAGGCACGGTTCTTTTGCGGACCGAAACCCGGCCAGTCATGCTGATAAACGTGAGGTGTAAATTCCCGGCTGATCGCTACCGTGTCATCCGTGCTGCCGGAATCCACCACAATAATTTCATCTGCCCATGCCACCGATTCCAGACAGTCACGGATGTTGGATGCTTCGTTCTTGGTAATGATAATGACTGACAGACTAACCACCACGTACAACCTCTTTACTTGGCATATCAGCGGAATACTTACGCATGCAAGTCATTGCGAGTTGGAAGCCGGGCTGTATTCAGGCACCAATTGCTGCAGGCGCAACTTCACTGCGTCATCTCCCCACACCGCGCTCAGCGCGCCAACCCAGGCCAGCAACTCATCCAGCCAGGCTGCATCGACATTGCGCGCCTGTGCAATGCGCAACTTTGGATGGGGAGTAGTCATCGTATGCTCACTGTCCGCCAATAACTCTTCGTACAGTTTTTCGCCTGGCCGCAGACCGCTAAACTCGATCTTGATGTCACCCTCGCTCAAACCTGAGAGCCTGATCATATCGCGCGCCAGATCAACGATCTTGACCGGCTCCCCCATGTCCAGCACGAAAATCTTGCCGCCCTCACCCATCCAGCCCGCCTGCAAAACCAGCTGAGCTGCCTCCGGAATGGACATGAAATAGCGGGTAATTTCGGGATGCGTGACAGTGATAGGCCCGCCCTTTGCAATCTGCTCACGGAATTTGGGGATCACACTGCCGGTACTGCCCAGCACATTGCCAAAGCGCACCATGACAAATTTCGTACCATGAGCCTGCTGCAAGCCTTGGCACACCATTTCCGCCAGGCGTTTGGTGGTACCCATCACATTGGTCGGGTTCACCGCTTTATCCGTAGAGATCAGCACAAATTTTGCCGCACCATGGCGTTGTGCAGCGCTGGCCACGCACCATGTGCCAAACACATTATTGCGCACCGCCTGCCACGAATTATGCAACTCCATCAGCGGCACGTGCTTGTATGCCGCCGCATGAAACACCACGGTTGGTTTGAATTCGCCAAACACTTGCTCGATGCGAGCCTCATCTCGCACATCCCCTGCCAGACAAACTATTTTGAGCTGCGGTAAAGTTCGTGTCAGCTCCTGCTCCATGTTATACAGCGCGAATTCACTGGACTCGAACAGTACCAGTATTTGCGGGTTGAAGCGGGCAATCTGGCGGCATAGTTCTGAGCCAATTGAGCCTCCAGCCCCGGTTACCATCACGGTATTATTGGTAAGCAATTCATGCAGTCCGGCATCGTCCAGCTTTACCGGGTCGCGCCCGAGCAGATCATCCAGCTCCACTGCACGCAGTTGCGAAATTGCCACTCGGCCACTCAGCAGATCATCAAAAGATGGCACGGTCAGCGCCTTGATTTCCGCCTCATTGCACAGCTCGATTGCGCGTTTGCGCTGCTGGTGAGTAGAGTTAGGCATGGCAATGATCGCCTGCTTGATCTCCATGCGTTCTGCCCATCGCGGCAACTCTTCCAGACCGCCCAAGATCGTAATACCGTTCAGTGTGCGTCCGCGCTTCTCCTCATCGCCGCCAAGAAAGCCCACTACGCGCCAGGTGTGGCTACGTGCCATTTCCTTGGATAGATTGACCGCAGCCTCGTCCACTCCGAGCACCAGCACCGGTTCACCCTGCAAGCCCATCTTTGAATAGAGCGATTGCTCTTTCCACAGGCGATAAATCAGGCGATTCCCCCCCATCATGAGCAACAGCAGCAGAGGGTAAATCAACAGCACCGAGCGCGGCACAATGGCATTCACTCGAGACATCCAGAACAGCAGTGGTATTGCGGCGGCGGCAAGCAATACCGCCAGCAAAATTCGTTTCAAATCGTTGATGCTGGCATAGCGCCATATGCCGCGATAAAGGCCAAAGCGCCAGAACACCAAGCCCTGCAAGGGCACTACCCACACCAGGGTGCGCCACATCTCGGACAGAAAATTGGGCGGTGGTTCCAGATTGAAGCGCAGCAAATACGCCAGCACCCATGCCAGCGCTGCTGCGATCAAATCATGCAGGAATGCCAGCGCTGCACGCGGATTACGCCGCACGAGGTTAAACATGACTGTGCGCCTTCCACAGCTTATCCACCTGCCACATGGCTGCTGCATACACTGCGCACCAGATCAGCAGAACCTCTGTAGCTTCTTGCGGATGTTGCAATGACCAGAGAGCGCTTATCCCGGCACCGGCCATCAGCGCGTATTCGATCAGCGCCGTGTTGCGGTGACCTGTGCCCAGCATCAGCATGCGCTGGTAATAGTGCTCACGATGAGCCTGCCATATCTTTTCACCCCTGAGCGCACGCTTCAGCAAAGTCATGCTGGCATCCAGTATAAAAGGAGAAAACACCAGCAACGGAAACCAGACGGGCCAGAGTTGATTCTGCCATCCCCACACTCCCATCGCTGCCGCGAGAAATCCGAGAGGAATAGAGCCCGCATCCCCCATGAAAATCCTTGCCGGATGGAAATTGAAATAGAGGAATCCAACTGCCGCTGCTCCCACTGAAAAATTCAGCATGGCGAACTGCTCTTCATGCCCCTGCAGCGCGGCGACTCCATACACAGAAAACCCGATGAAGGTCATGCCTCCGGCGAGCCCATCCGAGCCATCCATAAAGTTATACAGATTGGTCATCCACACGGTAAATAGCAACACCAGCACCGCGACGAGAATACCTTGTTGTGACATTAAGCCCGAACCCGCCACCAGCAACGCGGCAGCGATGAAATGCGCCAGCAGACGCTGCCTGACCGGCAGGCCGCGCATATCATCAAGAAGGGAAACGAGAAACAATCCCAGCATAGGTGCAAGCAGCCACCACACCAAACTGTTCAGCACCAATGCCCATGCTGCCATTACACCCACCATCAGCCCCACTCCGCCTATGCGTGGCGTGGGCACGGTATGCAGGGAGCGCTCGTTGGGAATATCCTGGACATTCCAGCCAAATTTACTGAACAGGATAATCGCGGTCAGCGCCATGGTAACCAGTGCAGCAACAACAGGGGAGTAATGACTCATGTTTTGGATTTTCGATACCACTCGGCTGTCGCCTGCAGCCCTTGCTGCAAGGTGTACGGTGGTGTCCAGTTTAGTTGACTGCGGATTTTACCACTATCGACCTGCAAGGAACCGAGCAGACGCTCGACCTGCGCCGATTTGCCGAGCAGCCTGCCTGCCAGCACCAGCAGCTGCGGTGGCAAGGGAAATACGCGCAACGGCACATCCAGCGCCTGCGCCAGGTGGCGCAACAGCTGCGACGTAGAAACGGGCTCTCCATCGCCGAGCAAATACGTCTGCCCTGCAGCGGCAGGATGTGTGGCACAGGCGATCAGCGCATCTACCAGATTGCCCACATAAACCAAATCGCGCTTGTTGTGCACCGAGGCAAAAGGCAGCGGCACGCCGCGCGCAACTATGCGCAACATCTGCGCAAAATTTCCTTTGACACCCGCGCCATAAACCAGAGGCGGACGCACGATCACGATCTCCAAGCCGGTCTCGTGCGCCACACGCTGCAATGCCTGCTCTGCTTCCCACTTGGAAACACCGTAAGGATCCTGCGGCGCGGGGATATCTTGCTCCGAATAAATGCGCCCGTCAGGCGTTTCTTCCCCGTTTACCTTGATCGAACTGACATACACCATACGTTTGACGCCACTGGCAGCGGCACAGCGCGCCAGATGTTCCGTGCCAGCCACGTTCACACGGCGGAATTCTTCCAGCGGATCTGCGGCGGTATCATGCATCACATGCACCCGTGCGGCCAGATGAATGACCACCCCCACACCGGCAAGAGCAGCCGACCAGTCTGTCTGGACATCAAGCGCACCGACCACAACTTCCTCATGATGCCAGTCCGAATTTTCAGCTTTGGAATGGTTGGATCGGTTTGCAGCACGTACCATGTATCCGTGACGCGATAATTCATCACAAAGCGCCTTGCCGACAAAGCCGCTTGCACCGGCTACTAGAAACTTGCTCATTGCGTTATTCAGGCAGACTTGGACCAGACTGTGCGATTGACATAATCAACATAACTCAGCACAACCCGTAACAGCTGCTTGGATACAGGGCCAGCCTCATAGTCTTCTACTGGCCTCATGACGCGCCTGGTTCGGTCGTGCTGAGCAATAATCACGCGCACCGCATCCAGCACGTTATCCTTTTTCAGACCGCTCATAATAAGCGTACCTACATCCATACCTTCCGGGCGCTCGTGCGCATTGCGGATGGTGATGGCCGGCAGGTTGAGCAACGATCCTTCTTCGGTGATGGTGCCGCTGTCCGAGACAACGCATAGCGCTTCCATCTGCAATTTGATGTAGTCGCAGAAACCGAAAGGCTTGAGGAACTGGATATGCGGATTAAGCTTGCCCAACTCCATCGTATCCAGGCGTTTCT
Source organism: Nitrosomonadales bacterium (assembly GCA_025408405.1). Taxonomy (GTDB): domain Bacteria; phylum Pseudomonadota; class Gammaproteobacteria; order Burkholderiales; family Gallionellaceae; genus 39-52-133. The sequence continues at coordinate 8,712 of JANYJE010000078.1, read as the reverse complement.
TGGTGCGTGGGTGCGTGGAGACAATGACCGGGCAGTTGTAAGTTTCTGCCAGTGCATTGAGCGTTTCCACCATGTTCGACATGTTTTCAGGGCTGTCGATATTCTCCTCGCGGTGCGCACTGACAATAAAAAACTTGTTCGTCGTCAACCCCATGCGTTGCAGCACGTCAGATTGCTGGATCTTCGGCATGTAGTGATCCAGCACTTCGCGCATATGCGACCCGGTCTTGATGATGGTTTCGGGCGGAATCCCCTCGGCGATCAAGTAACGACGGGCATGCTCGGTCAACACCAGGTTGATGTCGCTAAGGTGGTCGAGCACCTTGCGGTTCAGTTCTTCCGGCACGCGCTGGTCGAAGCAGCGGTTGCCCGCTTCCATGTGGAACACTGGGATTTTGCGGCGTTTGGCTGCGATGACCGCCAGGCAGGAATTGGTATCGCCATACAGCATGACTGCATCCGGCTTTTCTTTTTCCATCACGGCATCGGATTTTTCAATCACCCGTGCAATGGTTTGTGCGGCGTTCTCGCCTACCGCCTCAAGAAAGTGGTCCGGCTTGCGGATGCCAAGGTCATCGAAGAACAGCTGGTTCAGCTCGTAATCGTAGTTCTGTCCGGTATGGACAAGAATGTGTTTGGTATGCTGATCGAATTCGGCGATCACGCGGCACATTTTGATTAGTTCGGGGCGTGTCCCGACAATGGTCATGACTTTAAGCATTGAGCTCTTCCTTGATGAAATCCAGTTTCGACAATAATTTTTTCACCTGCTGGACATTCAGGCGCTCGGTATTGTGCGAGGTGTAGTCTTCCAGATGCGAGATCGTTTCTTCGCCTTCGCTGAAGTACTTGGCATAATTTAGGTCGCGATTGTCCGCCGGAATGCGGTAGTAGCCGCCCATATCCTGGGCATGTGCCATTTCTTCGCGCGAAATGAGCGATTCATACAACTTCTCGCCATGGCGCGTACCAATGATGCGAACCGCGCTGTCCTTGCTGAACATTTCTTTCAGGGCTTGCGCCAGATCGGCGACAGTTGATGCCGGGGCTTTCTGAACAAAAATATCGCCTTGCTTGCCATGTTCGTAAGCATAGAGCACCAGATCCACAGAATCTTCCAGCGACATCAGGAAGCGCGTCATGTTGGGATCGGTTACGGTTAATGGTTTGCCTTCCTTGAGCTGCGACACGAACAGCGGAATAACCGAGCCGCGCGAAGCCATCACATTGCCATAGCGCGTTGCACAGAACACTGTTTCGCCTTCGCGCTGAATGCGCGACTTGGCGACCATCAATTTCTCCGCCATTGCCTTGGAGATACCCATCGCATTGATCGGGTACACCGCTTTGTCCGTGCTCAGCACCACCACGCGCTTGACGCCATTGGCGGTTGCCGCATTCAGCACGTTCTCGGTGCCAACAACATTGGTGCGCACCGCCTCCATCGGGTAGAACTCGCAAGAGGGTACCTGTTTCAAGGCAGCCGCATGGAACACATAATCCACGCCTCTCATCGCCTGGTAGACACTCTCATAGTCACGCACATCACCGATGTAGAACTTGAGTTTGCTGTTATTCAGCGCGATGCGCATGTCTTCCTGCTTCTTCTCGTCGCGGCTGAAAATGCGAATCTCCCGCACATCGGTCGAGAGGAAGCGCTTGAGCACAGTATTCCCGAAGGAACCCGTGCCGCCGGTGATCATCAGTACTTTGTCTTTGAACATAATTCCATCCAGATTTATTTATACTTGTGCATCGATCTGATCAACTCGGGCCACTCTGGAGCGACATAGCCCGTTGCCGACTGGAAGCGCTGGCCATCAAGCGAGCGGTCGATCACCAATTTATCGTCCGGCACGATATCGATTTTTTTCCCGTACACATCGGCGATCAGTTTTAGCAGGCTGAATTTGTCGATCGGTTTTGCGGCGACGTGATACAAGCCGGACAGCTCTGCGCGAGGAATAACTACGTCACGCACGACTTGGGCAAAAACCACCGTCGGTAGCCCGGAAAAAAAGGCACGAGTATACCCTTTACAGCGCCCTTCTTGCGACAGGAACCAGTCCAGCAGGCCGTATTTGCTTTGCAGCTCATGTCCGATGGTCGAGGTGCGCAGCGTTATGGCATGCGGATAGGACACTTCGCCCAAGATCTTGGATTTCCCGTACACATCTCGCGCATCGGCAAAATCTTCTTCAACGTAGCTGCCTTTTTCACCGGAAAAGACGCAGTCGGTGCTGACATGAATCAATCGTGCCCCCACCAGTTTGCACATGCCCGCCAGACGGTGCGGCATCAGCGTGTTAATCGGAATGGAAACCAGCGGGTCTTCCGCCTCCGGCTTATGCTTGGTCAAACCGGCACAATTGACAACCACATTCGGCCGTATCTGATCCAGCACCCTAACCAGAGAATCCGGTTGTTCGGCATCGATGCCCGCCACCAAACGCTCGCCTATGGGGGCGGCGAAGAATCGCTTCACACTGGCGGCACGCACACTGCCATAGACCTCCCAGTCTTTCTTCTCGCTCAGGACGCGCAGGACTGTGCTGCCTATCATGCCGCTTGCACCTATGACTAATACTTTCACCGCATATCCTTTCTAGCCTGCGATACCGCCTGTAAATGCCCTATCAAATCATCGATCAGGCGTTCATGATCAAAGTGTTGCTGGTAATAGCGCCGCCCATTTTCGCCCATTTTTTCACGCTCCCCGGCCGGCAGCCGATACAAATGCAGGATTGTATCTGTCAAGGAGCGGGCATCTTCTGCCGGCGTAGCCAGCCCTGCTCCGGCTTCCGCCACCAGGCGCGCTCCTTCGCCGTTCAAACAGGCAATGATGGGCCGGCCAGCCGCCAGGTAGGCCTGCACTTTGTTGGGTACAGTCGCAGCAAAGATGGGGCGATCGGCCAGCGTCACCAGCAATGCCGAGGCTTTTTGCATGAAGCCCGGCATCGTCTCCGCAGGAAAGCGTCCGGGCAGGTGGAGATTGCTCAGGCCGCGCTGCTGCACTTCCTGCAACATCCAGCCGCGCGAACTCCCATCCCCAAGGACGATGAAATGGATGTCGACGTAGTCTTTCAGCAGGGTTGCCGCCTCGACGATCACGTCAGCAGCCTGTGCCGCGCCAATGTTGCCGGCGAACATCACCGAAAAGCCCTGGCCCAATCCCGCAACGCTCGGAACCTCGCCAGTGACAGGCTTCGCAAATGCGTCATCTACCGAGTTGGGGTAATACTTGATAGGCGTTTTCGAAGCCAGTTTCCGAACTTGCGCTTCAAAAGCCCTGGACTGCACGAGAAGCAAATCGACATGCCGATAGATGAAGCGCACCGCCTGCTCGACCAGCTTGAGCACTACGCGGTTTTTCACATGCCCTGTTGCCGACAGGCTCTCCGGCCACAAGTCTTGCACCCACAACACGACCGGGCAGCCTTTTAGCCAACCAAGAAAAATCGCAGGAATGGCCTGAAGAATGGGCGATGGAGCGTAGACAAAGATTACATCGAATTTTTTGCCGCGCAGCATTCTGGGCGCATGCCATAGGCCGGACACAATAAAAGAAAGATAATTCAACGCCAATCGCAATCCACCATTGCCTCTCGGCAACAATGGCACGCGGTTGATTACAATGCCTTGACGTATCTCTTGCTGGCATCCCCCGGCGCGATATCCGGAAAACACCTCTCCGCGCGGATAGTTCGGCTTTCCGGTCAACACCTCGACTTCGATGCCCTTCTCCAGCAAGGTCTTCGCAACGTCATTAATGCGAAAATCTTCCGGCCAGTAATATTGGCTAACTATTAACGCGCGCATCGCTACCTATCGTTGTCGGTTTGGTATTAGCCGCCCGCGACCAGAATACCAAGCAAGGGATGAGTGCGACTCCAATGAATGTCCATACCGGAAAAATCTGGAACCGCATGACAAAACCCATCATCAGGCAATAGAACAAAATCGCCAAAGCAAAAATGCTTGCTGGGCCACGTTCTGCAAAATCGGCGGCGGCGCCCCACCGGATCGCATTTAAACTAATCCACACCATAGCTGCAACTCCCCACCACCCCGCATCTTGATAAAGAACCAACCATCCTGCATCTCGCCCCTCCCCCAAAAAGCGCCCATTAATTGCAATAGCCACCTCCACCGGAACGCCCACATACATCGAAACATAATTAATCAAATAAATTGGGGCCGCAATAAATCTCTCGCCCAGCAGGGTGATCTCATTCCTGCCCCCACTTGGCAAGAGCGGCGCCGCAAACCAGGCTGCACCGGCATATATTACCAGCATAGTCAACGGCAGGATCATTAGCGGAAACCAGCGTGAGCGACCCTTGAGCAACACTGCCGAGATCAACAAAACTCCCAGCAACAGGTAGCCAGCGCTTCGTGAGCCTGAGAAATAGATGGCGACCGCAGCCAGAACCATGCCCCACAACATCACCCTACGGTATTCACTCCACGCATACATGCCATAGGCACACGCCAGATAGACTAGTGATGCCCAGAAGGCGAACAGATTCGGGTTAAACAATATGGAACTAGCTCGGAATACCATCGCTCCCGAACTTTCCAGCGTACCTGCCCAGGATTGTTGCGCGACGACTTCGTAGATAGCGATGCAATCCGTGGCACATAGGACAAGCAACCCGCCCATCACCCATGCATGGATCGTCGAGGCATTCAACATGCTGATGTGCGTTGCGCCAAGGTAACCGACCATGAGCAGAAGGAACATAATCTCGATGGAGATCACGTTCTTCAGTTGCAGCCAGTCGCCTTGCCTGAAATTCAGCAGATAGCCGCAGAACACGACTCCCATTGCCAGCAGAATATGAAGCACAACCTTTTTGCCATTCGCTCAGTTCTGTATCCAGGTATTGTAGGCAAGCATGCTCAGCATGGCCAAAACGATACCGAGCAATGACAATGTAGATAATTTTGCCAGCACGCCACTGCCTCCGGTATGCATTTCGATCAGCAAGCTTGCGGACTCATTTGTGGCCAGCGCAATTGCAGCAAAACTGAAGTGCAAGGTACCGTACACAAACAGCGCCAGCAGCAGTGTCACAACATCCCTTCTGCGCAGGATGACATTGAGCAGGAGGATGACGATCAGTACATTGACTATTTCAATGGCATTAAATTTCATAGCTATCTAATTTCCCCGATTGGCTCACTCTAGCGACAAGATTAACCTTCTTGTGATTTATTGCTGTTTGTGACCAGCTCCATTTAACAGCGTTGAATACAGCTTCCAATACTCCTGAACAATGACAGGCCATGAATAATTGCCAATCGCATACTCCTTGAGCTTCTTCGCGGCTGCTTGCATCTGGCCAGTGTGTGGCAACACTTCCTTCAAACCTTCCCTTATTCCACCAACTGTGGCCGGAACGATCCAGCCCCCCCCCACATCAGCCACTTGATTAAATCCGCATTGGTCAGTCATCAGAACTGCCGTCCCACTCACACCTGCCTCAAGAACAACAATTGACATTGCCTCATGCCTGGAAGGAATGGCAAGTAACGCTGCTGCATGATAAGCATTTGATTTGTCATTCCCACCCAGATAACCCAAAAAATGCACTCGGCCTTTTACATCCTCGTTTTTCGCAATACTTTTTAATTCTGTGAGCATTCCGCCATCGGGACCCGCAAATACCAAATTGACCTCTGGAAATTGGTTCTTTATTTCGCAAAAGGCCTTTAGCAACAAATCAGGCCCTTTTATCAAATTTAACCGCCCAACAAAAAGAATGAATGGGCGCTCGCCCAATCCGAATTTTTTACGGAAATTTTCATTGTCTTCCGCAAGATAATCCGCTTCCGCTATTCCATTTGGGATTACGTGAATTTTATTCTGCTTCACACCGTAAGCAACAAAAGAAGCTGTTTCATCCGGTGTAACAGCAATGCACATTGAGGCATTGCGTATTATTCGCTTGCCAACGACAAGGTTGTAAATTCTTTTAAACCACTTAGAGCGCCCGAAAATTGGCAATGCTCCCGCCGGGCAAACAACATAAGGTTTGTTCTGTTTTCGTATTGAAAGATAGACGAGTGCATTCATAATGGTCCAGTGCCCCATCAGATGAATCACGTCAGCATCAGCTACAAGTGAGCTAATTTGACGGAAGGAAAATCTGGGGACATAGAATCTTCTGATCAGGCATGGAAGCGCAATCACTCGGCCTTCTCCAAGAAAATTCTTTCGCGCCGCGTCCAGTCCGGTGTCTATGGTCAATACGCGGCAGTCTGCCCCGGACTGAGCAAGGAATTTGCTCATCTGAAAAGATCTTTCAGCCTCGCCACCGCCAGTGACAGGATCTATTGTATTGCTTACATTCAGAATTCTCATTGAAGATTTCCTTGCGCAGCTCGCTTGAATTGCGGATTGTAAGCGCCAAAGCACGCGCTAAACAGCACTCGAAGAACTGACCCGTTCCCTTTGATAGCGCTAATTTTAGTCGGAACATCGCCCGATGCTGGATAACGCCGAACTGTCGGCAATTCAATACATCGATAAACGAGTTTGGGTATCCAGCAAGAAAGATATGCCAAAAGTTCATAGCCGCTAAATATCTCGCGGAATTGAGCCGCATTCTCATTCAGTAGCATCTTCCCTGCATGCCTTGAAACCTTGCGCTATAATCCGGCCAGTGAAATCCCGAAAAAAGCTCAACATCGGCGCATGAAAGAACCGAATGGCAAATCTCTGAGCTTGGGGGTGTTCTCAGCGATTCCGCCGCTGACGAATTGGAAAGCTTGTACAAAATATCATTCTCATGCTCAAGAGCAGCGATAACCATCCACACCGGAATTTTGATATTTCAGGTCATGTGCAATCTTAGATTAAGAGCCGCGCCAGCTCGTGTTTAAATAAGTGACTCCCCTTCCATCACAAGGCAAGCTTGGCATTTAAAGGCAATTTATGCAATCCACAAAATGAAAAAAAACATTCTTATCACAGGTGGTGCGGGGTTTATTGGCTCACACACCTATATTGCCTTGGTTGCAGCCGGTTATGTGCCAATTATCCTTGACAACTTTTGTAACAGCAATCCAATCGTTTTAGAACGGCTTGAGCGCATTTCCCATTTGCAACTAAAATTCATCAAAGGCGATATTCGAGATAGCAAACTTCTTGGCAAGATTTTTTTAGACTATAACATTTCCTCAGTAATTCACTTTGCCGGACTGAAATCGGTTGGGGAATCAGTTGAAAAACCTCTTGAATATTATGACAATAATATTATCGGTACGCTAAACCTCTTAATGGCAATGCGATCCGCAAATATTCAAACACTAGTGTTTTCTTCTTCGGCGACTGTTTACGGCAACCCAGTATCTGCACCTATCAGTGAAAATTTCGCCCGGTGTGCCACTAATCCCTACGGGCGTTCCAAACTGATAATTGAAAATATTCTCGAAGATGTTTATCAATCAGAACCGGGCTGGAACATCGCCTGTTTAAGATATTTCAACCCAGTCGGTGCACATAGGAGCGGATTGATTGGTGAAGATCCGCTTGGGATACCAAATAACCTCATGCCATATATTGCACAAGTTGCCATTGGTCGCCGAGATCATCTAAACGTATTTGGAGGCGACTATCCTACCCATGATGGAACTGGCGTTCGTGATTTCATTCACGTTATGGATCTGGCAGAGGGGCATGTAGCTGCGTTAGAGTACCTTTATTCGAAACGTGGGATGCTAACTGTCAATTTAGGTACGGGACACGGGGTTAGCGTTCTACAAATGATTCAGGCCTTTGAACAAGCCAGCGGCATGAAGGTTTCATACAAAATTGTCAATCGAAGGCCTGGCGATGTCGCCGAGTGCTGGGCTGATACAACGCTAGCAGAACAAAAAATGGGATGGGTGGCTCGCCGCTCTCTACAGGAAATATGTGAAGACGCTTGGCGCTGGCAGTCAAATAACCCAAATGGGTTTAATTCTTAGATGAGTGCCCCATCAGGTGAATTACATCTGTCCGAACGAAAACCGAGGCACATAAAATCTTCTGAAAAGGCATGGCAGTGCAATGACGCGCTTCCCCAAGAATATTCTTCCGTTCTGCAGTCAACCTCAGAGTCTATGGTCAAGATGTGGCAATCCGCCCCCGATTGAGCAAGGAGTTTGCTCATCTGAAATGTCCAAAGTGGACATTCCAGATTTCACTCGGAATCGCCACCGAAATTCAGTCATTCAGATCAGACTTGGGCTCTCGTGCATCACGCACAGCAATATACCTCGTCAACTTCGAAATATTCTGGTGCTGTGAATTCAAGTGCCTGACGATGATAATTAATCCGTTAACCATCGCCACCGTCAGCAGTATGATAACAAAATCAAGTCCTCTGCCAATGCCGAAAGAATGCGCAATTACTGTAGTCGACTCGGGGTTCCAAACAAAGAATATGGCTGCGCCATATACAACCAGCAGAAGATAGCGAATGGAAGCGCGGTGTATAAACACCAAGCTATAAATTGCCATGGAAATAAACACAATCGATAACAGTGAACTCAAGATCATTTTGAAATATGTCCCATAAACAACTGGCGGGCGCGAAAACCAAGTGCAACATTTTTTCATGAAAGAATGTTGGATGGCGGAAAAATACAAACACCTCACCTTGGATGACAGAGTCTTGATTCAAACCCAGCTCCAGCAAGGATTTAAACCAGGGGCAATCGCCG